>NZ_CP029487.1:3098215-3408036 GCF_002441855.2 Eubacterium maltosivorans | reverse complement strand
ATATTTAAACCATGATCCCATTGGCCACCAAGAATATAAGCAAAAATTGAATTATCAGTAAAAAATTTATCTTTAAAGAGAACTACAACACTAATGGCAATAGTCAAAATTCCTAAAATTATTTTGATAACCACTGTGATTTTCTGCTCTGGAGTTTTTTCTCCCCAGTTTAATGCAATATTCATCCATCGACTGGCGGCGGTTTCCGTTTTAGCCATTCTGCCATCAGGCATTTGAACATCAACCATTCGACCATCTGATTTGAAAATTTCATGTACCGGATCCTTTTTACGGTTAATGGTCTCTTTTTTGACATCAAAAGCCAAAACAAAAAAGATTATAACAAGAAAAAACAAACTCAACGCTGAAGATGCCAAAGTCAACGGGATACGTTCTTCCATAATTTCAGTTTCGGGTACCGTAATATAAACAAAATCGACAGCCGTTTCTTTTGCAGTTCCATAGTATCTTTGATTTTCAATGGTCATATAACCACTATAACCATCCTTAAACTCTTCATCACTTAAACCATACTCAGTGGCAGGGCGCCCAATTAATTTATGGACAGGATAATAATCAAAATTATGATTTTCTTTGTCTACGGCAAAAGCAAAACCATGGACTCCCACCTTTACACCATCAAGAATTTTATCAATTTGCATATTTTCCATAAGGTTTTCCAAGCGTGAAGGTCGGATACCAATTTGAACAAAGCCATTTGCATTTCCAGCCCCATCTCTCAGAGATACCCCAATATATTGTCGTAATTCACCTGAAACATCATCCGGTCGAGATTCTTGAATCAGATATTCAGCGCCTGAAAGCAACTTGTTGAATTCATAAGACTGATCTTTAGGGTCTTGACTGACCTGAAACTTTGTATAAGGTGAGTTTGTAGCTGTTTGCACGCCGTTCGCATCGAAAACATAAACATATTGGATTTGAAGTGTATCTGCCAATGCCTGCAGATCTTGTTTATTCCTTAGTCTAGGATTTGAATCCAAAATATATGCAGCTAATTTTGCTTTACCTAGATATCTTTCGTTATATTGGTCTGTTAACAGATCAATCTTTTCTTGATAATGATTTATGGTACTTTCGACTTCATCAACACGCTGCATATTCGTCATCGACTGGGATGATAAGGCAAACAGGGTCTGCATATAATAAGAAATGATAAGTATACAAATTAAGCCTACAAATGAAAGAACAGCTGCTTTCTTACCTACAGATTTATTATATATGAAGTGCCCTTTTACTTGATAATCTTCATCAGATTTTGCTTTTTTCTCATGATCATTTATAATGAAAATCCCATATGTGATAACAATGGTTATTACAGCAAAAAAAGTAAACAATATGACCCCGACCGTAATGTTACGTGAAGATTTTATTTCCGTCTCAGGAACAGCACTAATATAGTAAGTTTCATCAATTCTACTAATACCCGCATACATTTTTTCGCCATTGAAGTTAATCCACGTAAAATTTCCATTTTCTAATTCATCCACAGGAATGCCGGCATCTAAAGCATCTTCTCCAATAAGGGCACTGTTCGAATGATAGGTAATTAAATAATTTTTAGCTGAAATGGCAAAAACATATCCAGTTTGACCAATGGTAACGTTATTGAAAATTGCAGATGGCGAGGTGGTATCATCCAATATTTGGTATAGCTCATCTGGATTCTCTTCAATGACAACCATCTGCTCATCATTGATTTTTGCACCGTAATAACGGTAAAAATGATTGTCGCTTTCGATTTCAAAGGCTTCACTCGGCACCCCCGCTGAAAAAACAGTACGTAACTGATTATAACGCGGATAATTAAAATTAGCAGATGAATCCCGGGCTTTAGCAATCACATCTCCCCTATTATTTAGTATAAGAATATTGCCTACTCCAAGTAATTCCTGGTATTCCTGCATTTTTGAATCGGAGGCTTCAAAACCTGCATTGTTTTGAGCCATAAAGGCTATACTTGCTGCTTTAGACTGAAAAATAGCATCATAGCTTTCAGTTGTTTGAACAGCTTCTTCTGCTGCTTCGTTCAAAAGTATTTGAATTTGTTTGTTTTCCTCTGTAATATCATTTCGATATCCTTTTAAAGAAAGATTCTTTTGCATCGTATTCAGAAAAATTCCCATTATGACGAGCGCAATCACTTCCAAGGAAATCAAAAGAAATGCTTTTCTCTTTAATTTATTGGACATCCGAATTTTCCTCTCCCTTAATCCCATTTATCCTTTAATACTTCAATCGTTCCATCATCCAACATCTCCTGGATTTTTTCGGAGACTTGCGCACTCAGTTCAGACCCCTTCTGAGTGGCTACGCCATATTGTTGCTCAGATACATTAAAATCCAAAATATTTCGTTCATCATTTTTATAAGTCTTTGTAATAGCGCCATCCATTGCGACAGCATCAACAGTTCCAACCTCCAGATCATCAGAAAGTGCGTTATAATTATTTTCTTTCTTAAAGTACATACCGTTAAACACAGTAGCTTCGTCAGTATCCGATAAAGCTTCCACACCCGTCACTTTTGAACCTAATTCACCTTGGATCATTCCAATTTCTTGTAATTTTATGGCAAGAATAGGTGCGGTATTTGAGCCACTCATTACTCCAATTTTCTTATTCTGCAGGTCTTCAATTTTTTCAATCATTGACGAGTTTTCCACCATTATACATATATTATCGGTATAATACGCAGGCGAAAAATCAAAATTCTCAATACGTGTATCTGAAATTGAATAACATGCGATAAGGCAATCAACATTACCGTCCAGTAACATCTGTTTTCGATTGTCGGGAGTTACAGTGGTAAACTCCACATTACCATATCCTAAACGATTGGCCAACTCAGTGGCAATATCGACCTCTAATCCGTAATATTTTCCTGATATTTCATTGAGATATCCAAAGTTCACAATATTATCACGAACTCCAACGCGAAGCGTTTTAACATGATTTGCATTATTACAGCCCGTCAAAAAAGGTGCTAAAATCAGAAATATCGCTAAAACAAAATATAACTTTTTCCTCATTTTCCTCTTTCCTTTGATCAAAATAATTTTTTATAATATGGATAGCCGCCAACAGTATATAGTATGAAGGAAAAAAAATCTTTATTTTTACTGTTTTTGTTCCATAATTACACAATCCGTCTCCTATATCCTAAAACACTTTCAAACCAACAAATAACCTGTTATTATTTTTTATTTATAGCCACATTTAACGTATTATTTGATATAAAAATAAAAATTATATAAATATTTTTTATTATTACTTGCATACAAACTTTCAAACTAATCCTTTAATCTTTTTGAAAAGCAAATCAAAAGCATTAACATTAAATATTTTTTATAGTTATATTAAATAATGTATTAAATCATAGTCACTTGTATACTATTTATGAATTAAAAATATTAAAACCAAAAGTAACTTCACACATTGACTAAACATGGATTACTTGGTACAATGTTTGAAAATGGTTCGGAAATATTCTAATTAAGAAGTTTATTTTATATAAATTCACAATCTAATTTTAAAATTTTGTTAAAAAGCCTTCAAGCTGGCAATACACGATAAAAGAAATTAATCTTTCTTGCAAGGATAAAAGCTCTCAAGTTGTAATCGGATAAAGTAATGTTGGATCTAAAATATTTGAAAACAATAAACAACAAATGTTTTAAAGCATTAAACAAAACAATAATTTTAGGAGGGAATTCTAAAAAAGGCAATGTCACAGATAAAAATTTACGATCAACTATACAATGCTTGTATCAACTTGAGAGGTAATCTTGAACCACAGCGTTTCAGAAATTATGTCTTATCTTTATTATTTTTAAAGTATGTTTCAATAAGACACAATGGCAGTAATGAAAGTTGGAATATCACAATCCCAAAGGGCGGAAGCTTTGATGATATTGTGTCCATGAAATATCGAGAAAACATTGGCGAAGGGATTAATGTTGTATTACGCAGGTTTGCCGAATCTAACAATCTTAACGGTATTATTGATATTGCTGATTTTAACAGTGCTGAACTTGATAAAGATAAGGAATCTATTGATAGAATTTCATGTTTAGTAGAAATATTTCAAAATTTAGAAGAAAATATTTTCAATGAGCAAAATCACTCTGAATATTCATTTTTAAAACTATATGATTATCTCATACATAAATTTGCCTATGATTCCACCATAAACAAAGAAGCATTCTACACGCCAAATGAAATTTCTATTATTATGGCTAGAGTCATTGGTGTTGACTCCGTAAAGGATTTTAACAAAACACTATATGATCCTGCATGTAGATCCGGCTCTTTATTGACTTGTGCTGCAGATCATGCACAATATTTATGGCCAGGAAAAAAACGTCTTCAGTGCTTGTTTAGCACGCATGCGTTTATTTCTTCACCATAAAAAAAATATTGAAATTGCATGTGGAAAGAGTGCGCTCTCTTCTCCTCAATTTAAGAATTCGAACCATCCAAATCTGATAAAAACTTTTGACTTTGTAGTGACACACCTATCATTTATGGACAAATCATGGATAAGTGATATTCAAGTGCCTGATCCTTATGGAAGGTATTCTAACGATATACTGAAAAAATTTCCAGAAAAAAAAGAGGCCACGCTTTGGATATTGCATATATTAAACTCTTTGAACCCAACAGGTAAAGCAGCTGTACTCCTTCCAAGCCGCGTATTTTTTCCCAAAAACATAAACGCCAATACTTACAAGTGGATCATCAAACATGGATATATAAAAGGAATCATTAATCTCCCGTCTAACTTACTTTGTGAAACAGACAGTCCATCTAGTATATTAATCCTTGACAAAAGAAACGCGTCAGAACGAAAAGGTATTTTTATAATTGATGCAAATAGGGACTTTGTTAGCAAGAATGGTAAAAGCTATCTAAGAAAACGGGATATCCATAAAATTATCAGTACTTTTCTCACATCCGATACATCCAATCCAAACTATGCTCGCTTTATTGCAAATGATGAGCTCAAAATGATGACCGAATATAGTATAGATACTTTTTATTATTATAAAGATACTGCTCATAAGGATTTACGAGATATCAATGCTTTAATCAATGGTGGAATTCCCAAAAAAGAAATTGCAAAAATGAATCCACTTTGGAAAGCATGCCCAGCATTAAAAAATCGTTTATTTCAATTGATTAGGAAAGACTACTATTGCTTGTCCGTGCAGAAAGAGAAGATTTGCCAAATAATTGCCACAGACACAGCATTTATAAAGAATTTTGAAAAGATAGAAGACGCTTTTAATAATTGGAAAACGCACACCGTTCCCTTTCTAAAAGAATTAAAAAATGGAGTTAACGCTGAAGAATTGATTGAAAGCATCTCAAGACAATTACTTATTTCGTTTGCAAAAGTACCCATTTTAGACGAATACGATTTTTATGAAGAACTGTTAGAATATTGGGCACAAATAATGCGCAACGATGTTTATTATATACTAAACTATGAAAATAAAAAGAACACTCGATATAACAAATATGGTTCAGTAAAAAATGGGTATTATGATTTATTTGAACATATTAAACCTTTATTAACTGATTATTTCTACAGCGATGTAAGCCAAGTTCTGAAAAGACTTAAAAAAGAACTTAAAAAAGTAACAGATCATATTGAAACATTCACTAAAGAAAACAAAATTGACGTGAATAAGTCCTATTATTGGGATAAAAAAAATAATATGTTAACAAATAACTTTACTAATAATGCTCAAAAGGACCACGACAATGTAAAAGAAATTTCGATTATTAAAACATATCGCACATTGCTAAACACTGAGATTAGTTATCAGAGAGCCACTAACCAAACAGAAGCTAGTTTAAATTCTTTATTAAAAAATAAATACCAGCAAATGAGTAAGGAAGAAATCATACATTTTTTAATAGAAAAAAAATGGTTCATTGATATTTATAAAAGGATTAAAGACATCTATCAAGCAATACCCACCTATTATTCTTTACAAATTATTGACATGGCAGAATACTATGAATACTCTTTGACAGAATGTGTTAATGAAGTAGAAAAAGCTGAAGAAAAAGTAAAAAATCATTTAAAAAAGATGGGATTTAAAGGTGCTTATCTAGATGTTGCTAATAAGTAATTATACGGTATTATGATTTTAAGCGTTTCTTGATGAAACTTCACACTAATGCGGCAAAGGCAGATGATAGCTATAGTAGCAAGTGTAAATTGTGTCAAATTAATATTAACGCTTTTTAAGACACCTTTTAAGCAAGCAACCTATTGAGGAAAAGAATTGAAATTAAATAATGTTGAAAATATAAGTAATAAAATTTTTTTTGATATGAATAAACTGATTTTTTCTCTTCAAAAACTGATTATCCAAAAAATAAGATTCAAAAAAATAGTAACTGAAAAAATTTTAACTGGAAATATGCAATTACCAGGATTTGAAAAAATATATACATATAAAAAAATAGGTGATTTATGTAAAATTCAGCGTATTAAATCATCCAAAATATTATTTAATAAAAAGAAAAACAACCAAGATAAATTAACCAACGACTATATAAAAATTAGGGAATCTAAAGGTCAAGTCGTTTTATCTGCAAATGAAGAAACCTTTAATTCCTGGTTCTATTTTTTAGTAAAATTTTTGGAATCAGAACTAATTAAAAAGAACAATAATTTTGGCTCAGCAGCTATTCAAATAGAAGATTTACTTGAACTTATTGTGCCTGTTCCTCCATATTTAGAACAAAAATCTATCGCACATATTTTAAATGATTTAAATACTGAAATTCAACAGCTAGAGAAAAAACTTGATAAATACAAACAGATAAAAAGAGAAATGGAGTTCAATCTTTTTGTTTAATAAATTTACTAATAAAATCAAATAATATTCCAAATGCCATGTATTTTAAAAATGATTTTTCTTCTATAACAGTCTATATAGTTAAAAAAATAAAAACTAGTATTTTTATATAAGAGCCTAAATCCAAAAATTTAGGCTCTTGAATTATCTAACTTTCTATTAGTTTTCTAAGTTTTTTGAGTACTTTTTTCTTTCGACTTGTAATCGTTGACCTTGGAACGCCTATTTCTCGACTAAATGCAGTATCTGTTTTTTCTTCAAAAAATAATGCTTTAATAATAGATATTTCCTGTTCATTTAGTTGGTTTAATGCATTTCCCAATGTTTCTAACAATATATTCTTTTCAATAATTTTAAAAATATCTTCGTCCGTTTTGATCAGATTATTCTTATCATTTTTTAACTCATTGAAAGAGATAGGATTGTATTCTTTCTCCAGTTTTTTTAAATATCGTTGTCTCTCATAATCCTTGTAAAGTGATTTATATTGTTCTGGCGTTACTTCCAAAAGCATTCCCTGCAGCGGAAAAAACTTTTTGCTCGCATATATTTCTGGGTAGGCCTCACAGCGTTCGCAAAGTTCATCATATCTAATTTCAAAATAGTGCCCCTTCTCATTTTTAACAAAACATTTTGTATTAGCTTTCATAATTTTACCTCCATTCAGTTTATTAACAAAACTGAATGGAGGAGGGCCACGCGGATAACCTAAAAAAGGCACAATATCTCACATTGAGGTAAACGTGCCTGCTAGAATACAAAAATTTATGTTTTAAAATTATTTTACAGTGTTTTAACTACAGACATACTAAGTAAAGTATATTGAGTTCTATTTTTTCTCAATTCAAATATTTTAAAGGTACTTTTATCCTATCCCCCTCAATACTTATTAATTATATTTTTATTTGCGATGAGAAAATATTGTTAATTATTTATTTGCAAAAATCATTAAATATCTGATTCAGCTATCTGAAACCAAGTAACTAAAGTAAAAATATTTTTACCAGAATATGTGTTTTTCTTAATACAAAAACGCGCATCCTTCGTTACGCGTTTTTGTAGCCCCTTTATACTAAATATCTTTTTAATAAACGAGATATTTCTAATACATCAATTGGCTTAGCAATATGAGCATTCATACCAGACTCTAAGCTATGTTGTATATCCTCAGAAAAAGCATCGGCACTCATGGCAATGATTGGAACAGATGAAGCATCGGATCGATTTAACCGTCGAATTGCTTCTGTCGCTTCATAACCTGTCATATGGGGCATCCGAATATCCATAAGAATAAGATCGTAATATCCATCTGGTGATCTTTGAAACTTTTCCACACATATCTGCCCATCTTCTGCCCAATCCAGTTCTGCTCCCAAATCGGATAGTAATGCCTTTGCAACTTCCCAGTTTAGTTCATTGTCCTCAGCGAGTAGAATATGGCATCCAGACATATCAATATTTTGCTCTGGTATTTGATCGTCTATTTTCTCGCAGCCCATGTACTTACGCAAGCTATAAAACAAAGTAGATTTAAACAAAGGTTTGGAAATAAAGCCACTAATTCCTGCTTCACGGGCTTCTGTCTCAAACTCACTCCAATCATATGCAGAAATCAATAAAATCGGTATTTCATTTTCTAAATTACGTCGAATTTCTCTAGCAACCTGAATACCATTCATATCCGGCAGTTTCCAGTCTAATAAAATGATCTGATAATCGTCTTTCTTTTGATGGTGCTGAATTACCAATTCTACCGCCTTCTCTCCGCTCAATGTCCATTCAGCTTTTATTCCAATGGAATTTAAAGCTTTTATGGCCGTTTGACATAATAACTTATCATCGTCAACAACCAACATATTCCACGGCGGGAGCACCATATTCACTTCCAATGCATCAACCTTTTCAAAATCAAAGACGAGATTAAATTCTGTTCCTTTATCGAGTTCACTTTTTACAGCAATGCTTCCTTCCATTGCGTCCACAATGTACTTTGTAATTGCCATCCCTAAGCCAGCACCCTCAGTTTTATGTATCCGACTTTCATCAGCACGACTATAAGATTCATATATTTTCTCTAAAAATGCTGGTGACATGCCGATTCCGTTATCTTTAACATTAATGTGAATTCGAACATAATTATCTCCTTTAGGGGACTTTTCCTCTAATAAAGATAATCGTATAGAACCACCTTCTGGCGTATATTTAGTTGCATTGGATAAAAGATTTAATAATACCTGATTTAAACGTACACCATCACACCACACATTTTCTGTTAAAATATTATCTACATGTATATCAAAATTCTGCTTTTTGGACTTTATCTGAGGCTGCATTATATTAACAATTCCCTCAATAACTTCTTTTAAAGAAATCCGCTCTATTGTTAGTGTCAATTTGCCTGTTTCAATTTTAGACATATCTAAAACGTCATTAATAAGTCCTAATAAATGTTTACTCGACAGCGTAATTTTTCTCAGACAATTCTGAACCTGCTCTTTATCGTCTATATGAGTGGTGGCAATAGCAGTCATCCCTACAATTGCATTCATAGGTGTTCGTATATCATGACTCATATTAGCTAAAAATTCGCTTTTTGCCTTACTTGCTTCAACCGCTACTTGGCGAGTTTTTTTCAACTCTCGCAGTTGAGTACGAGTCATAGAAAAATATTTGATAAAAATTAGTATCAGAATTGTTAAAATAGAAATACAGGCTATTACCGTTGTACCTATACGTTGGCTGCCTAGCTTTCCTATAATCTCATTTAATATACCATAAGGCATAACTGCTACCAGATACCACTCTGAACATGGTAAAGGAGTGACGCAAACTTGCAGCTCTTTACCTTTTATTTTAAGAGTTGTATCGTACATGTCATTATCTTCTAACGCAACAGCAAATTCTTTAAGAGAAGAATCCATAATTGATTCACTTGATGCTGGATCAGCCTGATTTTGCAATAAATCAAAAAATTCCCATAACTCTGTATTGGAATTTCTGATTACAAAACTGCCATCTGGCCGGATAATATGGTAGTACATTAATTGATCTTCTCCCTCTAGTGAAAGAAAATTGGTGATATAGTCTAATGGTACAGCTGCGATCAGGCCTGTACATCTATCACCATTCGACATAGGATAATTAGCATCAACACCAAACAATACTACTTCTTTTCCAGTTGCATCCATCCCTACCGCAACTCTCTGCTCTCCCTGTATTAAGGATTCCACAAAAGGAGATGGGTTAATCGGCTGTACTGGTTGTCCATAAAGCGTTTCAAACTCTCCTTTAGCAGAGCAAAGTGCTAAATAATCAAAATTTCTGGCCAGCGATCTGTAAATGAGTTCATCGTATAGATTTTCACTGTTTCTCTCTTCTGAAACAACAGAAACAATACTATTAACCTGATCAAAACGCAGTTTAATTACAGACTCAAAATGTTCTGACATTTGCTGATTCATTCCAGACATATAGATTTCTCCAACTTCATAAAATGCCTCTTTGCTCTCTCGATTCATATGAATTCCTAAAAGCGTAAAAACAACTACACTAAAGATTAGAAGGCCTATGAAACTGTATGTTAGAAATCGCATTGGAGATTTCTTTTTTTCATTATTCCACATCAATATTGTTCCGCCTTAAAACGTTTATATTTTTCTA
Source organism: Eubacterium maltosivorans (assembly GCF_002441855.2). Classification (NCBI taxonomy): domain Bacteria; kingdom Bacillati; phylum Bacillota; class Clostridia; order Eubacteriales; family Eubacteriaceae; genus Eubacterium; species Eubacterium maltosivorans. Next base: position 3,397,478 of record NZ_CP029487.1, on the reverse strand, counting down.
TAACACTTATGATTTGACAATAATCATTTGTTAACTGTGGCATGATCTCAATTGCTTTTTCCCACGTTCTTCCCCTTAGTGCTCCTGTCATTAAACTACTGCTTTCATACAATTGGGTAAAAGAAAGATTCTGGCAAATTCCTTTGAGCGTGTGGGTGGCTCGGAGAGCTTCATCATAATTTTCATTACGCATTGACACTTCCAGCAAGTTAAAGCTTTTATCTTCCAGAAATTTATATAGAAATTTCTCAACTGTCTTTTCGCATCCTAATCTTCCTAGTGCATCCTCATAATTGCCGTCAAAATTCATATAACAGTCTCTTAAATTCATCATTTCCTCGCTTTTAAATATCATTTGTTTCTTTTTCAAGAAACTGTATAAACACTTGATTCTTTGTATTTTTTGCCTGATACATCATATGATCTGCAATATTAAACATTTCTTTTACTTTTCCCAATCCATGCGCTCCCCCTACACTGATTGAAACTTGAATTTCAGGGTATTCATCTATCACAAGCCTATTTACAAGCATCCGTATTCGCTCTAATTTATTTTTAAATGCATCGGCAGGAATACTATAAAAGATTACTACAAATTCATCCCCACCATAACGGATTACAGTATCCGTTTTTCTCACACATGATAAAATCGTTTTAGCAATATTTTGCAACACAATATCCCCTCTAGCGTGTCCATAATAATCATTAATATCTTTAAAATTATCGACATCTATTACGACAACACCTTCCGTATCCTCTGTATCTCTAAAATGTTCATCATAATAACGTCGGTTGTAGACATCGGTTAAAGAATCAATGTACAATAATTGTAGGTTCCACTCTTCACGCGAAAGAGATGTGTGTGCATTATGACTAAACAACCTATCATAATCTATTTTTTTTCTTACATCTTGAATGTATTTGGTCTCCTGCCCAAACGCAGTATCCTTTAATTCATTTTCAAGCGTATCCGCAATTTCTTGCAGGCATTGTAAAAGAATCGGATTAAATACGCCGCATTGCCCATCCAAAATCATTTTTAATGCTTCTCTATGTGAGTATGCTTTTTTATAACATCGTTCACTGGTTAAAGCATCATATACATCCGCCAATGCTACTACCTGAGCGGCAATAGGAATTTCATCCCCCTTTAATCCATCTGGATAACCATTGCCATCATATCTTTCATGGTGCCACCGGCAAATTTCAGAAGCTACTTTTACAAGCGGCAACTTTTGTTGTTCCACCGGCAACTCCAGCAACATTTTTGCCCCAATTGCTGAATGGGTTTTTATCACCTCAAATTCCTCTGCCGTTAGACGCCCAGGCTTATTCAAAATTTCATCTGAAATAGATATTTTTCCAATATCATGCAAAGATGAAGCGGTGCTTATTAAAATAATATCAGACTTTGACAATGGATATCGATCTGTCCGCTGAACCAGATGTCTTAACAAAAGTTCTGTGATAGTGTTGACGTGCAACACATGCAAACCACTCTCGCCATTTCGAAATTCCACAATATGAGACAAAATTGAGATCATTAGCTTGTTATTTTTTTCCTGTTCACAAAATTGTTCTGAAATAATTTTTTCAAGATGGCGTTGTCTAGCATATAAAAACATGGTATTTGATATACGACGACGAACAATTGTCGAATCAAACGGACGGCTAATATAATCAAAAGCGCCCAAGTCATAGGCACGTTTTATATTCTCAGGAGAATCATCTGCTGAAATCATAATAACGGCAAATGTATCATTCCAATGATATTTATCTATATACGTTAAAACTTCAAAACCATCCATTTCAGGCATCATAATGTCTAAAAGTATGAGCGAAAAATCCATTCGATGCTGTGAAAGAAGTGTAATCGCCTCTATACCGTTATCCGCTTCCACAACATCATATTGCTCTTCTAAAATATCTATCAAAAGAGCACGGTTCATTTCCGAATCATCCACAACTAATATCTTTTGTTTATTCATAATATTTTAATCTCTTTCACTATAACTTTACATTTTTATTATAAGTGTATTTTATACAACTTGGCAACGACTATATTGGACAGGTAAGCATAAAGCTTAGCGTTTTTTGATGACAACCTAAAGTATAAGAAGTATAATTAAAGTAAAATTGAAAGGAATTTAATCATGGAACCACAAGAGACCAAATTCTCATTTATATATAACGAAATTAAACAGCGCATTTTAAATGGTCAAATACTTCCTGGGAACTGTCTGCCATCTTCGAGAGTTCTCTGCAATCAATTCCATGTAAGCCGATATACAATTAACTGTGTTTTTAATGCATTAAAGAAAGAAGGCTTAATCGAAATCCGCCCACGCCTTGCACCAACAGTCCTTTCTAATGCACCCTACGGAACAGAAAATATATTATTTAATACTTTAAGAAAAAGAGATAGTATCGTACAATTATATCAAACTTTTGCTTTAATATTACCTTCTCTTTTAGTTTTTGCATCCGAGAATTGCAATTTAGAATTAATGCTTCATTACAAACAAGCTCTAAAAGTGTCTCGTCTTGGAATTGCTGCTGGCGGCTGGCGTCCATCTTCTGATTTCATTAAAGAAATTCTGGAAATTGGTGGTAATTCTTTAATCGGCAATCTCTATTCGACATTTGAACTCTATCATAACCTGAGTTTTTTTACAGAAGAGTGCCCCTTTTTTTTAGAAAACTTTCTGCATGGTTCAACGTCCGTTACTGGAATTATCATGGATATTTTGAAAGGTAAGGATCCTTCTGTAAAGAAAAAGCAATTAGAGAAATTGGGGCAAAGATTTGCTGATTCAATTGCCAACACTTTAAATCATTTGGTAAGCACAACACCGAAATGTCCAGCAAAATCTTCAGCTTCATTTTTATGGCGACCAACCCGCGGTAAAGATTATTTTTATTCAAGAATAATCAGCGATCTAAACCAGAAAATTGGGAGTGGTGAATATCCTTACGGAACATTTCTACCTCATGAAAAACAGCTTGCCAGTCAATACGGTGTCTCAGTATTTACAGTCAGAAAAGCCTTGGACGAACTTAATCAGAGAGGCCTTGTAAAAAGTTTAAATGGCAAAGGAACTATGGTGATCGAACCAGATGATTCTTTGGTAAATCAGATGCTTCCTAAGCCGAGACGTACACAGGAGGCTTTACAATACCTTCACGCACTACAATTATTAGTATTAATTATCCATCCTGTAGCTTTAATTGTAGCCCCAACTTTTACTACAAAAGACTTAGATAAACTGGATAAAGTCTTCAACTTACCAAATTCCATTCATATAATTGATATTTTCGAAGCCATTTTAAAACATATTGAACTGCAACCTTTACATGCTATACTGACCGAAACATTTCGTCTTACGGAATGGGGACATTATATTGCTTATTATGATAATAAAAAAACAGTACTTGAAAAACTAAACAAAAAAGTCGCTGCCTCCGTTCAGCATCTGCGTAAAGGAGATATGAATGCTTTTGCAAATGGTCTTACAGATTGCTATCGTTTTACTTTAAAACACGCTAAGGATTACATGATCAAAAAATATAAGTTTTATAGGATAGATTATATTCAAATCCCTGAGATCTACTAAAGGCAAGAGATGAAAAATCTTTTATATCGAAAGAACGAGATGAAAGCAATTGAAAAGATATTCTCACGCAATGTACGAATATCACAAAAAATGTAGTATTGCTAAACACATATTAGGATATTTTCTTGCATATACACAATTAAAAAAATGAGGTTCACCCATCAAACATGTTTAATTTTGTCTTTATATACTGCTTCAATTAACATAAAAATACAAGGGATCAAACAAAGACATGAGTAGTTCGTTGTATCTCCAGCAATATAAAAGAGCATGCCATATCCAAAAGTGAAGACAACCTTCGCTGCCCTGCAACTCGGCAGTGAAAGGGGCTTTTTTCTATGGATATTCATAGTAACGTTCTGATGTCCAGACTCCCGGACTTCATCGACAAAGTCAGCACTTGAGCCAGTAACGTAATAAATTCCTAGTCCCGAAAATTTTTTTAAATATAGCTTTCCAGATTAACTGTACAGGTACTTTTCTGAAAGATTCCCATCCAAAGCACCAGCCCTCATATTTAAATTTTTGTAGTGTGTTAACGAATGCTACTTAGTCTCTTTTTGACACTGATGGCATGATTATTATACATTTGAAACAATCACTTAATCGGCCATTTTTTTCCTGCTATTAGCAAAATCACATCAGCCTTTTTAAATTTTATCTTTTTGATCTTATTAAAATTTAATCCAGCACATTATATATTTTTTCTTTTGTATCAGCAGGACAGAGATAGCCTATTTTTACGAAAAATCAAAAAATAAAATTTACTTCTGATTTTAACTATCTTTTTCCTGCACAATCAGAAATTCTCTTTTCAGCAGGTTCACTTCAAGGCGGTTTCCCGCGTGTTTCTTTCATCCATTCCCGTCCAGACTTACCATTTTAGTAAATGGCGAAACACACAGCACAACATAGGAAGTCCCCCGAGCCGCTTTTCTTTTACATGGGTCTGCGCTCTCCACCCCATTGACGACGGCCCACTGCAAGTGAAACAATCGACCGCCGAGCTGATTTTCTGCATCTGCTCAGCCACACATATTTGTTGTTTTGATACTGGGGATCAACAAAAGCTTAAAAACCCCGGCTACCCTGATTTTTTGCACAAAAATAAACGGGAACGCGAAAGTTTTTTTCTTTCGGTTCCCTGTTTTTAGCCGATTTTCATCCGCCAAACTCCATAATCTTTTTTTCAGTTTCAATAAGCGGGGCAGCCGTACCCCAGAATCATGTAGCCCCCGAGGGGGTAACTCCTTCTTGCGCAGCTGTCTGTGGTGTTTCCCTCAATGGTGTTCACGGTGCCGTCTATCACATTCTCAACAAAACCGACGTGATCCGCGCTGCCGTCGCCACCCCATGTGAAGAAAATAATATCCCCGGCCTTTGGGGTATAACTCCCGTCCTGCCATTGGCCTTTTGATTGAAAATAGGCTACGCCGTCCGGGACATAGGAAAACTTTGGAATGATCCCTGCGTCGATATAGCCGCACTGATCCGCGCACCATGAAACAAAGCAAGCGCACCATTCCACCCGACCAGAAAAGCCATACCAGCTCCAGTAGGGCTGTCCTCCGACATTCCCGATCTGGCTGGCCGCTACGTTGACAATATTGCTGTTGCCTGTCCCTGTCGGGATACGTCCAAAAGGGTAATACCTTAAAACATTCGGCACATAGCTCACATCGCCATAGCTGCCGCCATGCAAATTGGCGAACTCCTGCGCGTTAGTCTGGGTATAGCCGCCGTAATTTTCCAAAGCCCAGGTGATGTAGCCTGCCCCAAAATTGTAGCCCTGTAATCCGAGTTTGATATGCTCTAAATCCATGGGACTGGTAACCCCCGCGGCGTGCAGGCAGTCTGCCAGATACCGGATGCCAATATTGATCGAATACTCCGGGTCGGTGATGCCGCCGGGATACTGGTCATTATAGCCGCACTCTGAACACTGCATCGGATCGCCCCCGCGGCCACCGGATTCCTGCATCATGACCGCTTTGATCAGTTCAACATATTCCTGTATCCCATGTTCACGGGCATACTTTGTGATCAGCGGTTCATAAGCCTGTACTTCTTCACTGACAGGCTCCACCGCATTGGCATTACCCGCTCCCACCAGACACAAAGCCCCGCCAAAAAGCACAATGATCACCAGAATGAGCACCACCACCCATCCCCCGGCGGCAATGGCACTGGCAAGGGCTTTTCCCACCGCGGCCGTGGCTTTGGCGGCTGTGGCCGTAACCTTGGCGGCGAGCTTTCCGGTGGTGATCGCTGCTTTCGTCGCAGCCTGAGAAGCCTTGACGGCCATTTTGGCCGATGCCTGACTGGTCTTAACCGCTGCCTTGGCAGCTGCCTGTGACGCTTTTGCCGCCGCCCTGCTGCTCTCTCTGGCGGTCTTTGCCGTGGCCCGCCCGGACTTGATGGCCCTTTTGGATGCTTTCACTGTCCGGATGCTGTTTTTTCCCAGCTTACGGGCTTCACTGGCCGTTTTAATGCGCAGCCTGCCCGTTTGATCACTGGTTTTAATCGTCCGCTTAGTAGCCTTTTCAATGCCTGTCTGGGCCGCCCGCTTGCTCTTGGCTGCGGAGTAAATAGACTGCCGGATATTCTTTTCTTTTTCCGGGAGGGCCTTGATCGACGGCTCGGTACTGCCTTTGGCTTTCACCATGCCGTTTACGCGCTCCCGGGTTTTTATGCGCACCTCATCCCCGATATTCCGGACACCCGGTTCCGCTTCGGCGCGGGCATTTTCCACGGATTCAGCCATATGGTCTGCCCAGTGGGCCTTAACCTTCTGAGCGGCGCTGCGGCTTTGATTCTGAATCTTCCGGGCTGCTCCATGGGCCGCACGATCTGCGTAATCCGATGTCCGGTTGACGGCATAGTCATTTGCGGATGTTTCCTGCGGCGATTGGCTGCACTCCGCGGCATCCTTTGTCCGGATGGTCGCTTCCCGTATCCGTTCGGCAGCTGTTCCGGCCTTGTCGAGTACCCGTATATCCTTCTTTACCTCCCGGGTCTTGATTTCTTTTCCGATGCTTAACACCTCCCTTCATCGAAAACACCGGGAGGATCAAAGGGTTTCTTCTCCCGGCTTGGTGGTCATCAGCCTGTACAGTCTGGTCTTTTTCGGAAACTTGTTGACAAAGGGCACTAAGGAACTCCCGTACCTTATCAAGCCACAGCCCTCATCCGCATTGGTGATATAGCTCAGCTGCTCTCTTGAGATATTCAAAAGGTTGGCAAGCTTCTGGCGGTCACTAGCCGCCTGATTCAGCATGACGATAAACTCCGAGTTCGATAACATGGTACTGGCTAAAACACTGTCTAAAAGGTACTCTACGTTCTGGGTGATGGCGGTCGGAAATGCATTACGCTTCCGGAAACGCCGCCACGCAGAGTTGAAAAAGGCACCGGAGTATTCATTTTCAAAAACAACGTGAAATTCATCTAAGAACAGATGTGTCCGCTTGCCCTTTTTCCAGTTTTCCGTGACCCGGTTGATCATGGCATCCGTGATAACGAGCAGGCCCATGGTTTTGAGCTGCTTGCCTAAATCCATGATGTCATAGACCACCATGCGGTTCTGGGTGTCCACGTTGGTTTTATGGGCAAAGGCGTTCAGACTTCCGTCCGTGAAAAGTTCAAGCTCTAAAGCCAACTCCTGGGCTTCCGGCTCTGGCTGCTCCATGAGCTTCTCCCGCAACACACATAAGGTCGGCAGCTCCCCGCCCCGTTGATAATCGTCATAGACCAATGCCACGCAGCGGTCGATGATGGATTTTTCTTTTGCTCCCAGTCCCTTTTTGTCCAACTGCTCAAAGAGGGATAAAATGAACTCGGACTTGTCCACAATGGGGTTTCCACCATCACCGTAACCCTCCACCATGTCCATGGCATTGATATGATCCTCTGACCCCGCCGCGATCCGGATCGCTTCACCCCCGAGGGCTGTAATCAGGGAGACATACTCGCGCTCTGGATCACACACAAGGATGTCATCCTGGGTCGCGAGGGCGAGAAATACAATCAGCTCTTTTGCGCTGAAGCTTTTCCCACTGCCCGGCACGCCCAAAAGAAAGGCGGACTGGTTTAAAAGATTGGCTTTGTTGCACATGATGAGATTGTGGGAGATGGCGTTCTCACCATAGTAGATACCGCCTGTGTCCATGATCTCCTGCACCCGGAACGGCATCAGCACGGCTAAGCTCTCGGTGGTCAGGGTGCGCAGAGCATTGATCTTCCGGTGTCCAATGGGCAGGACGGTATTTAAACCATCCTGCTGCTGATAGCGCAGGATCGCGAACTGGCAGAGGTGCTTTCTGGCCGTGGTGAGCAGTGTATCCGTATCTGCGTCGAGCTGCTTCCTGCTTTTGGCAGTGTGTACAAGGGTGAGCAAGCCAAACATCATGCGCTGATCCCTTGTGGTCAAGTCGTCCAGAAATTCCTTTGATTCCTTCCGCTGCAGCTCCATATCATAGGGAATGACCGCAGAAAAGTTCTGATTCTGGTTCTGTCTCCGCTGCCAATTCGTTATATTCGTCTCCACCCCGAGCAGGCGGTTTTCCACCTCCCGCACAGCTTCATCGGTCGGCACTGGGATCACATCAATACTGAGCATAAGGTTTCGGTTGAGCTGCGTCAGCTCACTGATCATGCTGTCACGGATATAGGATGCGTATTCACGCAGGAACAGCACCCGGCCATAGCGATCTCCGATTTTAAAAGCATCCGATTCAAACTCAAAGGTATCCGGACAGATAAAATCCCGGAAGTCATGGCCTTTTTTCATGGTCTGTAATAAATCAACGGTGAAGCCTGTCTCCTCCCCTGTCCGGTAAAAATCATGCAGGACGTGCAGCCTTTCCTCTGCGTCAAGCTCTGTACAGCGTGACCCCAGACGGGAAAAATGGGCGGTCAGCTCTGTTGCCACGCGGGCAAAATAGGTTTTGGCTTCCTCATAGTTTTTGCGCAGTATTGTCACGGTCACATATTTTTCCTGAATCATGCTGTTGGTTCCGGTAGCTTTGTCGAGTAACATCTGGTTATACTCTTTCCGGTATATGTCCAGTCCATCCTCTTTCATGGGGATCAGAATACTTTTTTCAAAGTCCGCCCGGTTCAGGCGGCGGTTGTTAATGGTCAGCTTGGTGGTCGCGCCGCTGTCAAAGCTGTTTAACAGTTCGGAATATTCTAAAAACATGGCTTCCTTATCCTCCCGACCAGCCACAGCGTAATTGATGTCCGTAAACCGAAAAGTCTTGGAATATTTATTTTTACCGATACAAAAAATCCCATCCGGATAAATGATCTGGATGGGGACAGCCTGCTGCGCGCTTTTGGGAATTTTAAATTTATCCTTTTCCTGATGGTTTGAATTTTTAAGTGTCTTAATCATTTTTCGCTCCTTGATCCTTTTTTTCTTTTTTATCTCTTTTCTTGTTAGCTGGCGTGGTCAGCATCCGGTAATACAGGTTGTCCGCATCAAAAATCAGAATTTTGGGCATTAGAAACCGATCTTTTATCCATGCCCACAGAAACTGTTCGGCGTTCATGCCGTGGTACTTGATAAAGCCTAACGCCCCAAAGGGTGCAGCAGCTAAGATACAGGCCCAGGACAGTGTTTCCATGCCAAAGTAAGGCCTGAGTAAAAAATACAGGCCAACGGCCATCCCACAGGCCATAACCGAAAAAACAAACTGCCGCATGGACAGTCCGAAAAACATGCTTTCTGTATATTCGCGGATCTCGCGGTTTATCTTCACTTCCATAATAAATCTCCTTTTGCTTTTACAGGCTTGCTTTTTGAGCGAAGCCTGCTATACTAAAACTATAAAAATCAATACATAGGAGGCGCCCCCATGGTATATGTCGCATTTATTTCATTGATCATCACCATTGTGCTCATTGTTTTGTCGTTTGTGTTGAAGCTTGCTGGAAAGCTTCGTCTGACATTGCCCGTTGTCTATTTCCTGCTGGTCAGCACTTTTCTCAATCCATGGGCGGCTGCCCACGAAAAACTGGCTTTTGCCATTCTCTTTATTCTTTTGGGTTTTTCCCTGATCTCTTGGATACGCTCTTTTAAGGATTACTGGGACGAGCGGCAATACTATAAAACCATGAAAGAAGATATTGCCTGGCAGGCCCGGACGGCAAGAGCTCGGGGTATCTCTACCCGTGACTGCTATATTGACAGCGAAGGAACCATGCGCTATAACAAAGACGATAAGCCTGTATTCTAGGACGTTAACCACGTCCTTTTTTATTTCTACAGGCCCATCATCTCCTTCACACAGTGATCTGCAAGCTTGATGGTTCCCACCAATACCAGCATGTTAAAAACCAGTTCCCCGATATAGGCCCAAACCATGGTGACCGCCGAAGCGTCCGGGTTGACCTGTGGCGGGGATGCCGCAAACAGTGAAAAAATCACACAGGCCAGTACAATGATTGCCCCCTCCAGACAGACACCCGCATAGCTTTTCAGAAAGCTTTTGCCAATGCTCTGGCTGGGTTCACCCGCAAAGGTGGACAAGGGCACCGGGGCAATGGCAGTATAGAGAAAGAGCTTAAAAAAACGTCCATATACGCTCATGATCATTACAAAAGACAATACGGTGATGAACAGTCCTCCGATGAGAGTCACCGCCCACAAAGGGATGCTTTCAAGAAATGCACAGTTCTCCACTGCTTCCACAATCTCTGGCGGCAGCACGGTTTGGGTCGCACCCCCCAGCCCCGCCGTCACCATGATTTTTGACACGATCCCCTGCACAATGGTAAACAGGGCAATCATAAGTTCCAGACCATAGGTGATGACTCCCTTGGCAATGGCAAAGCGCACAAAGAGTTTCAGGGCGTGTTCCGGCTTCTTGACTTCTGCCAGTGAGCCGCAGGTCTTGACCATGCCTACCAGAAAAAACAACACCAACAGGGCATAGCCGATGGCCTGCAAGGTGCCGTTGATGTTGACAATCACCTCCCAGATGCCACCGCCCTTAAAGGTCTGGGGCGACTGGGTGAGCAGCTGCCAGATTTCCGACAGCTTTCCATTCCATGTGTCCAGTGCGTTTTGCAGATTTTGTACAATCCAGTTATCACTTTCCATTGAATCCTCCTTTCAAAGGGCGGGCCAGCGTTTTGGCCTGCCCTTTTTTCTTTGTATGCATACCGGATTATCCCGCAATGGTGTTCAAAATTTCCTTGGCAAAGGTGACCACGATCCCTCCGGCCACGGTCATGATGCCGTTGGCCCTCTGACTTGGATCATGGGACTTAAGGGATAAACCAATCTGCACAATGCCATAGCCGATGAGGATCATACCGACCGCCCGGACAAGGCCAAAGATAAAGGTGGACAGGTTGTTGACCACGGCAATAGGGTCATCGGCAGCGCGCACGGTTGTGGTACACAAAACACACAGTACCATCGCCATATAAACCGAAAAGCGGCGGCGCATTTTGGTGTTCACAGGCAGACGGGGTGTCGGGGCTTTATGCTTCTTTTTTCGTTTCGTTGTTTGGTTCATTTAGGTAAATCTCCTTTTGTTTTTCAAAATAAGCTTCTAAATCTTCCTCCGACCAGAGTTCACAGGTTGTTTCTTCAGATATTTCCATTTCCTCAATCACAATATCCGGCGAATAAGGCACAAGGCTCATGCTTGCAACAGCGTGATCCACACGCCCGTGTTCATATGGCGGCATCCCGCCGTCGGTGGTCAGATGGATATTGGGGTGTTTTAACAGGTTGTATTTTTCATCTTTAATGGGCCGTTCTCCGCGGATAAAGAGCAGAGCATAACGGTTGTCGAGCATCCGCACTTCATCCGGTGTCATCAGCTCCCGGCCGCTGTTTTGGTAATTTGTTGAATAATTCCCGCTCTTACCTGAGCTTTTTCCGTAGGTGTTGGTGTCAATGGTTTGTTTCCCGAGCAGTTCACTGACATATTTGTGTGTTGCCTGCTCATTGCCGCCGAGATATAAAAACGCGTCGCAATTCCCGGCGATACTTTCCCATTGCTTTTCAAACAGGGCTTTGAGCTGCGCCATGTTCTGTAAAATAATGGATACAGAAACGCCCCGGGAACGCATAACACTGAGAATTTTATCAAAATCATCGGGCAGTGAAACGTTGGCGAACTCATCCATGATAAAGTGAACGTGCACGGGTAACAGCCCCCCATATTTTCGGTCAGCGGTGTAAAACAATTGCTGAAAGAGCTGCGTGTATAAAATACTGATGAGGAAGTTGAAAGAGGTGTCGTTGTCTGGGATTAACGCAAACAAAGCCACCTTCTTTTCTCCCATGCTGGCTAAGTCCAGTTCATCGGTCACTGTGAGTGCTGAGAGACTTTCAAGGTTGAACTTTTCCAGTCTTGCCGCTAAGGTGATCTGGATGGATTTTACGGTCTTGGCGGCACCACTCCGATAATTGCGGTAATACTTCAGAGCAATGTGATCCGGCTCCCGAGCTTCCAGACGATCCATCAGCTCATCAAGGGGCGACACATAGCCGTCCACATCTTCGGGGATGTCCCCATTTCTGAGCAGCTCCATGACCATGGGAAAATTCTGTTCCTCGGGCGGGGCTTCGTATTTCAGAAAAAAGACTAAGGACAGCAGTAACATACTGGCCGCTGTATCCCAGAAGGGATCGCTTGACTGCGCGCCTTTTATGGTTGTAGCCTTAAAGAGGTTTGTCACAAGCCGCTGCACATCGTTGTCGGTTTTGAGATAGACAAAGGGGTTATAGCAGTGTGACTTCTCCATGTTGATTAAATCTAAAATGCGGACTTCATACCCCTTTTCTCTGAGCATCTGTCCGGTATCGCGGAGGATCTCACCCTTGGGATCAAGGATCACCATACTGGTATTGGCCTGCATGACATTGGGCTTTGCATAGAATCGGGTTTTCCCGGCCCCGCTCCCCCCGCAGATTAACACGTTTAGGTTTCTCCGGTGCCGATGGCCGTCCAGACCCATGCGCACGTTCTGGGTCAGCAGCTTGTTATCTTCAAAGTGTTTCTCCCGGTATTTTCGGTTGACGCTTTGGGCATCCCCCCACTTCGCGCTTCCGTGTTCCTCACCCCGGCGGTAGTTCTTTTTTGTGGCATAAAAAATCCCGATTCCCATGACATATAAAATCATCAGAATCAGGATGGATTTTAAGCTGCCCTCACACCATGTGATTTTAAAGGGATGCTCCATTGCTTCGGGGAACTTAAGGATAAAGGCATAAAGTCCCTCGTCGATGAAAGGGGCAATGCGCAGGGCCAGTCCGATCACCGGCACAAGGAGGGCGATGTACAGCACCATGTTTTTACTGAAATTATCTTGCACTGTCGCGTCCCTTCCTTTTCCCGGTCTTTTCTGTAGGTGCGTCGATGGTTTTCAGTAAGAGGTCGTCCACGACATCTGTTGACCGTTTCTGCCTTATCAGGCCGTTTCGCATTTGATTGAGGGCATTGATCAGAACGCCGTACTCCACATGGTCAAGGGTTAAAATTCTTTTGACTTCTTTCATGATCTACCTCAGCGTGCCGGGTCTGCCCGGCTCTTTTGCTGTACCATCTGCTGTAAATTGTACTTTACCCGCATGGACACCTCGGCCATGGCATCCTTGATGGCGGTCAGCTCTGCGCCCACCTGCTGCGGTTCTGCACTGGTCAGAAAATCCGGCAGCTTTGAAAAGTCAAAGCATGCGGTTGAAACGCCTGCCTGTCTGCAGATCATGTAAGCGGCGGCCTGGGCCTTGAAATCAAGGGTTTTGGTATCGCATCCGTTTAAGGCCAGTTCGGACTTGGCTAAAGCGGCGGCGATTCCCTGATACATGGCATCCGGATTCAGCCCTTTTTCCACCACCACGCACTCTTTATCCATATCAAAATCCACGGCCAGCGGATGATTGACGGCTTCGGCGGTCAGAATCTTTACCGGGGCCTTTGAAATGAGTGATTTTATCAGCATCCGGTCATCCAGTTTGCCTGTTTTCTGAGAACGCACCCGACAGGTGGTCTGGGTGATGTCGTACATTTTCTTGGCCTTGAAGGACTGCCCGGTTGTTCCATCATCACGGGTGTAGGGGTTTCCGGGTTCCAGAATCAAAATCGGGTTTCTGAACTCGGACTGTTTCACAAAGATACCCTGCTCTTTCCATGTCGTACTGTCTGCAATTTTGGTGGCGGTTTCCCGCTGCACCTGTATGAGCAGCGCGTTACGGGCAGTATAGTATTCAAAATTGGCCTGAACGTTCAGATACCCCTGAAATAGCTCGGGACTTTTCCCAATGGTTTCAAGGGCCTTTTCAATTTGTGTATAGCAGTATTCCCGGTTGGCCTTTTGCTCGGCCTGCCACTTTTGATTGTTTCTCGGCTTCTGTTCGGGTTCTTCCTGACCAAACAGGTCATATAAGTTACTCATCGTGTTTTATCTCCCTTCGATTTTTTTTGAATCTCTTTTTTGGTTTTCCGCTTGGGCCCATGGTGTTTGGTTTCCTTTTGCGGCTCCGGTGCGCTGCGTTCGGGTTCTGCCCGGGCCTTTTCCTGCTCGGCTTTGATCGCTCTGAGTTCTGCCCGGACGGAAGGTTTACCTTCTTCTGCGGCGGGCGGCTTCAAGCTGTTCCCGGATGGAAGGCTTTTCTCCTGTGCCTGGGCCTGCGGGTCCTCGGCGTAGGGTTTCTCCGCCTGTAGGACTTCCTTGTCCTCCCTGCCCGAAACCATGTTTTCCTCCTTTGGGGGCAGCTCGTTTTCCTCCTTTGGCTCTGCGGGGCCTAAAAGGACATCCAGCAGCTGTTCTTCCCCGGCTTTGGATTCCTGATCCGATGCACCAAAAAGATCATTCAACAGGGCTTCCTCTGCCTGTACTTCTTCAGGAGTCTGCGTCTGCCCTTCCCGTTCATTCAGAATTTCACTCTTAATTTCCGCGGTATTCACTGCTGCCAGCTGGAAGCGTTCAACGATCCGGTTGATCCGCACAGCATCCTCCTGCTTCACCAGAATATCCGTCACACCATCCGGACTGCCTGTCGGATTGCCCAGGGCACAGTAAAGCACCCCGTAATGCTTGGCTTCTTTGGCAAAGACTTCAAGGTCAGCATTGTTAATCGAAAAAACGGTTAAGGGTTTCCCGGATTTCAGCATAGCTGTTAATCGGGTTTTTCCTTTTGTTTTGTGTACATCAGCACTCTTTAAAGCTGAGATTAACAGAAAGGCCAGATTTTTAAGGCCTGTCCCTGTCAGCCGCAACAAAAAATCCGCCCCTTCAAGGGATAGTCGGATGACTTGTTCAGCTGCGTCACCGCTTGTATTCATTTTTGGTATGCTCCTTTCCTTTATTTTTTTCTTCTAATTTGACTGCTTTGATTTTTTCTTTCATCGGCATGGATCGCGCGGCAATGCCGTCACAATACTTCACTTCCTTTCTGAGTGCTTTGATCTGCGCGCTCAGCCCGGCAATGTCCGCTTTGATTTTAGTCACCTCTTTTTCATCCGGTGTGCGCTGTGTTCTGTTCCAGAGTTTTTTACGCTCAGTACAGAGTTTTTTTATCTGCTGTTCATTTTCTATCTTATGAGCTGCCAGTTCATCCATGGTGTTGATCTGATGGCGGCATAGAAAACACGCTTCCTGACTGATTTGTTCCATCTTCCGTATATCCTCCCGGTACAGAAACGGCAGTGCGCCTGCTTCCCGGTCTTTTTTCTTTTGAAACACGCCCAGCTTAAAGCAGTAGTAAAGGTACAGGCCCCGCAGGCCGCTGGTATGACGGGCTTTTTCAAAGCTTCCGTGCAAAAGCATTTTTTTCTTTGCAGCCTTTGGCCCGGGTCGGTACTGCTTGATCTGCTGCTGTTTAAAAATCCGCTGTTCGATGTTGTCTAAACGGTATTCGGGATACTGGCGGTCAATGCGCACATATCGCGCTTTCCCGGGCGGCTTCAGCGTGAAGTATTTTGCATCATACTTGATGGCGTATCCCTTCTGCCGCAGACGATACAGAAACTGCCGAAGGGTCACGGATTCGGAAATGGTTGCATCGAGGTCTTTTAAGATCAGGCCCCGCCATGTGGGTTTTCCTTCCTGCTCTGCCCGCCACTCACCGTACTGCATAGACTTGTTCATGGTCTTTTGAATCACGGAAAGCTTGTATTCAAGGCAAAGACGGTCGGAGACCTCCCGCATTTTCCGATAGGTTTCTTTATTGTCATAGTAGCGCAGCCCATCAGCAAAGGAGACAGCGTTCAGCACCATGTGATTGTGAATATGGGCTTTGTCGATGTGGGTTGCGACGATCACCTCAAACCGTGATCCCCACAATTCCTCTGCCAGTTTTACGCCGATTTCATGGGCGATCTCCGGGGTGACTTCCCCGGGTTTGAAGCTTTGATAGGCGTGATAGGCAATGATGCCGCCCTCCTTGCGGTACTGCTTTTGGGTGATGGTCATCTCCTCCCTCGCGGTTTCGGGTGAACAGTTTAAACCTGTGACATAAAACTGCCTTTCAGTTTTAATGTCCTGCGACACATAGTCCATCACATCCCGCAGGGCCTGTACGTCAGCCACGCCATAATTTTTGTTCTTTGTCTTATCCGGATTTTTGGCATAATCAACCACCCTGTCCAGACGGCCCCGGATGTCCCAAATTTTTGTGGTGGCCATATCATCCTTTTTCTGGCAGCAGAAATTTTTCTCTGATTTCGGTCTGGAACTTCCGCCATTTCAGGGCTTCTTTTTCATAAAGCGGCTGATCCACAAAACCCAGGGCATTGGCCTTGGCGGCAATCTGGTTCAGGTTGTTTCCGATGGCGGACATCTGCCGCATGGTTTCGTAAAACGCCGGGCCGGGTTTTTCGTGTAACTGGTAGCCTTCAATCATGGCACGCAGAAAAGCTTCCCGGCTCAGACCAGACTTCTTCACTTTTTTATCCAGTTCCTGTGCTTCCCGCCTTGTCAGGCGAAACAGGATCTCAACGTTGCGCTTTCGCATATTTTTCACTCCTTATCCACGTTATAAAAGGGGGATTGGGGCACGCCCCAACAAGCGAAAAAGGTGAGCTGCCTGGAGGGCGGCTATCCTTTTTCAGTGCTTGCTGGGACAGTCTCACGCCGCAAGGCTCCCCTGCTTTCAATTTAGTTACCGCTCATAATATTTGATTTTCGGCATCAACGGCACGACAACAATCTCTCGGTTTACACGGCAAAACCGCTCAGGAAACTTGTATTCTTCGGCATATTTTTGGATTTGTTCGGGGGTAAGACTGGAAAAACCTTTTCGGTCACCCCGCGCATTGCAGATAAGAAAGTCCCCGGCAATGATGTCAATAAGTTCACTGTTATCAATAAAGATGCCACGGTTCATCGGCAGACCGTTTATCTTTCCTTCATCGTTGCAGATAATCACTGCATCATCATCCGTTTGTAACTCATACCTTTCAATGTTGCCGCCTACGAGTTTTTGCATGGATTTCAGGTTATTGGGAATGGTAACTTCCCGCGGGGACTCCCCGGATCGGATATATAAGACATTGATTGTACGTTTCATTTTCAGTTACCGCTCATAATCCCTGTGTTTATCCTTTATCGGGACAGCGATAATCCCTTGATTAAGGCGTATAAACTGTTCAGGATATTTGAATTGCTCAGAAAATTTTTCAATTTGTTTTGGGCTTAAGCTTGTAAAATCCTCGCTGTCCCTCGGGGCGTTACAAAGAAAAAAATCGCCTGCAATAATCTCAACAAGCCGCTTTTTTTCATCAAAAATACCGCGGTTCAGGGGCAGACCGTTGATCTTTCCTTCTTCATTACAGATGATCACTGCGTCGTCATCGGTTGGAAGATAATACATTTCAATGTATCCATCCACCAATTTCTGCTTGGCTTCAAGGGTGTTCTCAATGGTCATTTCCTGTGGCCGCTCCCCGGCCCGGATCATCAGGATGGTGATTTCGTCTTTCTTATCCGTTAGTTCATTTTGATTCGTGGTATTGTTTTTCATGATCGTTTCCTTTCCCTTCGCTGGCTTCTGATGTCTCTCCCACATCCACAATGAGGGGTGACGAGGGGATGATCAACGTGATCTCCACGTCCTCCCCCTCATAAAGTTTCATCAATTCATTCAGGTTAATGGCTGTACTCATGTGTTTTTCTCCTTCGTTTTTTTAAAAATTTCTTTTGTGACCGTGAGCTCTATGGATTATAGTTCAAGGGAATCACCTCCCTTCTGAAATAAAAAAAGCAGAATCTTCAGGTGACATTCTGCTTACCGTTCCATCGTGTCCCGATGCTTTTCTTTTTCCGGAAATACGATCTTTCGCTGCACATCCCCATTGTATTTTTCAGGATGTTCCAGTTGATCCATATATTTTTCAATCTGTTTTGGGGTGAGGTCTTTGACTTTAAGGGCTTCAAAATCCCAGTTGCACAATAGAAAATCCCCACAAACGCTGATCTTGGCATGTTCCGCTGCGTCAAAAAGGGCGTGGTTGGGAATCCGTTTATCCTCTTTTTGAGTAACAATGAGGGTTTCATCCGACAGGGGATAGGCGCAAACGGTCCCTTCAAAGACACTCTCGATGCCTTCCAGACTATTTTCAATGCGGATTTTTTCAGGAGGCTGTCCGATGCGTACCATCAGGGCATCCACATCTCTTGGCTCTGGAAAAGACGTGATGTGGTATTCTTCGGGAATCTCATGACCATCGAAGAAAGGATAAAAGCCTGCTCCAGTTTCGCACACATAACAGCCGTTGATGTAGCTGCCGCAATCATTCATCCGCGCGTCCCGTCCATATGCGTCATAGGCGATATAGTTACTCAGCCCATCCGGTACTTCCAAAAATGCACCGCACTCGTTGATATAGTATTCCCCCAGCGCATAGTCGTTGTCGATGTCCTGAACGATGTCGTAGCAATCCAGATTTTGGGTCAAGTTGATTAAATCCACGATGCTTGACGTGTAGTCGCCTTCTTCCACAGCGATTTCATATTTTTTCATTTCTTCCTCGGTCAGCTCATCAAGGCAGGACGCAAGATAATTCAAGGCATTCAGATTTTCATATTCACCCAGACAATCGCCCAGACCGCTGATCTCTGTTTCATAATCGGTGATAAAGTATTCCTCATATCGCTTTTCGTCTACGCCGATCCGCTCAAAAATAGCCTGTACTTCCTCAGTGGTGGCGGGTAAAGCTAAGAACTCTCCCACCAGATAACCCTCGTTGTAGCGGCCTAAGTTCGTCACATAGGCATTAATCACACCCTCGTACATGTTGGTTTTCCTCCTTTTTTCTTTTACCGCGCATCGGTTTTCCGCCGGATCGGGTCTTTATCCAGCTTTCTCTTGATCCGCTGCGCGGTTTTAATATAGTCCTCCAATGTTTTAATAGAGCCCTTTTCAAGCCGCGCATCCATGCGATCCATAACGCGGTAGTCCCCGGTACAGTAGTAAGCCCGGCAGGCGGTGTTGACTTCCATGAGGGAATGGCGGCAGGTAATCAAGGATGAAAGCTGCTGTCCTTCTGGACTGTCGGGCAGGTACTGGATACTGATTTCCGGATCATCCGGATAAATTTCATCCATGGACTTTCTGATGCCCATATCGTATAAAGCCCATTTGATGGTATCGTGTGGGTACCAGAGCTTGGTTAAAAGCTGCTTGCCACCGTATGTAATGCGTGCATTGAGCAATACCATCACCTCATTTGTTTTCAATTTTAAAGGAAAAGCCAGGGATCTCTGGATACCCGGCCATGTCCACATAATAGGCAATGTGATGACCCTTTCGGTGGAAAAGGATAATATCACCTAAGGATAAAGGTCTTATTTTATCTTTAAAGGGACGGTTTTCCCGGTTGTGAATCGAATAAATATCTTCCTGATTTACGTTTTGAGCTAAAACAGCCTGATAAACCGGGCGATAATTTTCAGGATTAATCCGGTCTTTCGCTTCCTCGTAAGTGCAGAAAGCATAATCCACCCTTAATCGGTTTTGCATCTGATAAATGGTGTAATAGTCTAACTGGTCATCTGCTTGTGGCCTTTCTGGAACATAGAGAACCGCACTTTCTTCCATCTGCTTTGCATATTCATGGATATGGAAAATGCGCTCACCAATTTTTGCATGGTAGGGATCAATGTAGTAACAGCGCTTTTTCTCTTTCGAGCCATCCATGGATTTTTCAATAATCCGGCTGCCGTCGGGCAGATAAAAAAGGTCAAAATACCGCGCATCAATAAACCGTATTTTCTTGGTCATTTGCTTTTGCTCCTTCCTCTTTTTTCTTTTCTCGTTCCTCTGTGGTGCCTAAATAGGTGACAACTTTGCCTGCTTTAACGCTTTTTTGCAGTTCGTCGAACTGGACAAGTTCGGAGACCGACACGCCGGGCAACGCCAGCATTTCAGTCATGGTCATGCCCGCAATGGCCTTTTCGGTGTTATAGCCCGCTTCAATCAGACGGGTTAAAGCTCTGAAACCTTTGGTATTTTTAGCCATGGCACTGCTCCTTACGGCTCATCCTTGAAACGTCCGCGAACAAAATTGCCGTTGACATCATAGTTATCTGGATTCGCGGCGGGTGATGACCATCCAAACAAAGAACCGCCGACCATGGCAGCGGTCTGAGCCTTGGTGATCCCAGCCTTTCGGTTAGCCCGCTCTGCAATGGCACGGTTTGTTAACATATCCGGTGTGGAAAGCTCAGATGGGAAATAGCCTTTTTCATTTTTCTTAATGGTGACAAGCTCCCCGGTGGAGAGTAAGGTGTTATAGCACTGTTCTGGTAATTTATTCATTTTCGGCCTGCTCCTTTCGCGGTTTTCGCATTTCTTTATTTCTTTGTATTTTTAATTCTTTGAGTGCCCGGCGGCACAAATCTTCAACGGCTTCCTGACGATGGTTTTTATAATGTCCATAATCGTATCCCTGCCCTTCGGTTTTCTTCCAAACCACATAGGGATAGGGCAGGCTTTCGCTGTGTCCGATGACGAAAGCGGTATTCCCGACTTGGATGCTGTCGGTGATCTGATAGCCTTTGTTTTCATGTTTTTCCATCAGCGTGTTTCTCCTTTTCGGTTTTCATCATTTTTTTCAAGTTGACAGACCACTTCTTTGGCCCAATCCGACTGATACTCAGACTTGATCACACCCAGAATGTCCCCGTAAAAACAGCACATCTCCCGGCCATCATAAAGCCGTCTGAACACCATACTGTTTTTGGAAGGTGTTTGATCCGCTATCACATAGCCGATTTGTTTCGGGCCAATGCGATCTTCTGGCCGAAACCGCATGGGATCAATGGCAACCATCTGACCACGGATGCCTGTATTCTCCTGATAAGGAACACACATTTCCCGGGTAATAGCATCTAACGGCACATCCATTTCCTGTTGTTCCTCCCGCACTTTATCAATTTGACACTGTACCCGCTTTATGAACAGTTCCATCATTTCCAGATAACTGCCGATTTGGATTTCCGAATAAGCATCCGCCAATAACAAAGGTTCATAATAGCCGCACAAGAACGCTGTTGGCTTATTATCTAAGCGACTTTCTCCAAAAATAACCATACGCCCTTGAATATCAATGGCCTGTGTGATCTGATAATCTTCGTACATCCAATCTGTTTCTAACATCTTCGTTCCTCCTTTGAACGTAAATGGGCGGCATCTCTGCCGCCCTGAATCCTGTTACCGCTCCATCTGCTTCTGGCGTTTCTGATACATCTCCAACGCCTTGATGATGGTATCTTCAATTTTTTTGTCGGTGGTTCCTTTCCTGAAATACTTGCTGATTTTCTCTTTCTGAATTTTGATGGTTTCCTTCTGGTTGGGCTTGACCTCTTTCATGATGGATAAAATGACGTTGTTCGTGAGTTTCCCTTCCTTGGAGAACTGTTTCAGCTTCGTGGACTGTGCCAATGAAGGGGTACACTCCTCGCTTTCCATCACCTCTAAAAGCTGTTTTTGCTCGGCAGGCTTCAGGTAGGACAGCTCCACCGCGGGCCGGAATGCGATTCTCCCCTCATCCACCATGTCCAAAATGGGGGAATCCAGTTCGGTTAAACGGATATAACGCCGTATTTGATCCTGACTCTCCCCCACCTGTTCGCCTAAAACTTCGCGGGAAGTCTTTCCCTTTAAATCCTGTGCCACTGGCACAGGATTATTTTTGCTCGGCCTTCCTGCCTGTCTTTTCATGGCATCGAGTTTCATTTTGTAAGCAAAAGCTTTTTCTGAAGGCATGATTTTTTCCCGTTGCAGATTGGAATCCACCATCAGAATAATGGCTTCATCATCCGTCAGGTTTCGGACAATACAGGGGATCGCCGTCTTTTCTGCAATCTCAGAAGCCATTTTTCGACGGTGGCCGGATACCATCTCGTATCCCCCGCCTTCTTTTGGTCTTACCAAAGCGGGTGACAGTACGCCGTATTCTTTGATGCTTTCGACCATGTCCTGCATGGCTTCATCCATCTGGAGCTTAAAGGGATGGTCTGGAAAGCTTGAAATTTCCTCAATGGGAATTTCCATAACTTTTTCAAGTCCATCATTCTGTCTTTCCGCATCGGTTTTAAACAGGTCATCGGCACTGGGCAGCGGCATGTTTATCTTTTTGTTTACTGCCATGGTTAATTACCTCCTTCGTCAAAGCTTTGTAGGCTTCACAGATTTTTGTTCCCTTGTCGTAGGTGTAAATGCTTTTGGCCGCCGCACTGGTTTCTGCTGCCTTTGTAGCGCGTGGAATGGCATTGCGAAAAATATAAAGCTGTTTTCCGTACTGCTCATGGAGTGCTTCGGCCACCTCTTTGGTCATGTTGGTGTTTATATCGGCCATGGTAATGAGTGCACCTTCAACTTTTAAATTGGGGTTGATCTGCCGCTTAACCTTGTTGATGGATTGGATCAGCTGGGTCATCCCATTAAGGGCCAGATACTGGGCCTGTACGGGAATGATGATGCTGTCCGCCGCAGCCATGGCGTTAATCGACAGGATACCCAGGCTTGGCATGGTGTCGATAAGGATATAGTCATAGTCTTTCTTGATGTCCTGTAGACACATGCGCAGTACGGATTCCCGGTTCATAGCCACCAGTAGTGACATCTCCATGCCTGCGAGATCTAAATCCGCGGGGATTAAATCGACGTTTTCCGGGTGGTGCAGGATCACCGCCTTGGGGTCAATGGGCTGGTCAGCGACAATGCCCTGCATCATGGTAGTCAACGTCGCTTCAAGTCCATAGTGATCATACCATCCGAGGGAAGTGGTTAAATCGCCTTGTGGATCACTGTCCACCAGAAGCACTTTCTTTCCTTCATTTGCCAGACCCACACCGAGGTTCACCGTGACATTGGTCTTGCCGACACCACCTTTTTGATTAGAAATTGTGATGACTTTGGTTTTTGCCATAATTGGCACCTCCTAAATAAAAAAAGCCGCTCAATGGTTTTTGAGCGGCGGGCCGTAATAAAAAAGAGAATACTGATTGTGTATTCCCGTTTTTGTCTGTAAATGCTATTAAAAATTGAGCTGTTCATGTCTGATTTTTGGGCTACTTTCTCTCTCTCCTTCTGCATACAGCCTTGAATTGTACGCCAAATTCGTACGCTTGCTTCTTTTGCTTTTCTATGCAATTTTTAGTATAATGTTCTTATTCTTGTAAACAAGTGAGGCGGCATATGGTTGATTTCAACAAAATGATAAAAGTAGGTGAATATCTACCAGAATTTAACCTTGTCACACAGTCCAATTTACCATGCGGGCCGATTTACCAGTCAAAGGGACTTCGCGTTCATATTGAAAAAAGGCATCCTGATTGTCTCGCTTACTTGCCCCATATTTCTGAAATGCTTGAGTTTCCGGATTATATTGGTAAAAATCCAAAAGAGCCCAACAGCATTGAAATTGTAAAACATTATGATGCTAACATTATGGTTGCAATTAAACTTGATCTGAAAAATGATTATCTGTTCATTGCTTCTTTGTATGCCATCAGTGATGGAAAGCTAAAAAAACATTTAAACAGCGGTCGACTTAAACCTGTCTGCTCTTTATCCCTAGACCTTGACGCCTCCTTTGAAAAGCCTTATAATGAAAGTATAAAAGAATAAAGGGTACATAGATTATACCAGCAGGTAGTTGAGGTTGGAAATGGCTCCCAACACACTCTTTGGAGTACCTGAGATGCAGGATACGCCGCCCTGCCGATTATCTGCTGTATATATATAAGCCGTCTGATTTTTCAGGCGACTTTTTTGTTCACCTTAATGATATAACGCTTTTTAACCAACCATACAACAAACTGTGACAAATTGTCACGGTTCTCGATTTCGACAAACTCAATAATACGATTGATCTGTTTTATCCTTTTAAAACGCTCCCTTTCTGTCTTTCCAGTGAAAGTAATGCCGTTGTAGCTTGGAAACAGCCCGTTCCAAACCAATGATTGCAGTCGCAAGGATCAACGATGTGGAAAATATTCGGGCAACAGAATAACCGCTACTAAACATCAGATAAACTGGCACACATACGAGCAGGATTAAGATACTCACAATCTGCACCGCCAGCCACGGCGGATAGCTTCGGCATTTTTTCTCTCGCTTTCGGATGCTCCATAACAGGATCAAACCGAAAGTCAGCATCCCGGTTAGTGTCAGCATGGCACCTAAATCCCATTCATTCACGTTTCTTCCTCCTTTTCAAATACCAGATACCTGCTGCAATTCCTACCAGAGATACAAAGGAAAAAAGCAGTTCCTTAACAGGTGTCGGTTCTTCCATCGTCTCAGGCTTCACTTCTGCGGGAAGTGCTTTGATTCGTTTGCCGCGCACCAGCAGCCGGTGGCTGTTGATCTGGTACGGGGTGCAGGTCAGCAGGGTTACAAAGTCCTCTCCTTCGACGGGTTTTAAGGCTTCGGTCTGGTCGGGTGTGACCACCAGAATCTGATCCACTTCATAGGTTAAAGTCTTATCAAGGACGTGCAGATAAAAGCGATCCCCCATGACCAACTGATCTAAATCGGTAAACAGCTTTGCGCCTGCATAGCCCCGGTGTCCGGTCAGCACGGCGTGTGTCCCGGTGCCGCCGACGGGCAGGGCGGTGTTTTTCAGATGCCCCACTCCTCTCGAAAGCACGGATTCGGATGTGCCGTGATAGATGGGCAGATTCACCTTTATTTTTGGTATCTCGATCACTCCCATTGTCCCGTTAACATTAAGAATCTCTGTGTAATCCGCTGATTCTTCTTGTATATCCTCTGAAAAAGGATCTCCAATGATTGGATTGATCCGTCTTTCATTGTAGCTAATAGCTTTTTGATAGGCTTCCTCCATGCGCTGTTTGTTCATCTCCTCTGTCGTCATTTGATAATCCTGAATCACCTGTCCCTGTTTTTGGGAAGCCAGAAGATAAACCATATCCGGATAAAGGATGCAGCCAAGCCCCGCACTGACCAGAACAATGATCAGCAGCAGCATTGCTTTGTTTTTCATTTCCAGCTTCCCCTTTCGCCTATTTGTCCCCTGTGTTTCGCTTGCTCCGGATGAAAAGAATACTCATCCCGGCTGCCATGAGAATCAATGCCGCGCCCATATAAAGAGGTGTTAAACTGCCGGTACCGCCTGTGTAGGGGAGGTCGTAATGCTTGATGTTTTCCACAATAATCTTGTTGGCTTCGGCATGGCTGTTTGAATTGACGGTCACCTTTACAGGGTATTTCAGTAGATTGTAGGGTTTCCCTTCGCCATCTACCGGGGCCAGTGTCTCAACCACCCAGTAATGCGTGCTGTCGCCATAATAAGTATCCTGCCCTTTCTGTCCATAGGCAAGGCCCCAGAAATGGGCAATGCCGCTTGCGTCGGTGGTCACTTCCCAGTCGATATGGTTGTCTTGCGGGTCTTTGACGGCGTTGATGTTTTTCTTCGCGTCGGCTTCGGTTCGGTATATTTTAAATTTGGCTTCTTGAAGCTTAAGGGCGTTGTCGTCTGCGTCCACCTTTAAAAGGTTGATTCCTCCGGTATGTACTTCGGGCTTTTTGTCATCGGGAACGGTTTGTGGTTCAAAGAAAATGTCTAAGTTGTTGGTATAATGGATGGTCGCGCCGTTGGGGATTGGCTTACCTAAGCTGCCCTCGGCGGTTTTGTTTATGACGGTTTTGAATTCAATGTTGAGGGTGGCGTTTTTATCTTTGGCATTTGGCAGTGACTTGGCCGCTGTTTTTTTGCCGGCATCTGTCAGCGACACGGTTAAGGTTCGGCTGTTGGCCGTACTTGGTTCTGTGACCGTGTAGCTGTCCGGTGTCATGAGCACACGTTTTTTATCGGTATCGACACGGTAGACCTTGACACTGCCCGGAACAAAATCTAATCGGGTGTCGATGCTGTCTGTTATGGTGTAGTTCTTACAGGTCGCCACATCATCCGGCAGTGTGGTTTCGATAATCCACTTCACGCTTTCGCTGATGTCCGCGGTATCGTGTTTGTTTTCCAGCTCGGTCACAAACTTGTCGATGTCCGGGCCGTGCTTGATCTGGTTTTTGGGGAATACGTGGACGTTGTAAATCCAGCCGTCGCCCGCAGGGTTGGTGAGGGGTACGGATACCAGACACGGGTCGGCTTTGACGGCTACCGCTGGATTGGTTTGTTCTTCTACCTTGTAGACCCCCATGGGCAGGTTACTGTTGCCGCTGATGGTGACCGAACCGTCGGCTCCGGTGGTGACGGTCTGGATGTTCCAGGTGGTATCCACTTTGGTATTGTCGGTATCCTGCATCTTGGTCACTTTAAACGCGATGCCCGGAAGCGGAACCGCATCGGCTGGAACAACATCGGTCTGCTGACCGGTTCCTTCGGTGGTGGCCTTTGTAATGTCCTCCATCCGGTATTTATGGATGGTCAGGCTCCGCGTTGCACTGGTATCCGGTGATCCGGTGGCGGCAAAAGCGGGGCCGCAGCTTGTGCATAAAATGGCAATGCTTAAAGCAAGGCCGCCGATTTTCTTGAACAATGGGTTATTTTTCAGATTCATTTTCTTCTTTCCTTTCTATCTTTTCGCTGCTTTCTTTTGGATTTTTAAGATTTCTCTTTTTAAGGATTAAAGCTAAAATGCCCGCCGCAAGGAAGAACACCATCCCGGCCAGCATCAGTGCGGCACGGTGATCGCCGTTTCCGCCTGTGAAGGGCAGCTTGTCGTTTTTCTGGTTATCGACTTTCAGAGCATTGCCGTCTTTCACAAATGCCGGGGCGGTGCCTTTGGCGGTGATCTTTACGGTTTCAACTGCTTCTGGATCAATGGTCACACGCCACTGCCCCATGGGCTTGGCGTATCCGGGAACGGTCTTGGTTTCCACCAGCTGGTATTCTCCGGCGTAGAGATTGCCAAAGTCGATTTTTCCGTCTGTCCCGCTGATCCGGGTACCGACAATGGTCTGCCAGCAGGATTTAATCTTGTCATCCTGCAGGTCGTTATGCGGATGCTTTTCATCACAGCCATACAGTACAAAGGTCACGCCTTTAAGGGGTTCTCTGGTTTCGGCATCCTGCTTGATAAACTGGAAGGGGCCTTTCTTCGGCTCGTTTGCCATCACCACCGTCACCATATCCCGGATACCGTCAACCGTGAACGGCAGCTTTGCCGGATTCAGCTCATAGCCTTTTGGCGCAGCGATTTCTTTGAAATAGTAGTCTCCAAAAACTAAGTCGGTCACGTTCCACTGCCCGTTCTCGTCGGTGATGCCCTGCTTCAAAAGGTTATCTTTCATATCGTACAGACCAAAGGTCGCCCCGGCCAGTTTTTCTTTGGTGCGGTTATCTGTTTTCTGTAATTGCGCGTCTCCGGTGGCTCCGGTGAAATTTGCCCGGAAGCCGCTGCTTAACGGACTCTGACCGACGGCAAGGGAGACGAAAAGTCTCTGGGTGTCCGGGACGTCCGGCGCGTAAATGACGCAGGCATCTGGATTTCCAGCATCAGAGCTGTGGCGTTTGATGGTTGTCGGCGTAATATTTGCGCTGACTTCTCCTTGATAGCTGCCGTCTGCGTACAACATAAAGTCGTCGTCATCGTAGATGGTAAACTGATCGGTCACATCGCTGTAAACCTGTCCGCTGGTATTTCGCAGCAGCGCATGGACACCACTTGGCAACGTGACCGTATAAGTGCCATGATCGGCAATATTGTTACAGTAGGTCTGAAACCAACCGGTTTCCTGCCGCTTGGTACTCGCGTTCCAGACCGCTTCCTCCCGTTCCGGGACAATGCTCCAGCTGGCATCCCAGTTATTGGGATTTTGATAGCTGAGAGTGTTTACAAGATTGGCAACGGTTGGATCGGTCATATAGTAATCGGTATAAGCGCCGATGCCTGCAATGACGCGGATGGCTGCCCAGGTCTGAACATAGTATTCCCCGCTGTTTCCATCATGATAGCCGTGCCACATGACGTTTCGAATACGTCCGCTCTGCACGTTCCAGCTTTCCCGGTTATAGGTGACCAGACCGTTGGGGCCGACCACTTCTGAGGGAATGTTGAGGGATGGATCGGCACAATACGCGATTTGATCTACGCCGTTATCACTGATTCTCAAAATGGGTGTGGTGGTGGTAATGATGTCGCTTCCGTCGGGACTGGCAAAATCACTGCTGTAGATCACGCCATCATCCCAGCCTGCAGCACGCTGAAATTTTTTGTAGCAGGGTTCATCCCCAAAGCTTCGGCTCGCCAATGTCCTGAGACTCGTAGAACAGGTCACGGTCCCACCGCTTGCGGTTTCCCCGAGAATGTAGTTGCCGGAAGCATCCATCTTTCCGGTATCCTCGGTGGCGGTAATGCCATTTGCATCCAGAATCGCTTGTTCCCCGGGATCAAGCTCGGGACTTTTTTTCTTGGTATCCTCAATTTCTCCGGTGAATGCCGGATCGGTTTGAGCAGTTGGCTCTGTGATCTCCGGTGAATTTTCCGTCGCTGTGTTTGCCAAAACCTCTGCTTTGAAGCCGCAGCCATAAAACAACATCAGCAAGGCCATGAGCAAAACGGAAGCCTGTTTAAATCGGTGTGTCATGCTGATTCCTCCTTTTACAATTTTGTTCTTTCACGTTTAAACCTCCTTTGTAAAAATATCTATCTCAACCGCCTTATGGCGTTTGTTTTCTGTTTTTGGGTAAAGAAAAAGCAGCTTTCAATTTGAATTGATCAGCTGCTCTCAGCGGCATGACTGCCGTCCATTTTTTGATTTTTTGTGTTCTTGACTTTTTCTAAATGTGACAAGTTCCTGATTCCAGTCTTTTTGTCTCGGTAAATCTGCGATGAATTGTTTTGATGTTGTGAATCGGTCTGGAAAAGCTTCCATGATTTCCTGCGTGGCACTCTTAATAAAATCCTGACCGGGACGGTTGCCATATGCATTGACCGGGTCATTGTCCACACCGAACACAACTTGACTGATTTCATGATGTGTTGACAGGTAGTGCAAAATCGGAAGGTATTTCAGGCCATTGCAAGAAAGACAGTGATCTCGGCGGTTGTCAAAGTAAAGCGGATTACGGATATTTTTGAGGGTCATATAGGAAAGCGAGTCGATGGGCGATTCAAAGATAAAAAGCCGCGAATTGGTTCCGGGTAAAGTAAAGCCGTATTCGGCTTGGCTTCCTTCAACGAGCATTTTAAAAGGAGCGTATTCGTTGCTCCCGCGCAGAAAAGCGGATGCGGGTTCTCCGTTATCGTCATATCCTACAAACACGCAATTACAGCGTTCATCCTGATAGATGAGCTTTTGATCGACACAGTATTGAACAATTTCTGAATCAAGCTTGCGGGTTTTTAACAGATAGGCAAAGAGATTCCGGTAACTTTTGGCTTTGGGCGGCAGACAAAAAGGTTTTGACGGCGGTGGCTCTGTCTGCGGGATGGGCCGATGGGCGGGTGGGGTGTGATGGCTGAAATCCAGCAGCTCCTGAACGGCTTCTTTCCAGCTGTAAGCGTTGAGCCAAGCGACAAACTGAATAATGTACCCTCCCTGACCGGATGCAAAGTCTTTCCATTTGCGCCCGTCGGGTGTGACATCAAGGCCGTTCCAGCCTTTTACTTTGACCCGGCGGTTGGTGCGTTTGAGGTCAAGACCGCGGTATTCCATATAGTCGATGATATTCACATCATTTGCAAGATGAATTTGGTCATCTGTAAACATATTCTCCTCCAGTATTATAATAAGAAATAAGCTATTTGTTTTTCATTGTTCATGGACAATTTAGCAAAATAAACAAATGCCCTTAATTTACTTTGCTAAATTTTCTTTTATAAATATAAATTGTTGAAACATGCTGATAAAACATCCCGAAGCTTCATGCTACCCACCTTCCAGACAGGTCAACCTATCATGCCTTATCTATTCGTTCTTTTCAAACAAACAGTGCAGTCATCGGTTGCCGAGTACTACCTAACAGCCAGTCATCGCGTTCTTGACTTTATCATTTCAAGATGGAAATACATAAATATTTCCTGAACCCCATTCGCTAATAAACCAATATACAGATAAAATCTGCCTGACTGAAAGGCGTTTCTCCAACAATTTGTATTAAATTTTCAAAGACCTTCTTCACTACACTTATTAATGAAAAAGTTCTTTCTTTATGGTATACTTTGTTTGCGACGTAAGAATACCGAGTAATGAAGGGAAAAAGTCGGAATTGCACCGGCGATCCCTGGATTGTCCAGGAGTTTTCTGACTAACATATTTTTCCATGTTTATATCGGTTATCTTATCTTAAAGGAGCGGTTCTCCGCTCCTTTATTCTTTCAGGAATCAACAGCGCATTTTGTTTTTTCTCCATGCTCGTTAGCTTTTTCTTTCTGCCATTGCCTTAACTGATCTGGCAGAAAAAACAGGCGTCCTTTACGTTTTTCTTGGTAATAAGTAAATTGAAATTTCTTATCATGTTTAATATAATAGTAAATCATCGAGCGGCTGCATTTTAAAAAGTCACAGGCTTCCTCTGTTGTCAGTGTTTCGTGTAGAGTCATTTTTCTTTACGCTCCTGTAGTAAAACCTTTTTTTCTGCCCTTAATCGGGCGGTCTCTACCATATCTACTGCCATTATAAAAATTTCAATTTGCTCTAATAAAGGTTCCGGCAACCGCATCATTTTGGTAATGATTGCCTCAATACGTTCTTCTTTCATAGTTCTTTGTTTTAACATCTTGTTTCCCCTCCTTTTACCATAGGTAATTATTCTCTTTCTTGTTTTTGATTTTACACCGCCAAAGGTAGAGTGTCAATCAAATTTTATATACACTTGACAATGGTAGTTTTATGTTGTATGATGGTTTCATAAGTTGATGGAGGTTTAAGATGGATATTAGAGAAAGAATCAGGCTAATCCGAAAAGACCAAGGTTTGAAACAAAAGGACTTTGGTGAAAAGCTGGGCGTTACAGATGCCGCGATTTCAAGAATAGAGAGTGGACAGCGCGGCGTTACAGATCAGATGAAAAAATCTATCTGTACACTTTTTAATATTAATTTAGAATGGTTAGAGCATGGAACCGGCGATATGTACAATCGGTTTAGTGAAGAAAAAAGGCTTGGTTCTTATTTGGGAAGAATTGGTTCAAGAAAGTATCCGCAGCTTGAGCGGATAATTATGTACTATTTTAATTTGAGTGAGGAAGGACAAAAGGTTGTCGATAATTTTATCGATCTGATTGTAAAAGAAGAAGATCAAAGTAAATAAAAAAGCCGCTCCTACCTTATAACAAGACAAAAACGGCCTCTGTCATACCGGATATGGTACAACGACTTCGCACCTTGATTATATCATATTCGGTAACTTATAACAAACCGAAGAACATGTACACCGTTTTTCCCAGTATAACATGGAGGAAAATATGAAATATGATAAGATTATTCGTGGAGAATACACTTATTTCCGCTACAGACACTGGGATCCTGTTTTAAAGAAAATCACCAGAGAATTAACAGCTCGAACTCTCAAAGATTTAAAGGAAAAAGTTGAAAAGTTTGAAAAGCTTGAAGGCTATGGGATTAAAAATGACAAGATTAAACTTGTTGATTTCTGTAATGACTGGTTATACAATGTTCATCTTGTCGATAAAAAACCAAGCACGCAAGAACGCTATGACTGCATTTTCAGACTATACATGAAGAAGAGTTATTTAGGTCAAATCATCCTACGAAACCTTGATGCTTCTGATGTTCAAAAATATTACAATGAACTTTTTGAGCGCAAAGGATACAATTGTGTTAAGCAGTTTCATAAAATGCTTAGCCCCTGCATCCGATATGCTTTTGAAACAGGGCGTATCATTAGGAATTTTATGCCCTCAATCAAATTGCCGAAAAAGCCAGCCAAAAATGGACGGCAAAAAAAGGTAAATCCTTTAACCGTTGAAGAACACAAGCGTTTTATCAATGCAATCAAAGATCACCGTTTAGGCGTTTTGTTTAACATGGCTTTGGATACCGGTATGAGACAGGGCGAGCTTTTTGCCCTCACTTGGAGGGATATTGATTTTAGCCGCAAAGAAATCAATATTGACAAAACATATTCCCTTATTCGTGACCTTAAAACGCACAAACAAATCGGTGAAACCACCGCTCCAAAGACATATTATTCAACACGTATTATCTCTTTACCAAAGCGTACTGAGGAACTTTTAATGGCTCATAAAGAGAAGCAAAAAATACAGCTTGCCAAATATAACCTAACACAAGATAATGATACCCTCGTTTTTTGTACGGGTATCGGCACTCATCTTGAGCGGCAAAATGTTCTCAAAGAAGTCAAAGCTGTTTATAAAGAATGCGGCATTTTGAACGTCGACGGAAAAGTGGATAAGACCTTTCATGACTTAAGACATACCTACGCAACGCGCCTGTTTGAGTTGGGCGAACCTGCAAAGGTTGTTCAGGAGTTATTGGGGCATTCTGATGTCTCCACAACGCTTAACATTTATACCCATGTCCTTGAGCGACAGAAAAAAAGAACTGCCTCAAAAATTGATCTTTTTTATGAAGAATCTTTCAACTAAATCGAACTGTTCAAAATCAGACAAATTAACACATATTTTTCAACTGGGAAAATAGTGGGAAAATCTTTAAAGACAGAAAAAAATAAAAGCCCTCAAAAGGGCTAAAACACTAACAAAATGGTCGGAGTGAGAGGATTTGAACCTCCGGCCTCATGGTCCCGAACCATGCGCTCTACCAAACTGAGCCACACCCCGATATTTTTATAATTTTGATTTGCAAACCAACAACAGTTATTGTAATATAGTCATAGATATTTTGCAAGCATATTTTTTAAAAATTTTAAAAAATTTAGGAGAAAAGCATGAAAATAATTGAAGCGGGCGTATCTGCCCCGGAAGGTTTAGCGGATATCACCGAACAGGTGCGGGAATATATCCGGGAGGTCCGGCTGGGCGACGGGTTTGTCCATATCCAGATTCCCGAGCGCACCTGCGCGGTGACCATTACCATTAATGATGACTTCAATATTGACAAGGATTTTCTGAATAAAATCAACCGGTTCCTGCCCAAGTACAACGGCATGCAGTTTACAGGCTGGACCACCTCCAATGTCAAGGCCTCCCTTGTGGGGATGTCGGAGCAGGTGATGGTGGAAAGCGGCGAGCTGATCCTGGGCCTGCACCAGAGCATCTATATGGTTGAGTTCAACGGCCCCTCCACAGACCGCCGTATTTATCTCTCCCACATGGGCACCACACTGCCCGAGGGAGAGGAGCCCAGGCTCCCGCAGGTGCTGGAGGATCTGTACGCTGCCGACCTTGCAAAGGAACAGGCCGAAAAAGAGGAACAGGACCGGATCATCGCTGAGATGCGCGCCGAGTATGCCGAGCGTGTCCGCAAGCAGAAGGAAGAAGAGGCTGCCAGAGCCGCAGCAGAAAGTGAGCAGGAGGATGGCGAACAACAAAAATAATTCCACCAAAAAGCCAAAGCAGAAGCAGACAAAACAGAGTCACCAGAGCAACATTAAAAACAGTTACCGGATCGGCGCCCTGATCCTGGTGATCATCATCATTGTCAGTCTGCTGACCATGTACAGCTTTTAAGATGCTATATAAAGATGAATATTAAAATCATCACTGTTGGCAAAATCAAGGAGAAGTACCTGAGGATGGCCATCGATGAGTACAGCAAACGGCTGGGGGCCTACTGCAGGCTATCCATCATCGAGGTAAAGGATGAAAAAATCGAGGAGCGTTTCAGCGATGCCGAGAAGGCCCGGGCGGTGGCGCTGGAGGGCGAGCGGATCGCCCGGCATTTAAAGGATAATGAGATTATCGCAGTGCTCAAGATCACCGGCAAACAGCTGACCTCCCCGGATTTCGCGAAAAAGATCGAGGATTACGGCATCCAGGGCAAGAGCAGCCTGACTTTTATTATTGGCGGCTCCCTGGGGCTTTCGCCGGAGATTGAGGCCCGCGCCCACTGGGATCTGTCCTTCTCAAAGATGACCTTTCCCCACCAGCTGTTCCGTGTCATGCTGCTGGAACAGATTTACCGGGCCTTTAAGATCATGAAAAATGAGACTTATCATAAATGAAGCTGAGTCCGATTTTTGAAAAAAATCGGCAGGGCAATGGAGCGTTAGCGGTTGCCCGATAACAAAGCGAACGCAGATGACGCGGAAATCATCCGATAAGGATGATAAGATTTCCGAGGAATCTGTGATCTTTAATGGAGACAATTCTCCATTCATTCAAGAAGGGAGTTAACCATGACCACCACTATGTTAGAACGAGGAAAAACAGCTAAAAAGGCGGGCATTCAGCTATCCGCCACCGATACACAGACGCGAAACGCGGCGCTGGCGGCCATTGCCGATGCGCTGGAGGCCAACCGCGCGGCGCTCATCGCTGCCAACCAGACCGATTACGAACGCAGCGCAGCCGAGAGCCTGGCCGCGCCGCTCCTGGGCCGTCTGACCTTTGACGACCACAAGATTGACGACGTGATCGACGGCATTCACAGCCTCATCGAGCTTACCGACCCGCTGGGCGCTACCCGCATGGCTACTGAACTGGACACCGGGCTCGACCTCTACAAGGTCACCTGCCCCATTGGCGTGATCGGCATTATTTTTGAATCCCGTCCTGACGCCTTTGTCCAGATTTCCACGCTTTGCCTGAAAAGCGGCAACGCCGTACTTTTAAAGGGCGGCCGTGAAGCCCTGGAGACCAACCGCCTGCTGTGCAGGGTTATTTCGGAAGCCACCGCCTCTGTGGGTATTCCCGACGGCTGGATTCAAAACCTGGAAAGCCGCGAGGACGTAAACGCCATGCTGGCCCTGGACGACTATATCGACCTCATTATCCCGCGCGGCTCCAACAGCTTTGTGAAATACATCATGGACCATTCCAATATTCCGGTCATGGGCCACTCCGATGGCATCTGCCACGCCTATGTGGACGCCTCCGCTGATGTGGACAAAGCTGTGAAGATCGCAGTGGACGCCAAAACCCAATATGTTTCCGCCTGCAACGCCATCGAAACCCTGCTGGTGCACAAGGACATTGCCGGGGAATTTTTACCCGGTTTAAAGGCAGGAATGGACCAGAAACAGGTACATTTGAAGGGGGACGACCGTGTGCGCGCAGTGATCGACGTCGAGGCCGCCACCGATGATGACTGGTCCACCGAATATCTGGACTACATCCTTTCCATCAAGGTTGTCGACAGCCTGGAGGAAGCCATCGACCATATCAACACCTTTGGCTCAGGCCACACAGACGTCATCGTCACAGAGGACGAGGCCCACGCAAAGGCGTTCACCACCCTGGTGGATTCCGCAGGCGTCTATGTCAACTGCTCCAGCCGCTTCGCGGACGGTTTCCGCTACGGCTTCGGGGCCGAGGTTGGTATCAGTACCTCCAAGCTGCACGCCAGAGGCCCGGTAGGCTTAGACGGCCTGCTGAGCTATAAGTACAAGCTCATCGGCCACGGCGACATTGTCAGCGATTTTGCGGACGGAAAACGCAGCTTTACCCACATCTCCCTGGACCAGGACTGTCCTTTATAAAAAAGATTAAATTATAATTCTTTTTTAAGAATCATTTAATATAATAACAGTAAGCAGAAAGGTTACACATGCAAAAGACATTTAAGGCCATCATCTTTGACTTCAATGGCACATTGTTTTTCGACTCGGACAAGCACGACGCGGCTTTTGACCGTTTTACGCTGGAGCAGTGCGGGCGGCATATTACGCCCGAGGAAATGCACGGCTTTTACGGTCAGACCAACGCCACCATCATCCCGGCCATTCTAAAAGACCGGGAGCTGACAACGGAGGAGATCGCCGCCTTTGGCGATTATAAAGAAGCGCTTTACCGGGAGCTTTGCCTGGAGGATACTGAAAACCTCCATCTGGTAAGCGGCGCCCCGGAGCTTCTTGACTGGATCTGCGCCTCGCGGATCCCCCACACCATTGCCAGCAGTTCAGAGCTCGCCAATATGGCGTTCTTTTTCGAGACCTTTGGTCTTGATCGGTGGTTTGATCTTGACGCCACGGTTTTTGATAACCACACCTTCCCGGGAAAGCCCTCCCCGGATATTTACCGTCTGGCGGCTGAAAAACTCGGCGTCACCCCCGAGGCGTGCATTGTGGTGGAGGACGGCCTTTCCGGTATCCAGTCTGCCCACGCGGCCGGTATCGGCCATATTATCGCCATCGCGGCGCCAGAACGCCATGATTATTTCATGGAAGTACCCGGCGTGGACGCGGTGATTTCAAATTATCATGAGTTTGACCGTTCGCTTTTAGAACGGCCCGTGAAGGAGTAATAAATGCTAGAATTAAAAAATATCTGCTTTGAAGTGGAGGATGAAAAAAAGGGCATCCTCAAGGATGTCAGTCTCAAGATTGACTCCGGTAAATTCGTTGTTATTACCGGCCCCAACGGCGGGGGTAAATCCACCCTTGCCCGGATTATCTCCGGTATTCTCACCCCGACGTCGGGACAGATCCTGTTCGACGGCCAGGACATCACAGGCCTCGACATCACCGAGCGCGCCAAGCTGGGCATCAGCTTCGCCTTTCAGCAGCCTGTCCGCTTCAAGGGGATTACCGTCCACGATCTCATCTCGCTGGCTGCGGGCTCTCCGCTCAACCAGGTGGAAGCCTGCGAGTATTTATCCGAGGTTGGTCTCTGCGCCAGAGACTATATTGACCGCGAGCTCAATGACAGCCTGTCCGGCGGTGAGATCAAGCGTATCGAAATCGCGACCATCCTGGCCCGCGGCACCAAGCTGTCCATCTTTGACGAGCCAGAGGCCGGCATTGACCTCTGGAGCTTTAAAAACCTGATCGCTGTTTTCCAGAAAATGTATGAAAAAATTAATGGCTCGATCATGATCATCTCCCATCAGGAGCGCATCTTAAACATCGCGGATGAGATCATTGTGCTGGCAAACGGCAAGATCATCAGCCAGGGGGCCAGAGAAGACATTTTACCAAGACTTTTAAACGGTACGGACAAAGTGGATTTCTGTCCTAGAATGGAGGAATAATATGAACGAAATACCAATGAACGACGTAGCAAGAGAGCTGCTGAAGGACGTTGCCGACATTGACGGCAAGCCAGAGGGCGTTGCTTTTAATATCCGTGAGGACAGCCAGTGCGCTGGCCGCAACTCTACTGATAATATCCAGATCGTGAGCAAGGAGGACGGCTCCGGCATTGACATCATCGTGCAGCCAGGCACTAAAAACGACAAGGTTTTTATCCCTGCCCTGGTGACCTGCAGCGGTGTGCACGACCTGGTTTACAATGACTTTTACATCGGTGAGGACGCAGACGTGACCATCGTGGCGGGCTGCGGCGTGTCCACCGACGGCTGCGACGGCTCCGAGCACAACGGCATCCACCGTTTCTTCCTGAAGCCGGGCTCAAAGGTGCTTTACATCGAAAAGCACATCGGCGTTGGCGAAGGCACTGGCAAACGCGTCATCAATCCAGAAACCTACATCGAGCAGGAGGCCGGCAGCTATATGGAAATGGATACCACCCAGATTAAAGGCGTGGACTCCACCAAACGTAAATCTGCGGCCAAGCTGGGCGAGGGCGCTAAGCTGGTTATCAAGGAAAAGCTCATGACCCACGGTGACCAGTACGCCGAAACCGCCTTTGAGGTGGATATGGACGGCGAGGGCTCCAGCTGTACCTTGAGCTCCCGCTCTGTTGCCCGTGACCGCTCCCGCCAGCTTTTCCTGTCCAAGATCAACGGCAACAACAAATGCGCGGGCCATTCGGAGTGTGACGCCATTATCATGGACGAGGGCGTTGTCTCCGCCATTCCGGAAATTACCGCCAACGACCTTGAGGCCGAGCTCATCCATGAAGCCGCCATTGGAAAAATCGCCGGCGACCAGATCATCAAGCTCCGCACCCTGGGGCTGACTGAGCACGAAGCCGAACAGCACATTATCGAAGGTTTCTTAAAGTAAGGGCGGCCCTTACTTTAGAAATGGAGAATGGACAATTGAGAATGGAGAATTAAAAGAACAAATTTGCTAAAGCAAATTTGAATTTTACTCGAATCCGGTACGGATTCGTTCCGATAATTCTCCATTCTGCATTCTACATTTTCCATTTGCAAATGATAAAAGTATAAATTGATGCAAACAAAAACAAAGACAAAACTTGCCGATCTGGCACTAATAACCGTTGCCCTTATCTGGGGCGTGGGCTTTATCGCGTCAAAGGCGGCTCTCGTGACCATCACACCGCTCTGGGTTATGACCTTTCGGTTTTTAGGATCAGGCATTTTACTCCTGATCCTTTTTTTAAAGCGTGTCCGGTGGCTTGACAGGCGCACAGTGCTCATGGGCATGGTGGTCGGCAGCTTTATGTTTGCGGGCATGGTTTTCCAGACCATCGGCCTCGACCATACCACAGCCTCCAACCAGGCCTTCCTCATTCCATCCTACGTGGTGCTGGTTCCCTTTGTCTCCTGGATGATGACCCGGACCAGGCCCCGGGCGCTGGATGTGGCTGCAGCCCTGCTCACCTTTGTGGGCGTGGCGGTTATCAGCCTGAAGCCGGATTTCAGCATGAACCTCGGCGACGCTCTGACACTGGCCTTCGCGGTGGTTTATTCTTTCCAAATCGTCTTTTTAGGGCTGTTTGTCAAGGAAACGGATGTCATGTCCTTTACAGTGGTCCAGATGCTGACAGCGGGTGCTTTATCGCTTTTTGCCGCGCTTATTTTCGCGCCGCCCCTCGCCGGGGTCAGCGTTTCCAGCGCTCTCGGCATCGTTTATCTGGTGGTCTTTAACACAGCTGTGGCCTTTCTCATCCAGAACATCGCCCAGCAGTACACTACCTCCACCCACGCCTCGCTGCTCATCTCACTGGAGTCTGTTTTCGGCCTGATTGTCTCTGTTATTTTCCTGCACGATCCTTTTGGGCCGCGCATGGCGCTGGGCTGCGGGCTCGTCTTTGCCGCCGTTCTTTTGTCAAAGCTGGAGCTCAAAAAAGAAAAAGAGCCGTTATCCCTGAAATAAGTGCTTTTGACAATACTATTTTTCTTTATTATAATAGGACATACATTTATAGGGATGGGAGATAATCATGTTCAAAAAATTAGGTACACTCGCTGACACCTATCTTTGCCAGGCTTTTGGCCTTCTGCAGACGGATGAGGTCATTATCACCCAAGAGCGGGAATACCATATAAAAACAAGACATCCCGAGGATTATGTATGGTTTGAGAAATTTGCAGAAACAGTGATTGCTTCTCCCGATTACATCATTGTAGATGAAACACATAAGGGTACAATTTTTATGATAAAAGCGCTTGAAAATACGAACTTGAATATGATCATAAGAGTTGCCTTAGAGACAGACCATCCAGGCTATAAAAACTCTGTAATGACATTTTACCGAATTCGAGAGAAAAATTTAAAGAAATTAATCCAGAAAAACCGGGTTCTTTACAGAACAAAATAAATAGTATATAATAAGGGTATAAACAAGACAACAGGCATTTTGAAGTAGAGATTGTGCTGCTACACACCCTCTGGGTCAAAAGAAATGCAGGAAAGGGCACACCTGCCAAAATGCTTGTTTAATTATGCTTTTTACAGCATCCGTTTTGCATAGGGTGCTGTTTTTATTTTCCTAAAAGCCTGTCTTTCTTATTGCAAAATAAAGATTTGGGTAATATAATTAAAGTAGAGATTACTAAACTTTTCGAGGAGTGCTATGGAAAACAAAATTATTGTGGACAGCTGCCTGGATTTTAATCCGGAAATCTTTACAGCCGATCTGCCACTTGAACGAATACCCTTTAAACTCAGAATTGATGACGAGGAGCTGGTGGACCAGGACTTATCGACCATGCTGCTGGTCGATAAAATGAAGCTCAGCAAGAACAAGGTATCAACCGCCTGCCCATCACCTCAGGAATACCTGGACGCCATTGATCCAGAGCGCGTTAACTATATTATTACCATCTCATCCAAGCTCAGCGGCTCCTATAACAGCGCCGTCATGGCCGCTGTCATGGCCCAGGAAAAATATCCGGGCTGCCAGGTGCATGTGCTGGATTCCGAAAGCGCCGCGGCCGGGGAGGACCTGCTTTTCATGAAGCTTCAGTCCTTTCTGGAAGAAAACCTGCCCGCAAACGAAATCGTGTCAAAGCTTATGGATTTCATCACCAACATGCGCACCATGTTTATCCTCAACTCTCTGGATAACCTGGCTAAAAATGGCCGTATCAGCGGCACAATGGCCCTTTTGGGCAAGGTGCTGAAGGTGGTGCCCATCATGACTGACAACGGCGAGGGCGAGATTGCCCTGAAGGAAAAGGTCCGCGGTAAAAAGAAGGCTTTCTCCCGCCTGGTGGAAATCATTGCCGATGAGGTGTCAGACGCCAGCGAAAAAATCCTGGCCATCGCCCACGTGCACGCCCAGGAAACTGCCGAGAACCTGAAAAAAGCCATTGAGGAAAAATGCAATTTCAAGGATGTCGTCATTTTTGAAGCCGGCGGGCTGAGTACCGTCTATGCCGATAATGGCGGCGTGATTGTGGCTTATTAAGACGGATAAGATAAAACCCCGGCTCCGCTTTCATGATAAAAGCAGAGCCGGGGTTCTTTTTATAAGTATTGCCTTAAACAATCTGCAAGTTTGGGGTTTCATCCTCACCCTCAGCTGTCAGAGCGGAGTCCAAAATTTTTATGGCTTCCAGTGCGCTGCGGAAAGCAACCTTCTGCTGGGTCTGCACCCATAAAATGGTGCCCTGCCAGGTATGGTTGCGTGTGCTTTTAATCT
Source organism: Eubacterium maltosivorans (assembly GCF_002441855.2). Classification (NCBI taxonomy): domain Bacteria; kingdom Bacillati; phylum Bacillota; class Clostridia; order Eubacteriales; family Eubacteriaceae; genus Eubacterium; species Eubacterium maltosivorans. The sequence continues at coordinate 3,356,569 of NZ_CP029487.1, read as the reverse complement.
CTAAGATAAAAGTCTGATTGCTTGCGTTAATAGTCTTTTCCATCCTCATCACTTACCTTTCACAATGCTACTCACTATCCTCATAGTTTTATTCTATCAAGGTTTGGTCACATGGTGATAACATGGCGGAATGGTTCTTTAAAAAAAAGCGATCCGAGGACCGCTTTTTTATGCTTATTGAGCCGCTTTTTCAATCGTGATATCGCCCCAGCTGTCAATCTTGCCGGCAGCGTTGGTGCCCGGTTTGAAGTTATCGTACTGGACCAGATCAGCTGTAATCTTGATGCTGAAGTTAACATTGGCGGTTCTGTTGCCCCAGGTTTCCGGAATCTTGACCAGGGTGAATACCGGTTCGGTAGCTTGTGGGCCTGCCAGGCTGAGCTTGTTATTGTAGTAGATGTAGCCATCTGCTCCAAGGGTCCAGTCAGCGCCAAAATTCAGGCATTCTTCGCTGATAAGAGCCGCTTTCTGTTCATCCGTCAATTTTGCCTCTTGGCCTTGCGGTACATTTTCCTCTACTTCAAGCTTAACGCGCACATAGGCGTCTTCTGAGGTGCCAGTCAGGCTGACTACGGGCTCTTTGCTCAGCCAGTCACCCGGCACGATTTTATCATAGCTGATGCCATCCTCTGTGGGTGTCCCAGGTTTTACGTCATGCCCGTCTACGGTGCCTGCTTCGGTGTTTTCGGTGATCTCACCAGTGACCTTACCCAGGGTAAATACGTTCTGCGCATTATCGGTATCGGTGAAGTAGGCCAGGGTGCCGCCGATGACGAGCACGGCGATAATGGCCAGCGATGAAATGAGGATCGCAGCTTTTTTCTTGTTGTTCATGGATTTTCTCCTTTAACTGATTCTATATTTTTTCTATTCCTAAGCTCACACTACAGCCACAAATTTGTCATTTTCAGCAGTTCTTCCAACATTTGCAAGCTTGATTAACTCTGCTTTTGCATCTATATGATCTGCCTGTACGGCAAAACCGTTGACGTCAATAACAAAGGTTGGCAGTTTATCAAATACTAAAATATTGCCAAGTGCATCTTCATAATAACTATTTACAATTGAGTTTTTTACCTCTTTCGTACTAAGAACGTTGCCTTCTTTATCATAGACTGTTTTGCTGTTCAGCTCTGTTTCTGTGACGGTTCTTAAACCTGCGTTAACAACTACATTCTTAAAGAGAGGTGCTGTTTTAACGTCTTTTGTTTCACTACCTTCTACATCATCTTTTTTAGTTGTTACAATTGTGTTTTTATTCATCCATAACTCACTACCGTTTTTCGATGTGGCTATCATTTCCCAGTTATCCGTATCCCAACCTTTAACAGTTGCATATCTTTCAAAGTTTTTTTGAGACATTTTTGTAGCTTCATTAGGATTTATAACTGTAATAACACCATTACTTTCCGTGGTTTCAACATCATCACCATAATAGTCTACGGACATTGCTACTTTAGCGTCTGCACTGTCTGCATCGATGGTAATGGTAGGTTCTTTGTAAATTGAATCACCCGGTTTATAATTTTCGGCAGTGTCTTTATCAAAACGTTCTTCCGTTCTACCTCCGATGTTATCGCCGGAAAATTTATTTGTCTTCTGTCCAGTGTTGGCGCTCAAATACGCCAGGGTGGATCCTACTGCGATCACGCCGATCAGGGCTGCGGCGGTTAAGCCTTTGGCTAATCTCTTCTTGTTCATGTTTCTTCCTCCGTTCTGAATTTAAGGTTTTCGATAAGTTTTTTATTTAATAACCGTTTTATTATAGTATTATTATAACTTGCGGTTGTCACACGTGGGTCACAGCCAGCTGTTTTAATTGGCGTTGATGAATTTTACCATTTCTTCTTCAATACTCATACCATCGATGCCTGCCTGGATGGCGTAGGCCTGGACGTTGATGTTGAAGCTTGGCAGCTTGCCCTCTGCATCGGGCTGAAGGTTTTTATTGATGGGCACGGTGCTAAAAAGGGGGGTAGTAGTATTCTTCTCGGTGGTCTTATTGTCTTCTTCCAGACCCAGTTCCTCGTTATAAAGATAGATATCTGCCAGTTTTTCATCACTGCTGTTCTGAATCTTTGTCCAGTTGTCAGTATCAAAGGCAATGCCGTTTGTATCTAACAAAGTGGTCTTAAAAGTCTCATAGGTTACCTGCTGTTTTCCAATAAAATAGGTAACTTTCAGGGCTACGCGGGTTTCTACGCCGTTGCCGTTTGTGTTATTGTTCTTTACGGTCGGGTTCTTCGGAATGCTCTGGCCAGGAAGATAGGCTTTGGCTTGGTTCACACCCAGGGTCATATCCTCTTCGTGGCCTTCAATTGCTTCTTCACCAGTGGTGCTGTCGCCTGCTCCATCTTCAAACGTGTAACCGTCCCATTTATCTTCTCTTAACTGGATACTGATGTTTCTATTGGAAGAAAAAGCATTTGTCTTGGTGCCTGTGGTTGTTGACAGGAGGGCTAATGTTGCGCCTACAGCGATGATTGCCACTACCAGTAAACCTGTAATTGCCAACCCTGCTCTTTTTCTTTTCATGCTCTCCACTTCCTTTCTTGATATGTGATGGATTCATTTCTCATTGATTATGTATTTATTATGACAGAGGGCAGTCACAGAGCGGTCACATCAATACTTTTTCAATAAAAAAACAGAGCTTTTTTGTTAAGCTCTGCTTTACGGCTATTTTTTCCTTTTTCTTTTCTGGGCCTCTGTCTTTTTATTTTCGGCTGTTCTTTTACTCTCCTGGCCTTCTTTTGTTGCTGCCTCTCCCTTGCCGTCGTTGTCCTTCATCAGGAAGTCGGGCAGGAAGGTGAGAATCAGGATCACCAATATGACGGTGACCATGACGATCATGCCTGTGGTGGTGTTGGCGTAGACGGCCAGATAGCCCATATAAGGGATGGTAAACACGGGCTTGCCCACCAGGTTCTGGTAAGCCACGGCGCCGCCGTCCACGTTGTCGTTGGCGTCGCCTTTGGTCTGGAAAGTCTGGGCTTCGGTATCGATGGCCACCACCCGGTGGGTGACCATGGTGTCGTCACTGATCTTAAAGGTGATGGGGTCGCCCACCTGCACCTCGGCCGGGTCGGCGTCTTTTACATAGACGAGGCTGCCCACATGGTAGGTGGGCTCCATGCTGCCGCTGAGCACAGCCAGCGGGGTCATGCCCAGCAGCTTTGGCAGAAACAGGATGGCTGCCATCGCAATTAATATAATCAGCAGCAGGGTTGTAAAAATTTGATAGGCCTTTTTCATGATTCGTTTCTCCTTCTTTACGTTTCGTTCTGAATGCTTTAACGATACTCTACCAAAATACAGTCATAGCGTGGTCACACAGACTTAAAAAAAGAAACTGTCACACAGTTTTGTGTGACAGCTACTTTTTATTCATTCACTGTTTCTTTATCAAACTCTGCCCATATCTTCATGGCGTTTTCATGATCGTAGTTTCCTGTTGTATTTGTTGCTTTTACAGGGGTTTCGTTAATGGTTACTTCGGTCTGTACTGCTTCCTGATAAAGGGTAATCTGGAAATCTTCAAAATCCTCAAGGGGTTTTCCTTCTTGATCCGTTACGCCCTTAATTTCAGTAAATAAAGGCTTCGTTGCAGTGTTTGGCTCCGTAAATGGCACAATACTTTGGTAATACCAAAAGCCATCTTCTTTATTATATTTCCAATCTTCCGTATCAAAATCGATTTTAATCTCGTCAGCCTTTTCATTATTAACACGATCTGCGATACTGCCTGGTGAGATGGTTACCCGCATCCGGACAATGCAGGCGCTGGGGCCGATATTTTTAACGGCCGGATCTTTTTTAATGGTGCTGCCTACTACTTCAGGATTTTCCTCAATTTCTGTAGTCACTTCGCCCGGGGCAAAATTGTTGGTCGCGGCTTCGGTGCTTTTGCTTAAATAGGCCAGGGTCACCGCGCCGCCAATCAATACTACTGCCAGGAGGGACACTAAACCATATTTCAGTTTTCTGTTTTTCAAGATGTTGTTTAACATTTTTGTGCACCTCCTTATTCATTGGATGGCTGAACGGGTGTTGTGCCGTCTGGAACCTGTCCTTCAGGGACTTTATGCTGTTCTACTGTGACCGTTCCATCTTCACCGATCTTAAAGCTGTTTTCCACCACATCGGTGTGGGAGAAGTAATCTTCGTTGGTTAACTTGTTGGTAAAAGTGAACTCTACCGGAGGCGTATCCTTTGTTTCTTCGGTGTTATTTTGCTCGACTGTGCCTGTCTGCGGATTAGACGATGTGCAGGTGTAGCGCATGGTATTGAGTTCTTCAACAGTATACTCACCTATTGGTAAATTATCAATGGTTATGGATGCTGTTTTGCCCACATCCTTGCTTAGTCTCAGCGTCCGGTAAAATACCTGGGGCTCTTGACCCTCAATATTGTTGGGGCCTGTAATCTTAAAAGTAAAGATCGGATCGCCGTCCATGTAGTCAACCTTGCTGTCTTCGGTGATGGTCTTTGTGATTTTGAGACTGCCCGATTTTAGTGTGTTGGTAATGGTAATCTGGGGATTATTTTTGTAAATCACGTTTCCTGAAACACCATTTTCATTGATGGTTACATCACTATAACTTTCAGTTGCGATCGTGTATTGAGGATTTTCAAATCGATTTGAATCGGGTGTTATTTCTCTCACTGAAAAGGTTGTATCCGCAGCAATATTTGATATTTTAATTGTTTGACCCGTTTTTATATCTATAACACCATCAGTGCATTTCTTTTCTTCAACGTTTGTCCAAGAATCATTTGCATCCCGTGTGTCAATTTTATATTTACCATTAAAAAGTTTTCCACCAATAGTAACCTGGACTTTAAAAGTTTCATCGCTTGTCTGGCCTTCACTCATTTTTTTAGTGATGTTCAAATCATGATGGTTTTGTGAACTACAATTATTCTGCATTTTAACAATGCTATTTGTACCAATTGTTAATGGTTTCGTCTGTACAATATAACTGCCATCTGTTTGTTCTGCTATATCATATCCTTCTTCATCTTTAGCTTTTCCATTTACCCAAAAATCATCATAGTAGTCTTGTTCTACATCTACTTCCTGAACAATGTACCGAGTACCCTTTTCGCTGATCTCATTAAAGAATGCCCTTTGTCCATGATGTAAAGTGAATATACCGTCATCTGTTCCTGTTTTTAGTTGAGAGATTGTGTTGGAGCCTTCCTGTAACTCGTAAGGTTGATTCGTTTTTAGTTTATAAGTAATATTGTCTTTAGTAATTGTGTTGTCGTCACCTTCTTTTGCATTTTCATCTTCTACATACAATTTAAAATTGAAATTCACATCGCTATAAGAGCCTTCATTAATATTTACGACTTCTTTTGCGACAGTGACACTGTCCTTTGGGACAACAGGCAGATTAAAGCTCATTTTGCAGTTGGAAGCGCCTGCACCACGTTCCATATAGAAAACTTTAATTTCATGGCCGGTATAGTCTGCAAAAGTTTCACCATTCCAGTCTGCCTTTGTCATATCGTTTCCTTTTTTAGTATTTTTAAACTGTTCTTTGATTGTTGTCGAACTGCCCTTATCTTGTTTATCTTGTTTATCAATATCCGTCCATTTGACAATCCCCGTTGAAAAATCAATGGAACCAGACTGTGCATCATGAATCCCCCCAAGATCCAATACCAAAACGCCGTCGATAAAAACCCACATATCATCATCACCATTGAACTCATATACCATTGGTTCTCCGTTATACATTCCGTTTTCTAATTGGGCGAAGCTAGCTGACACTACCATACCAAAATAATAGTCATTCCCGTAATAGTCATCATCCGTTTTAGTTATAACTCCAGGAGCGTTGCTTTTCTGTGTCTTATAAAGCGTTTCATTATAACGAGATTGGTCCACAAGTGATCTTCCATTTTCATCAAAAAGATTCTTACTCAAAACTGCCGGTTTATCTGCATCGATTTGATTGTAAGGCATAAAATTTCCTCTTAGATAGAAAAAGGAACTTTTATTATTGGTATCGATAGGTGTTCCAATTTGCTTATAAACAGTAAAATTATGTGGTGTGTTTTTGTCATTTTCCGAGATATTTTCAGCCTTTTTTCCTTCTTTCCAGTAAGCATAATTTTCAAAACTGCTGTAATAAAAAGTTTTATCCTTATTATAATTTTCCAATAAAAACAAATTATTTGCCAACCCTTGATAATAATTGCTTGATGTGCTAAAAGCGTCTTTCATTATAGAGTTATCATTCGCCTTATCATTCGCCATTACCGGAATACTTTCGTTGCTATTGTTTGTTTCAAGTTCCTTTTTTAACAAGCCTTGAGTGATCCGTCCTGTTCTTTGATAGCTTCCTCCAAGAGATATCGGTTTATTATAATCGAACATCTGAATTTCCACACCCTTAGACGCGCTATCAACAGTGCCAACACTTTCCAGCTGCTCATCTGTTTTTTCATAAACAAAAGTAACTACCGCTGAACCTGTATAAATATTATCATATCTATTAATAATATCTCGACCAAATTTGTCACTTTTGCTTACATATTGATATTGGTATGCTTCGCTATCACTATTCCACAGTATTAAGTTGTCAAACTCACGGGTCTTTCCATCCTTGTTCTTTGGGTTTTTAAAATCGCTATAGTCCTTGACTTCTGCTTTTTTAAATGTGTAGCCATCTACTGTCAAACAATTCACAATCTTTGGCACTGTAATAGAGGGTGTATTATTCGTTATATCTAAATCAATAGAATTTTGATTGATGGTATCTACTGAAATAGGTGTGCCATCCGTATCCACAATATTGACAACCCAATTGCTGAAATATTGATCTTTATCTTTCCATTGATTAAATTTTTCTATCTTAAAGCTAAAATGAACCTGATTATTTACTGCCTTAGACGCCGTTTGAGCAAGCATTATACTCTGTGATTCATCCAGCACTGTATTCTCAGATCCTTGTGTGTTTTCAACTTCACTACCAACGGTTGGTTCCGGTACACTCTCCCACGTCACTGCCACAGGTTCCAGGGTCGTCAGCTTGCTTTCAACCGACTGCACCTTTCCGTTTTCGTCCGCAGTAATCTGTGCGCTGTCTTCCTGTGTCGGCTCCATGGTGTAGATGGTGTTGTTCTGTTCGTCCTTGCCCTCGGTCTTCTGATACAGGGTTACCCCTTTTTCGGTGCTCTGGCTTTTTTGATAGGCTTCGGGAGCGTCTGGGTTTTTATAGGTGATTTTCAGGGTAAAGCTTCCCTTTTCGGGGGTGACGTTTTTGCCGTCCTTATCCTGCAGCTGCACGCTGTAGGCAATAAAGCCATTGACCGCTGTACCCTGCCCGGCGGCTTTGGCGTTTAACCCTGCTTCGGTTTCGGCGTAAAGGGCCTTTTCGGCTTCATCCTGGCTGTCTTTATTTAAGGCTTTTACCTGAAGCGCTGCGCCGGTGGGCAGGGCGCCGCCTTCTGCGGCCTTCAGCTCTGCCTTGATGCTGTCGTCCTCGTAGTTCAGTACGGTGGGGGCGGCGTTTGCTTTTTCCTGGGCCAGGGCAGTGATGCCCGGGCTCATGGCTGAAAGCATGAGCAGCACACTCAGTAATATGGATGTATATCTGGATAATCTTTTTACGCTTTTCATGATTGGTTCTCCCTTCGTGCCTTTTCTATTTTCATCGGCCTTTCGGCGGTTTTTATGCTTTTTCCGTTATTGTACCTTAACTATACCAGCCCTGTGTCACACAATGGTCACAAGGGGTCTGCCTTAAGGTCTTTTTCCAAAAAACATAAGACCGCATTTGGGGCTCAGGCCAAATGGCGGTCTTCTTCTCTGGTGATCAGCTGGATGCATTCCAGAACGCTGCTGAAATGGCCGACGGTATTGCCTCCGATGTCTTTTAAAATGCCCTGCCACTCGGTATGGCGGCGGGTGAGCATGATGAGGTCAAGGGTTTTCTCCTGACCCCGCCTGGCCTGTATGGTCTCGGGCGCGTGGTAGCACTCGGGGTTGGCCGAAAAGGGCGCGGGGCGGGCTTCCTCTGTGTTAAAGCTGCGGGTGAGCTGGTGGGGCTGGGGCCTGCCGATCTGGTCGAAGGCGGCGTCCACCTTTGTGACAAAGGCTCTGAGCCCTCTGAAGGGGACGGGGTCTTTGAGGGCGACGCCGACAATGGTGCCCTCCAGCTGGCTGCCAGTGCAGTGGTCAAGGCAGAGGCGGATGCTGTTGACGGGTATGTTCTGTGTTTTCATTTCTTATGCTCCGGTATGGGTTTTATTCGTAGTGCAGCTCGTCCAGGTCGAACCGCAGGCGGATATGTGTGTTCTTATAATTGCCCCAGAAGGATTTTTCGATGCGGCCGGCCACCATTTTGGCGGTCTCATACTGGCAGGTGGGCAGCAGGGCCACGTACTGGGTGCTGCTGTACTGGGCCACAGGGTCGCCGGAGCGCAGTGAACTGCGCAGCACGTCCTCCAGATGCACCATGGCGTCGCGGATCATTTCCTTGCGGATTTCATCTTTTTGGGGAAAATCGTCGGCTGAAATGGTCGCTAATAATAAAAAAATCGAGATCCCCATCCTTTCGCCCTGGCGTGCCTGGAGCCGGTAGATCCGCTGGAACGCGCCGTATTCGCATAAAAAGGCGCCGTTTGTCCGGTCTTCCATCAGCTCGCTCTGGACGGCTGTGATGTCTCTTTCGTGACGGTGTGTTTTTTTTATGATGGTCTCGTAGAGCGCTCTGAGCTCTTCGGAGGGGGTGACGCCGAGATAGTCGTAAAGGGTTTTCTCGGTGGTCTGGTAATGCTCGAGGGCCTGCTTGTAGTTGTCCTGTGCCATAAGGGCTCTTATAAAGCAGCAGTGCAGGCTCTCGTCCAGGTTATCAATCTGGATGGCCTTGTTCACGCTGCTGGCCATTTCGGAATAACGGCCTTCGCTCTCCAGGAGGATGGCCAGGCTTTTGACGGCCCCCAGATAGGTGGTATGGTAATAGGCTGCCTGGGAGGCCACCCAGTATTCGCTGGCGAATTTCGGCAGAAATTCCCCTTTATACAAGGTGACCGCTTCGTTATAAAGGCCGATCCGGCAGACTGGGTCTTTGTGCTTGCCAGCCTGTTTTATGCTTTTTTCAAAGGTTTCGATATCAAGACTGACGGGAATGTCCTGGTTCCAGATATACGCGCCGCGCCCGGTCAGGATAAAATCGTTTCTTCCCCAGGTTTTCTTGATGAGGGTGCGCAGGCGGTACATAAGGTTTTTGAGGGCTCCGGCGGGATTATCGCTTTCGTCTTCCTCCCACAGGACTTCTGCCAGCTCCTGTACGGTAATTTCTTTTTGGCGGTGACACAGGATGTAGATAAAGAGTTTTGTCATCATCTCCGACCGGATGCTCTCTTCATTGAGAGCCGCGCCATCTCCGGCGATGCTGAAGCCTCCAAACATCTGGACCTCCAGCATAGGATTTCTCTGTTCCACTAGATTGTCTCTCCACTTTCATTATTTTTCTTACTTTCTATTATAATCATTTATTGTCCGCTTGTAAATCGTCACTTCTTTTTTTTATGTTAACGGTCCATTATTTATGCGAATGGCTGATTTTCTTTAAGGAAAGTGGCGTTAAAATAATAAAAAGCGCGCATTATATAAGCGCGCGCTTTTGAATTCAAACCAATGAGCTATCAATATTTTTTATAAAACATACTTTACTGCTGTGCTTTCTGCAGTGTTTCTTTCAGCTTTTGTATTTCCGCCTCGCTCAGATCGGTGGCCTGGGCGATAAACGGGATGGGATGGTTCATGCGCAGCAGCTTTATCGCCACCTGACGGACGCCTTCCTGGCGGCCTTCACGGCGGCCTTTTTGCATTCCCTGCTGGATGCTTTCTTCTTTTAGCTGTTTTAATGCGTCGCACATGTTGACGGCCTCCTTTTCTTCTTTTTCTTTTTCGATATACTGGCTCATTTCTTTGATATCCGCTACGTTTTTGATGGCTTCGTAGGTTTCGCGCGATACTTTGTAGAAGTAGCTGGCGTGTGCCTGAATAAAGGCTTCCAGCTCGCTGCGGTTTTTCTGATATTTAATAAAGCCGAATAGTGCCATGAGATCGTCGTCGTAGACTTCCAGGTCTTTTATGGCCTGCACCTCCAGCAGATGCATCGGGTAGCTGTTTACGGGATTTTTGCGGGATGAAAATGCCTTTGGCAGTCTCAGCATGTCGGCCAGACTGCGGGGCCCGTCCCAGGCGTCGGTCCCATAATAGATTACCAGGGTGATCACGGGTATCAGCCTGTCTTGTCTGGAAAAGCCGCTGATACGCTCTGTCCCGGTAATATCCTTTTCCCGCTGGTGCTCTTTTTTGATGCTCTGGTACTGTTTGTCATAGCTCAACGCGTCGTACAGCATGACGCGCAGGGGCATGGCGTAGTGAACGTCGTTCTGATTTTCGATGCCCAGGATTACCAGTTCGAGCTCCTCGTTGTAAATTTTTGCAATGTCCCGGTTTTTCTGAATAAACTCGGCCGCTGTTTCCTGGAGGGCGATCACTTCTGCCTGACTGCTGTCCACTGGTTTTAGCTTATCGGGCTGGATGACGGCTTCTCCCTCGAAAAGCGCATTGTTAAATATTTCAGCAAAGCGCCGATTATCGGACAGATACTGCTTGAGTATGATATCTTTTTTCCCCATGTTTTCCCCTTTACTTTCTTCTATTATAGCTTATTTTTCCCTGTTTTTCAAATATACACCGGATTCTTTAAGCGTCTGAATAAAAAGTCCCCGGGCAGGGACTTTTGGGCTGGCAAAAACTTTACCGTAAGCGGCAATACGTTAAAGAGAGGACTGTTTAGTTGAAAGTGGATAGTGGAAAGTTTCTGACACTAAAAAAGCCCCGGCCGGGGCTTTTTTTACTGCTGTGCTTTCTTTTTACGTCTCACCAAAATGGCGGCGATGATGATGCCGAGCAGGGCCAGGACGCCCACGCCGATCATGATCAGGTTGCCCATGCCGCCTACCTGTTTGGCCGCGTTGGCCAACGGGGTCTGGTTCGGGTCGATGGTTTCTTCATCGGCCGGGGCTAATGGGGTATCGCCCGGGTCGATGTTTTCGCCGGGGTTGTTATCGCCGGGGGTATTGGTGCCGTCTCCGGCTGCGCCGCCGGGCAGGGTGGCGGCTGTGCCGGTATTGCCGGGCTGTCCGGTCACGGTGACCACGCCGGGCTGGGTACTGAATTCGGGGTTATCGGCCGGGGTATAGACAAAATCGATCTCGGTGCCTTCGGCGGCGATGGTGGTGGTTTTGGCTATAGCGTCGACAATATAGCCCTCAATCGTCAAGGCGTCTACTGTGACATTACCTCCGACACTTGCAGGGACCACTTTCTGGGTCGCTAATTCGTTGCCGTAGGTATCTAAGTAACGCACACGGTAAGTCGTTTTGCTAATCATTTTTGCATATTGAGCTACGTAGGTGGCCTTTTTAGTTACACTATACTCAATTTCTTTATTCCAGCCTGTAAAGTAATACTCATCGGAATTATTTGGTATTGCATCTATATTGTTCAAGCTTAAGGTACCTTCATAAGGCACTTCCACGCTAACACTGCTCTGGCCGTTAATGGTACCTTCGGCGCCTGCCTTAAACTCGATATTATAAATTTTTTCCTCTGCGTGGGCGGCGCTTGGGATGGAGATACCCATGAGCAGCAACGCCATGGCGCAGGTCACGAGGACGGCTGCGATTCTGTTTACTTTTTTTCGTACTGCGGTCATGTTTATTCCTCCTTCTTCTTTCGGGTCACGATCAGGATGATGATCACGACCACAGCGATCACGACGCAGGCTCCCGCGATGAGCAGGTATGGGCTGCCGCCGTTAAGGCCGGTGTTCGGGCCGGTGGCCCCGGGATGGGTGATGGCCTGGACGAGCCGCTCGACGACGTTTGTGCCGCCGCCGGCAGGGTTATCGGGCGTGGACGCGGTGAACACGAGCTGGATCTGCCCGGTTTTTTCCATGTAGCTGTTTCCGGTGGAGTTGCCCTCCAGGGTCAGGCTGATGTCGATCACGTCGCTCTGGCCCCTGGCCAGGGTATCTAAGAGAATGTTGTTGCTCTCGTCTAAGTACTTTTCGCCGGCCGAGGTGTTTTTGGCGGTGCCCCCGCCGATGATGGTGGTAAAGAAGGGCTGGCCGTTCTTGCTGATGACAAAGTCGTACACAGCCTGGGAGTCGGCGGTTTTACTGGCGATGTTGTCCAGAATTTCGGCGCTCATGTAAAATTTCATCTCGCTGCTGTCCTCGTTGCTGAGGGTGAGGCTGACGGTGCGTGTCTCTCCGGGCAGCATGTCGGTAAAGGTTTCGACGTCGCCGTCTACGCTGGTCACGAATTTTTCGGCCTGGCCTCTAAAGGTGATGGTCTCGGCCGCTGAGGCGCTGAGCCCGGTGGCAAGCAGGAGGGCGGCGGTGATTAAAAGGGTGACGATTTTCTTTTTCATTTTGCTTTCCTCCTATCCTACTGTTCGGTATAGCCTGTCAGGTTGCCGGCCGCGTCGAGCTCTGGGATAATGCCCCACTCGGCGAGCATGGCCTTTTCTCCGGCCTCGGCCTGGACGGCGTCGGCCTCGAAGGTGATGTTGGCGCTGTAGCCCGCGTAGGCGTTGCTGTTTTCCTGAACTTTATCCTTTAAAATGGTGAAGCGGTCCATGACGTTCTCGGTGGTGGCGTCCCCGCTCACTTTCTTTGTGTAGTAGCAGTAGATCACCTCTGGTTCTTCAGGGTCTTCGGCCACCAGCCAGCTGTCATTGTCTCTCTCAATGCCGATCTCTTTCGGGGACAGCTTAAAGTCTTTTTTGCCGTCTTTATCGGTCCAGCTGCGGTTGATGGTGATGCGGATGTAGCTGTCCTTGCTGTTCGCGTCGGATTTTACGGCTACTTTCTCGCTCACGGTGTCGCCGGGCATGCCGGCGTACTGGTAGCCTGCCTTTCTGTCCTCGGCGGTATCCAGGCTTTTGACGTCTTTAGCTGTCTGACCGCCGTTCTGTACGATTTTGATGCCGAGCCTGGCGGCGGACACGTCTTTCTGAGTGGCTGTCGAGGCGACAAAGGCTGCCATCGTGCTGCCGATTGCCGCTACTATGGCAATGATGGCGATGATGATCAGGATATTTCTTTTCTTTTTCATTGGACTTTACTCCTTATATCGATAATTTAAAGGGTTTTCACCTCGATGTTCTGTAATCTTACCTACGATTATACGCAGGGGTTGTCACACAGCAGTCACACACTGCGGCGGCCAGATCGGTTCCTTTATGTATATGTTACATCTTTTTGACACTTTTCTCAATGCTTTATTCCAGCTTCGACGCTTTTCGGATAATGACCACAGCGGTGACGGCAGCGATGATGACCGCGGCGATGCCGGATGCCACCGGGGCGGACAGGGCGCACATTTCCCGCTGCGGCTTCGCCAGCGGCACCGGGCTGGGGCCGATGGTTTCGGTGGTGTTTTGGGCTTCGGCGGCGCTGGGGGTGGTGAGGGTGATCTCGGTTCCGGCGTCGGTCCCGCTGGCAGCCGCGGCTGCGGGCAGGCAGGCCAGCAGAAACAGGGCGCACAGCAGAAACAGGGCGCTTCGCGCTTTTGTGGTCATGGTTCTCTCTCCTCTCGGTGGTTTATGCTCTGTAAATATAAAAGCCGTCCCGGCTGCCGCGCTTGACCATATACATGGCCTCGTCGGCCTTTTTATACAGGTCGTCAAAATCTACGCCGTCCTTGGGCACCAGAGCGGCCCCGGCGCTGCAGGTAAGGCGCAGCTCAGGCGCTTCGGCCACGCGGAGGCTGTGGAAGGCCGCGCACAGCCGCTCGAGCTGCTTGATGACAATGGCGTCGTCAGGAATATTTTTCATAAAAATGATGAACTCATCCCCGCCCACGCGGCCCACGATATCGCTGCCCCGGAAATGGGCCCTGAGCAGCCCGGCGGACTGGCGCAGGGCCTCGTCGCCCACCGCGTGGCCGTAGGTATCGTTGACATCCTTAAATTTGTCGATGTCCAGCATGATAAGGGCCTGCATGCCGCATGCCTCCTCGCCGGCCAGCCAGGCGTTGATGGCTTCGCGGGTGCTGACAGCGTTCAGCAGCCCGGTCATGGCGTCGGTCTGGGCCTTGGTGACGAGCATTTTGCGGTCCTTCGCGTTAATGTACTGCATGACAGAGAGCAGGATGATGAGCCCGGCCACCACAAACAGGGACAGGGCCACCTCGTACTCGCGGATAAAGGCATAGCTCTGCTGGGCGTCCTCCTGGGGCACCACATAGCACAGGAACCAGCTGTTGTAGCCCATGGGCTCGTAGGCCAGATAGCGGATGTCGCTCCCCTTTTTGAGCAGGCGGACGCCGCTGTTCCCGTTGTTAAAATCGTCCCGGACGCTGTCGAGGCTGGCGCCCGGCCCAAAGGTATAATCTTTGTAAAAATCATAAAAATTGACGCGGTCCCACTGTTGGCTGTAGCGGCTGTCCATGGCCACGACCTCGCCGTCCTTGCCGACGATATAGACATAGCCACTGCCGCCGTACAGGCTGCTGAAGGGAATCTCGCTGATGTGGCGCACGTCGTAGCTGCCCACCAGCACGCCGGCGATGGCCCCGCCCTGGTAGACGGGCACCGAGAGGGCGATAAACTCCCTGCCCTCGTCGCCTTCCACACGGCTCTCATAGGGGCTGCTCACGGCCTCCTGTCCCTGGATGCTCTTTTTAAAAAAGTCGCGGTCCCGGGCGTCCATGTTCACCGGGCCCTCGTTTGAGTAGCCGGCGCCGTCCAGGGTGAAGTAGGAGATCCGGTGAAATTTGCTCTCGCCGGCCAGCGCGGCCATCAGACGCTGGTTGTCCTGGGCGTCGCTCTGGCTGCCGATATAGCTGGCCATCCCGCTCAGTGTTTCAAACTCGATGTCCATCAGGGAGACCATCAGGCTGCTCTGCCTGGCCACGTTGTCCGCCAGAAGGGTCTGGGTGTTTTTCTCGACCGCGCGCTGGATGCCGATGAAAAAGACCGCCAGGCAGATGCCCAGGTAGCACAGAAAGACAAACAGAGCCGCCGCGTAACGGTAGAGTGATTTTCTTTGAAGCTGCTTCACTGCCTTGTCTCCTTTCCGCAAAATGGTCCTATCGGTCCAATTTAACCTCATTATAAGCAGCGCTGGTCATATGGCGGTCATACAGACAGAAAAAAGCCCCGGATGATTCCGGGGCTTTAGACTGTATACAAAGGATGTCAGCAAGAGATAAAGGGTTGAAAAGCAAGCTTTTTAAGTTGATAGTTGATAGTTGATAGTTCAGGTGCAAATCAGCCTTTGGCCGATTTGATTGGATGCGGCCTAAGGCGACTCAGCGTGTCTAAGAATCCCAAGAGACGGAATACTACGAGGCTTTGCTGTGTTCTTTATGGTTTTATTTTTTACGGCGCAGGATCATGAGCCCGGCGCTGCCGCCTGCCAGCAGAACGAGCATTCCAAGGGCTGCGCTGACGTCGGCCAGGCCGGTTTTAGGGTTGGCGCCGCCGGGCGCGGCTGTCCTGGCGTTCTGCGCGCCGCTCGCGCCTGGCTTCTGCGGGGCCGGGCTGGCCGGGTCTGCCGGGTTGGCCGGGTCACTGGTTCTGGCGTTCTCGAAGACCACCTTTTTGGCGGCCTCTGTGCTGTGCTCATCCAGGGTAAAGGCCAGCGGGGTTTCGCTTAAGGCGTAGCCCTCCGGCGGGGTGATCTCCTCGAAATAATAAGTGCCCAGCGGCAGATGGACTGCGGTGATTACGCCCTGGTCGTCGGTGGTGAAGGTCTGGGCCTCGGCGGGGTCGGCGCTCCAGAGGGGCAGGCCGTTATTGGCGTCTTTATAATAGAGCACACTGCCCTCCTCCTGCCGCTCATAAAGGCGGAACCCGGCGTTTTTCAGGGTTTTCTGCGGGTCTGCCTGATCGACCTTGGTGAGCTCGACACTGCCGTAGACCAGGGTCGGGTCCACAGGCGGCTCGACGGGCATCGGCAGGTTGGTGGCGGTGACCACCACGCCCTGGGTGTCCTCGCTGCTGATGGTAAAGGTCTCGGGGCTGTAGGTCACGCTGTCCTTATCGTAGCCCGGGGCTGCGGCGGTTTCCACAAAGCGGTAGGTGCCAGAGCCCAGCTGCCTGAATTCCACCACGCCGTCCGGGCCGGTGGCGCGGATCTGCCCGCCGCCGTCAGTGGGCACATAGGGGACGTACACGCCGTCCCGCAGCACTTCCAGCTGGAATGCGGCGTTTTCCAGCGGGTTCCCGTTCTCTGCGCTCCGCTTTTCAAGGCGCACGCTGTGGGGCTCGCCGGCCTCGATGCCGCCCTGCAGGTCCTCCAGCGTGACGGACTTGCTGGCCTCAGCCGGGGCCTTATCCGAGGTGGTGAGGGTGGCGGTGTTGCTGTACTGCTCATAGGCGCGGCCGGCCTCGGCCTGGATGGTGATGTAGTAGCCAACCGCCTGGCCCCCGGCGATGCCGCCTGTCCCCCAGGATTTGACCATGGTGTCGAGCTCGGCGTCGGTGAGCCGGCTGTTGCTGGCCTTAAATTTCGCGCGCAGGGCGGTATCGTCCGCCGCCATTTTCACGCCGTTTCCGGGCACGTCGCCCAGGCTGATGATCAGGTATTTTTTATCCGCGCTCACGCCGTAAGCGGGCGAACCGTATCCCTTGACCCGGGCTTTAAAGGCGTCGGGGCTTTCGCCGTTCTCCTGGTTCAGCTCTGTGAACTGGCTCTTGACGCTGATGGTAGCGCCCCACTGGGTGCTGAGCTCTCCGGCGGCGTTTCTCGGCCGGTAAAACACCGTCTGAATGCTGACCGACTTGATGGTCTGGTCCTTTTCCAGAGTATCCTCGACCACAGCGTTTTTCAGCGGGGTGAGGGCAGGGCTGGTATGCACGGCGGCAGTGACCATGTTGTCGTAATTGAGTGGAATGCTCCAGGTAATGGCCTCGGAGCCCGCGTAGGTAGAGCCGTTTTTAGAAATCGGCTTCTGAGCTGGCGGATTGGAGTTCTCATAGGGGAAGTCGACGTCTGGGTCCGGGGCAGCGGGCGTGGACGGCTCCACCGGGACTGGCGGCAGGGCCACGTCGCCGATCTCGATCACGACATCGCCGGACTCGTTGGCCTTGAGGGTGCCGCTCGCGTTAAAATGGCCTTTAATATAGCGCTTCTGCGCGCCGGTATCGGTCAGGGTGAACTGAATCTTGTTATCCCGGACGCCCCAGTGCCCCAGGGTTTCGCCGTTGTAGGTGAGCGGGGTGTTCAGGGTGGTGTCCCGGAAGGTGAAATAGTCGGAGGGAAGGTCAATGGTAAAATAATCCCCTGCCTTTACCTGGCCGTAAAAATCCGCTTCCTCCAAGGTCCAGGTAATGCCGAAAAGAATGGTGCTGCCTGAAACCAGAGCTTCATTAAAGCCCGCGTCCTTTTCGTTATCCACAATGATGGGCACTGTGGCGCCGTCTGATTTCTTTAAGCTCATATCGACATGTAAATCGGTAAGAACATTGGTTAAGTCTCTCGTGTCTT
Organism: Eubacterium maltosivorans; assembly: GCF_002441855.2. Classification (NCBI taxonomy): domain Bacteria; kingdom Bacillati; phylum Bacillota; class Clostridia; order Eubacteriales; family Eubacteriaceae; genus Eubacterium; species Eubacterium maltosivorans. The sequence continues at coordinate 3,339,035 of NZ_CP029487.1, read as the reverse complement.
CGCCCTCAGCGAACGCTGCCGGCATGAGACCAATGGTGAAAAACATGGCAAAAATAAGCGCAATCATCTTCTTCGTCAAATACTTAAGTTGTTTCCTCATAATTGCACACTCCTCATTTGTGATTAATTCCATTATAAATAACGCTCAGAGTTAATACAATCCCAGGTTATAAGTTTCACGGGCAGAAGTTGACACGCGTGTGACACGCGGGCTTTCGCCATGATGATGGGCGGCTAAAGGCCTGCGGCGTAAAAAAAGGCGGCTGTGAGAAGATCAAGGCCGCCATCGACGTGTTTTTAAGAGATTACCCCGAGCTGAACTAAAAAAGAGCCCCGAGAGGGGCTTTCAGGATGTCGGCAAAGTCGGTCGTGGGCTGCAAAGGGAAAGTTTGAAGCCCTTTGAGTTGAAAATTGATAGTGGATAGTTATAGAACGTTTTTGCTAACGCAAAAACGACTGGAACAGCGGCCTCTGGCCGCATCGCATCAAATCTGCCGGCGGCAGATTTGCACCTGAACTTTCCACTTTCCACTATCAACTTTCCACTAAAAAACCCCCGAAAGACTTCGGGGGTTTTCTCATATCTCCACATGCACATACCCGTCTCTGTAGTAGGGCAGGATATTGAGGCCGCAGTCCTTTGCCAGGGCGGCCAGGGTGCCGACGGGAACGCCGGGGCTGTAGAGGTCGGCGGCGGCGCCGCGCTTGTGGAAGGACCAGGGCACACCGCCCACCTCCTCGTTGCGTTTTTCACAGCGGACGCCGGAGGTGATGATGACGGGCGCGTCCACAGCCAGGCGCAGGGCCTCGACGCGGCGGACGAGCTCGGGGTCGGGTTCGGCGGGGAAGCCGTCGCAGCTGCCCTGGCAGTCGCAGCGGTACTCATCCCGGGCGAAGTGCTCGCTCACCATGAGGGGCTGTTGTTCCAGGACACCGCTCTGGGGCTGGGCTGGCGTTTCGGGCTCCGGGGCTTCAGGAGCTGGGGCTTCTGGGGCTGGCGTTTCAGGCTTTGGTGCTTCTTCTGTCTGGCTGGGCGGCGGGTTCTGCCGCATTGGCGCCCAGCTCAGCTCCAGGGCAAAGTAGAGGATCCCGGCGGCGGTCAGGACTGCCAGGAGCAGTAGGACGGTTCTTTTCTTGACGGTTTTCATTTTTTTCCTTTCTGCGTGTTTTACGCGTCGATTTCGGTTTTTCGGGTGGTCTTGTCGATGTACTCAAAGCTCTTGAATTTGCTGAGGTTAAAGCCGTCTGGGGCAAAGGCCCCGGCGGCGATGATCTCGGCGGCCTGGGCCTCGACCTGCTCTTTTGTCAGGTCGTCCAGATAGTCGGGGCAGGTGATGGTAAAGCTCTTGCCGTTTTCCAGCTCAAACTCCAGGTCCAGCGCTTTGGTGGTCGTGGTTGTCTCCATCTTCATTTCTCCTTTCTTTCAGATTTTTTCGCTCTGCCTTAGGCGGAGGTTTCCATATTGCTGTAGCCCATAAAGTTCTGGATATCGTTCACGATGGGTGTGCAGAGCTTGCCGATGGCTTTGCCGGTGCGGGTGATGGCCTCGCTGGTGGCCACAGTCATGTCCATGTTGAGACCGGAGTAGGTCTTGCTCTTTTTCTTGATGCTGCCGCCCACCTCGCCGTAGTTGAAGATGATCTTCATGTCATGGCTGATTTTGGTCTGTTCGTATGCCATTTGGGGTTCCTCCTTTCGTTGTGATGCTCTCAGTTTATCACCTCAGGAGGTCCTGGTATATGGTCAGCTGGAAGTGATGATTCTGCCCACCGGGCTGAGGATTCTGACTATTTTCGCCGGGGCGCTCGTCCTCAAACAGGCGCTCCAGGTCCTCGAGCACATAGTCTCTTACCGGGTCGCCCCGCTCCAGCCGGGTCACAGTGCTCAGGCTGACGCCCACAGCCTCGGCCAGCTGGGGCTGGGTGAGGCCCAGGCGGGCGCGGTGGGCCTTTGTCCATCTGGCGGTGCGCTTGCCCATGTCACTCCACCCACATGCCCTCAACGCGCAGGCCGGGGTCGTCCTCCAGGGCGTCCAGCCGCGCCTCGAACAAAAGCTCGGCCTCCTCCAGGCTGTAGGCCAAAACGGTCTCCTGCACCACAATGTGGGCCCGGCAGCGGTAGCGCTCATAGCCGCACTCTCTTTTGTGCTGCATCAGCTCTCCTCCTCCCGTTGTTTCTGCTCCTTAAGGGCCCACATGGCCTCGACCAGGGCGGCGTCATCGGTGTGGATGGCGCGCAGGCTTGCCATTTCTTCATCGGTGAGGGCGGGCAGACTGTTGAAATAAGGCACGGGCGGCTCCCCTTCGCACCGGTAAGACTCTTTATGATTTATATATTTATGATTTATAGAATTATAATCAGAAGAGAACGCGCCCGGTTCCGCCGGGGCTTCCGGGAGGGCTCCGGCGGCGATCCGGGGGCTGTTTCCCGGCGGGTTCCAGACCGTAACGGCTTCGCCGCCGCCCTGGGGAATGACCTGCAGACGTGTCTGCTCCCGGTTAAAGGGGACGAGGGCGTACTCGCCGCTTTTGCCGCCGGAACCGGGCCGGTATTCGATGAGCCCTGCGGCGATGAGTCTGCGGCGGTGTTCCCAGATGCGTTTGGCATCCTGTTCGCCTAAGAGGCGGCGCAGGTCGCTGTTGTCCACCCCGAACCACACAGGCCAGTACATGTCGCCGTCCTCGCCCCGGATGGCCGCATTGTTGTTGCGGACGAGCAGGTAATTCCAGAGGCTCTGGAACGCGGTGCTCCTGGGGTTTTTCCCAAGCCAGGCGTAAAAGCTCCGGTGCTCGGTAAGGTAGTTCATGGCTGCTCCTTTCTGCCTGCGGTGGGCACAATGCCCTGGGCCCGCAGATGGTCGTAGAGAAAGCGCCGTCCCTTGACGGTCCACTGCATGCCGCTGAAGGCGCGGGTACGGCCGCCCGCCTCCCGGGTGGTGAGCCGGGTGGCTGTGTAGCCAAGGCCCTGGTAGCAGTCGTACAGATACCACCGGCGGCCCCGCTTGTACTGGATTCCCTGGTCGCAGAGCAGCTTGTTAAAGGCCTGGGCGCTGTAGCCGTAATCCCCGGCGATCTCGCTGACGGGAAAGACGCCGCAGCTGCCCAGAGCTTCTCTGGCGAACTGGGCGTCGGCGGCCATAAGACTGATGGCGCAGGCGATTTCGATGAGCCCGAGGGCCAGCGCCTCATCCTTCGAAAGCTTCTGGTTTTCGGGCACAGTAAACAAGCCCCCTGACAAGAACGTTTCCAACAATTCTGTTGTTGATTTCTTCTGCATATTATTGCCTCCTTGCAGATTTTAGATTCACCGCTTGGGTGTATCTACAGGGTACCTGAGTCCGGAAGCTGAATTAAGGAACAATCCGTTGAGAACCGCGCTTTTTTTATCGGGGGACGGCGGCTATATCCCCATTGACATCTGCGAAAAACTGGAGGAGGCGGCTGTACCAGCCCCTCATCAGCGGTGTGGCCGGCCGCTTGGCGGTAAAGGCCTGAATGTAGGCCACGCCCTGGGCCCGGTGTTCCCTGCCGCTGTCGCGCCGGTCCCGCCGCGCGCCCTCTGGCACACGGTACAAGGGCGGAGGCGCCGGGGTATACAGGGCGCCCACCCTCTCCCTGGCCAGGGCGGTCAGGGCCTCGAACTGCCTTCTGAGCCGGCCGGCGTGCTCCTCGCTGAAGGGAAAGGCCACAGTGCGCCCGGGCTCGATGCCCTCCAGGATAATGTCCTCATACACCTTTGACAGGTGAGACCGGTACTTGATCATGTTGTCGGTCAGGATCCGGTGGTGCACCTGCCCGGAAAAGTCCGGGTCGGCCCGTCTGCGCCCGGCGCAGTCTGGGCAGCTGTGCACCTCGACCATGAAAAAGGTGGGCACGCCGTCCACCTCGGTGGGGCCGCGCAGCTCGCTGCTGTTGTAGGTGAGGACCGCGCCGCAGACCTGGGTTCTGGGCCGCGTCTGGTTTTTGGTCGTCTTGTAGACCACGTGATTCTCGCAGTGCAGCGGCTCTGCGGGCGTGCAGCTTATGACCTGGGGCATGGCCCCGTGCGCCACCCAGTAGCGGTGCAGCCGCCAGCGGTTGGCGTGGCCGGGGATCTTTGGCATGGCGTCCATGATAAACTCCCCGGCCTCCACGATCACCTCCTGAACATAGCGGTTTACGAATTTAGCGATGGTTTATCACTCCTCTCGCTTATATTTTAACCGCTATAAGAATAAAAATCCATTCTTAATATAAACTTTTTATTATTTTGCTTAATCATATACGGTTTTCTTATTGCTTTTACCTGAAAGCAGTGGTAAAATAGAATAATTATAAGCGTTAAAATATAAATAAAGAAGGAAACCGAAATGTCAGAAAACGAACAAGGCATCAAACATTATGACATCGCGCCCGACAATGAGTACAACATGCTCATGAGCGCTCTGCGGGTGAGCGTGAGCCGGCATCTGATGGATGCGCATTTCACCCTTATCAGCGCCAACCCCTACTATTACGAGCTTATCGGCTACCCAAAGGATGAGTACGAGGCGCTGTTCCACAACCGGCCAGATATCTATTTCAACCAAAACCCGGAGGACTGGTCGGCCATTGTCGAAAAGGTAGCAGCTGCCGCCGGCGCGGGCCACACCAGCTATGAGGCCATGGCGCGCATGTACCACAAGAGCGGCCGGGCCATGTGGATCAAGATGGTGGGCGTCTTTACCGACGAGGTGGTCGATGGCTGCCCGGTGGCCTACACGGTCATGACCGACATGACCGACTACATCGAGCAGGAGCAGGCCCTGCAGCGCAGCAACGCCAAGCTGCTGGAGCTGGCCTTTGTGGACCCGATGACCAGGGGACCCAACCGCTCTAAATTTGACATGGACGCCGGCGGCGCGATCCTGGAGGGCGCGCCCGGCGACTATGTGCTGGTCTCCATGGATATCCGCAAGTTCAAGCTCATCAACGACCTCTTTGGGATCGAGATGGGTGACCAGACCCTGCGCTATGTGTACGAGGTCATGCGGCGACATCTAAAAGACGACGAGCTTGTCTGCCGCGCCGCCGCGGACAATTTCTGCCTGCTGCTCCAAAACGCGGACAAGCGGATGCTCGTCAACCGGCTTGAGCGGATGGCTCAGGACATCAACAGCTTTAACGACGGCTGCGAGCGCAAATATTTCCTCTCCCTGGCCTTTGGCATCTACCCGGTGCTGGACCCCAACCTGCCGCTCACCCAGCAGCTGGACCGGGCCAACGTGGCACTGAAGAACGTGAAGGACGCGGGCGACAGCCGCCTGTTCGCCTGCCAGTTTTACTCCGACCTGGACCGCCTGAAGCTCATGCGGGAAAAGGACATGGAAAACCGCATGCAGGACGCCCTGCTGAACGGCGAGTTCGTGGTCTACCTGCAGCCTAAGCTGTCCTTAAAAGACGATGCCATCGCCGGCGCCGAGGCCCTGGTGCGCTGGCAGGACCCCGAGCGCGGGCTGATTCCGCCGGATGAGTTCATCCCCTTCTTTGAGAAAAACCGCTTTATCGTGGAGGTGGACCTGTACGTGTTCGAGCAGGTCTGTATCCTGCTGCGGGGGTGGCTGGACAGAGGCGTGAAGCCAGTGCCCATCTCGGTGAACATGTCCCGGGCGCACCTGGCCGACGCCGATTTCCTGGACGCCTACGAGGCCATCCGAAGCGAGTACAGCGTGCCGCCGGAGCTTCTGGAAATCGAGCTGACCGAGACCCTGGTGTTCACCAACCCCGAGATGCTCTTTCAGGTCATCGACCAGATTCACAGGCGGGGCTACCGCTGCTCCATGGACGACTTTGGCAGCGGCTACTCCTCCCTCAACCTGCTCAAGGACCTGCAGATGGATACCCTCAAGCTGGACCGGGCCTTTTTCACCTCCCAGAACGCCGACAACCCCAGGGAACGGGACGTGGTGACCTCGGTCATCGACATGGCCGAAAAGCTCTCCATGTCCACAGTGGCCGAGGGTGTGGAAAGCCAGAAGCAGGTGGAATTCCTCAGACAGTCAAGCTGCGACATGGTGCAGGGCTATGTATTCTCCCGCCCGGTGCCCATCCCGGATTTTGAGACGCTGGCCTTTGGCGGCGGTGAAACTGACAACCCTTAAGCTGCGGCGCGGGCCGCAGCCTTCGCGATAAAGGAGTGATCCCATGACCCAAAACCTGAATGCCCTCATGCTGCTCATTCTCCTGCTGTCCGGCCTCTACGCCTTTTCCAGCTGGGGACTCCTGAGCGCCCTGAACCAGGACATGCCGCACCTGCGCCACTGGTGGCCGGTCCTCGGCCTGTGCCTGTGCGCCCTGTTTTTGATCATGGCGTTATTTAACCTGCCGCTGCCCCTGTTTTTTCTGCTGCTCTACGGCCTCAAGGTCTGCGAGCTTCTGCACTTTCCAGAGCCGGGCCAGCCAAACTGGGCGGCCGTGAACGTGGGCTTTCTGTTCACCTGCGCTGCCTGCCTGATCCTTCTGGGCCTGTTATCCTTTGGCCTGGGGCTTGACACCCGCGCAGTCCTGAGCGACCCGGCGCTCCGCGCCGCCTGCCTGGCGCTTCTGCTGCTCTTCGGCCTCGCCGCCGAGCTGCTGCTGAGCCGCCGCGCCGGCTTTCTGGCCGAGTTCCGGGATATTTACGGCTCCGAGGAATCCCGGCTGTTTGTCCGGTTTACCTTTCTGGCAGTCATCTTTGTGCTAGCGGACGCTGCCGCCTGCCTCTTTGAGCTCCCCAGCGCTGTGGTTTCCCTGTTTCTGGTGGGGAGCAACGCCCTGCTGCTCATGATGGTGGGCTTTTTTATGAACCAGCTGAACATTATCCGGCAGGAGGACTATCTGGAATATGAGCACACCCGCCTCACCTCCACCATGCACCAGCAGGCCGAGCGCACCGAGGCCCTGCGGGACACCGCCTACCGCGACCCGCTGACCGGCGCCTACACAAGACTCTACCTCTTTAATTACCTGGAGCTGCTGCTGAGCCGCCATACCCCCTTCACGCTGGCCTACCTGGACCTGGACGGCCTGAAGGCCGTCAACGACGCCTACGGCCACCTGACCGGGGACCACTATCTGAGGGAATTCTCCGGCCAGTTCACGAAGGCCCTGCGCGGCGAGGACGTCTTTGCCCGGGTGGGCGGCGATGAGTTCATGGTGCTGCTGCCCGGTCTGTCCGCCGAGGCGGCAGAGGCCCTGCTGTCAGCTGCCCGGACGCGGCTCGAGGCCCCGCGCGGGCAGGGTTTTTCATTATCCTTCAGCTTTGGCACCGCCGAGGCACCCGCAGGCACCAAAAAGACCCGGGAAAGCCTCGTGCGGGAGGCGGACCGCAGCATGTATGCGGACAAAAGCGCCCGGCGCGGGAGGGAGGTGCGGCATGACCTCTGACATGATCCCGCTCATTGTCATCGGATTGATCTATTTTTACCAGAACTGGTTCTTTTTCCGCTACGCGGAGGCCATCCTGTTAAAACCGGTAAAAAGGCGGTGGATCGCGCTGGCTTTTTTCCTCAACTACACGCTGTTTACCCTCTGCTCAGTTCTGCAGCTGCACCTGGTCGTCAACTGGCTGCTGATCTTTACCCTGCTGCTCATCGAGATCCTCTGCTTTTTCCGCTGCCCGTTGAGCGACGGCTTTATCCTGGCCCTGTTCTCCATGATTATCGGCCTGGCTTTAAACATTCTGCTGCGCTGCCTGCTGGCCGCAGCCTTTGACCTGCCCCTCGCCAGCTTTGACAACAACTCGATGGACGCTGGCAACCTCAAGCGCTACCCGGTGGGACTGGGGTTTTTAGCCGCCGGGCTCTACTTTCAGATCGCCCGGCGTTACGACGCCCACATGGATAACCCGCGTGTCGTCTTCAAGGACCCTGCCCGGAGGCGCTTCCTGATCCAGCTGAGCCTGGCCATCTACCTGTACCTGGTGCTCAACCTGCTCATCTACACACAGCCCGGCAACCTCCTGGTGCTCAAGCTGTGGGGCGTCAAGTCCTGTGTCTTTTCGCTGCTGGGCCTCTATCTGGCCGTCCGGTACGCGGCCCGCATCAGCCGGCTGGGCCAGTACCGGGCGCTCAACAGCCAGGTGCTCGCGGCGTTAGAACATCAAAGAGAGGAAGCGCTGGAGCTGAGCCGCATCGCCTCCACCGACCCGCTGACCGGCTGCCCGAACCGGCAGATGGCAGAGGCCGCCACCGCCGGCTGGCTGGAGACAGGCACGCCCTTCTGCCTCTGCTTCGCGGACCTCAACGGCCTGAAGCTTGTCAACGACACCCAGGGACATGAGATGGGCGACCGCTACCTGCTCACTGTGGTACAGACCCTGCAGAGCGCCTGCCGCCAGGACGCCGACCAGCTTTTCCGCTACGGCGGCGACGAGTTCCTGCTCCTGTTCCGGGACCTGACGCCCGCCATTGCGGCCAGCCGTATGGACCGGGTGAACCGGAGCCTGCGGGCCCGCAGCCACATGCCCGGCCACCCCTTTGCCATGTCCGTCAGCTTCGGCCTGGCGCAGAGCGGTGAGGGCGAGAGCCCGGACGCCCTTATCCAGACAGCGGACAAGCGCATGTATCACGATAAAGAAAACACCGAAAGAAATAAAAATGGAAGAAGACCTTAAGCAACACAGCGATACCGCAGGCTATGAGTACAACACCCTCATGAGCCTGATGCAGGTGAGCGTCAGCAAGCATCTGCTGGACGAGCACTTTACCCTGGTCTGGGCCAACGCGTTCTACTATGAGCTCATCGGCTGGGACAAGGCCGAATATGAGGCCAGATACCACAACCTGTGCGACACCTACTACGCCGACGACCCCGGCGAGCTCGCAAAGCTCACCGAGGTGGTCATGGACGCCATCAACAACAACCGTGGCGGCTACACCCACATCTCCCACATGCCCAAAAAGGGCGGGGAGTACGTCTGGGTGCGCATGGTGGCCACCTTTTCTGACGAGTACATCGACGGCCATCAGGTCTCCTACACGGTCATGACCGACATCAACGACCTGGTGCTCATGCAGAAGGCCCAGACCGTCACCTACAACGCCCTGCCTGGCTTTGTGGCCAAGTTTCATGTCAGCAGAGACTTCAGGCTCACCCTGCTGGAGGCCAACACGCGCTACACCGCCTTTTTCGGCGAGGACTGCTGGGACACCGGGGCAAACCCGCTCTTTCTGCAGAACTACGCCCAGAACCGCCGGGCCATCGAGGCCAGCCGGGAGAAAATCCTGTCTGGGCAACCCCTCAGCCTGGGCCTTACCGTCAGAGGCGCGGACGGCCAGGAAGCCCGCCTGCAGCTGAGCGCCACCTGCGTGGACTGGCAGAACCAGGAGCCCGTCTACCTCGCCATCTTCATCGACGTGACCGACATCACCGAGCTGCGGGAAATGCAGAGCCAGCTCGAAGCTCAGGCGGCAGAGCTTAAAGAAGCCCTCGAAGCCGCCGAGCAGGCCAGCCGCGCCAAGTCCGACTTCCTGTCCAGCATGAGCCACGATATCCGCACGCCCATGAACGCCATCGTGGGCATGACCGAGATCGCCAGAACACACCTGGACGACCCAGACCGCGTGGAAAACTGCCTGGACAAAATCGCCCTGTCCAGCCAGCACCTGCTCGGGCTCATCAACGACGTGCTGGACATGTCCGCCATCGAGAGCGGCAGCATGGCCTTAAACAACAGCCCCTTCTCCCTGCCCGACTTCATGGAGAACATCGTGGCCATCATCCAGCCCGCCGCGGCCGAAAAAAGCCAGCACCTGTTCATCCGCACCTTTGGCGTGGAGCACGAGCACCTGTACGCCGACCCGCTGCGCCTCAAGCAGGTCTTTATCAATATTTTGTCCAACGCCGTCAAGTTTACGCCCGAGGCAGGCAGCATCACCCTGACCCTGGAGGAATTTCCCGCCGCCTGGGAGGGCTTCGGACAGTTCCGCTTCACCTTCGCCGACACCGGTATGGGCATGACCGAGGACTTCGCGGCCCATATCTTCGACGCCTTCACCCGTGAGCGCGACAGCCGGGTGGATAAGACCGAGGGCAGCGGCCTGGGCATGGCCATCACCAAAAAGATCGTGGACATGATGGGCGGCAGCGTCACAGTCCGCAGCGCTCCGGGCGCGGGCAGCACCTTTGTGGTATACCTGTCTCTGCACATCGAGGCAAACCCGGACAGCTACCCGGCGCTGCCGGCACTGCGGGTGCTCATCGCCGACGACGACGCCCTCATGTGCGAGTACGCCGTCCAGACCCTGAACGCCCTGGGCATTGACGCCGAGTGCGCCGAAAACGGCGGGGACACCGTGCGCCGGGTCTTAAAAGCCCACGAGGACGGGCAGGATTTTGACGTGCTGATCCTGGACTGGAAGATGCCCGGCACCGACGGCCTGGGTGTCACCCGGCAGATCCGCGCCCAGCTTGGGGATAAGCTCCCCATCCTCATCGCCTCGTCCTACGACTGGGCCGACATCAGGCAGGAGGCCCAAAGCGCCGGGGCCAACGACTTTATCTCAAAGCCCCTGTTCAAATCCACCCTCTGCCATACCCTCAAGCGGCTGATCCACGGCGAGCCCCTGAACACCGGCCACGCCGGTGAAGCGCCCCGGTACGATTTTGGCGGCAGGCGTTTCCTGCTGGTGGAGGACAACCCGCTCAACCAGGAGATCGCCGTCGAGCTCCTGTCCCAGGCCGGCGCGGCTGTGGACTGCGCCGGCGACGGTGCCGAGGGCTGCGATGCCTTTGCCATGGCCCCGTCCGGTTACTATGACCTGATCCTCATGGACGTGCAGATGCCTGTCATGAACGGCTACGAGGCCACCCGCAGCATCCGGCAGATGGCCCGGGCCGACGCCCGCGCCATCCCCATCGTCGCCATGACCGCCGACGCCTTCGCGGCCGACATCGAAAAGGCCCGGGAGGCCGGCATGGACAGCCACCTCGCCAAGCCCCTGGACCTCCAGCTCATGCTACAGGAGCTCGACAGGCTCCTGTAAATTTACCGATAACGTGCCAATTTTACTTTTTGCAGGTACACTCTTTGTTGTTTTTAAAATACAAAAATGATAGAATAGACAAAATAATCCATTTTAAGGAGAATTGCTCATGGAAGTACAAACCACCCAATCGTTCTATACCTTTACAACCGAAACACCTGAGCTTCTCTTTGACGGCATCGCCTGCTTTCAGGCAGACGCCTCCCTGACCCCGCGCTACCTGAACCCCAGTCTCATGGATTTTCTGGGACTGAGCGTCCTGCCAGGCTCCCTCGCGGCCTATATGGAGAAGGAAGACCTGCCAGCCTTTAAAGCGTTCCTGAACCGCCTGAAGCCTGGCGAGACCGCGCATGCCCGCCAGAGGCTGACAGACCGCAGCGGCACTCCCACCTGGGTCTGCGCCTCCTGCCAGCAGGTCTCAAAGCCCGAGGACGCCCCTGCCCTTATCCTCTGCCAGTTTGCCGACCTGCGGTACCTGAAGCGCACCCAGACCGAGAGCTACGCCGACCAGGTGCCCTGCGGCGTTTTTAAGGCCATGGTAGACGACCGCCTGACCCTGCTGTACGCCAACGCCTTTTTCTATGAGACCTACGGCTACACCCGCGAAACGGCTGAGGCCGCAGGCTTTTCAAACTGCGAGCTCATCGTGCCGCCCGAGGATTTTAAGCGCGTGCACAGCGAGATTACAGGCCATATCACCGCAGGGCAGTATTCCTTCGAGCTTGAAAACCGGGGCCGCACCATCGGGGGCGCGACCCTCTGGGTGCTGGTCCGCTGCCAGTACAACCCGTCGGACAACACCCTGTTCGGCGCTGTGTTCGACATCACCGACCGCAAGACCGCCGAGGAGGCCCTGCGCATCAGCGAGGAGGAAAACCGTATCGCCCTGCGCCACTCCGATAAGTTTATCGCCCGGTACGATCTGCGCACCCATACCCTGTTCCAGACCGAGGAGGCCGCCCAGCTGTTAGGGCAGAAAACCGTGACCGAAAACGTGCCCGACTCGGTGATCCAGGGCCTCGACATCGCGGACGAGACCACCGCCGACTACCTCCGGTTTTACCGGGACATGCTGGCCGGACAGCCCGAGGGCCATACCTCGGTCAGGATGTTCGCCCCAGACCAGAACCGCTACGTCTGGTATATCGCGGATTACTCCCTGGTCTACAGCGACGGCGGCGAGCCCATCACCGCCATCATCACTTACTCGGACAGCACCGAGCTGCACGAGCGCGAGATCGCCTATGAGCGGTGGTTTACCGCCTACGAACAGCGCCGCAAGGACAGCATCGCCTACTACGAGTTCAATCTGTCCGCCGATGTGCTCGAGACCTTTGAGGGGCAGACCAAGGACAGCATTCCCGAGGACTGCCAGCAGACCCTGGAAGCCCTCACCCACTACACCAGCGAGCACTTTGTCCTGCCCGAGGACCGGAAAAAATACCGGCGCTTTTTTGGCCGCGGCCGCCTGCTGGAGCTGCACCGCCAGGGAACCAGCGAGCTGAGCCTGGAGCACCGCCGCCTGCGTCCGTCCGGCGACGGCTTTTTCTGGGCCAGAGCCGACGTGCAGATGATCGACGACCCCTTTGTGGGCGCAGTGCGCTTTTTCGCCCTCATCCAGGACATTGACAGCAGCAAGCGGCGCTCCCTGGAGCTGCGCAAGCTCTCCCAGACCGACCCGCTCACCGGGCTCTATAACCGGGCCACCCTCATCAAGCGCCTTGGCCGCGTGCTGCGCCGGGGCACCGCGGCTCACCACGCCCTCATCATTCTAGACATCGACCATTTCAAGTCCCTCAACGACACCTGCGGCCACCAGTTCGGCGACAGGGTTCTCATCGAGGTGGCTGGCGCCCTGAGAGACTGCCTGCGCAGCAATGACTTCTCCGGGCGACTGGGCGGCGACGAGTTCATGATCTTTATGCGCGGCCTGTCCGACACCGCCATTATCAGAGACCGCCTGAACGTGCTCAGAGAACGGCTCTGCCATCTGGGTCTGACCGAAGCTCCGCTCACTGTCAGCATCGGGGTCGCCCTTTTCCCCAGCCACGGCAGAAGCTTCCAGGAGCTTTACGATAAAGCCGACAGCGCCCTCTACCAGGCCAAGCGCCAGGGGCGCGACACCATGGTATTTTACGAATAAGCCGTTATCTGGCGGCTTTAAGGCTGTCAGACAACCTCAAGAGACGAAGCCTTTTACCTAAGAAAGAAAAAGATGTCCTGCGGGCACTGCCTCACACCAGGATCTTCTTCTCTAACGTTGACGCTTTATATTATCAGTGTCCGGCTGTCCCGTTAAAGCAGTACGATTCTTGGCCGTTTATCGCAGCGCCTGGACTCTTTTTCTTATCTGGATAAAAGGCGCAGTCTCGAACATTGCCGCCTCTTTGACAGTCTGTAAACTACAATTTAAGGGCTTTCCCCCTGCACTCGATTCAATAAAAAGGAAAAACCTATGAAAAAAGACGCTCTGCTTAAAACCAATCTCTTCATCTGTGTGATCATTGTTCTGGGGTTCGCGGTGGCCTCCTATGTCAGCTACCACTCCAACAACGGCATCTTCAAAAAAGACGTGGAGCATATCTCCTCCCTCACCTCAGAGGGCATCTATTACCAGATCGACGCCATTTTCACCAAGCCCATCAACATCTCCCTGACCATGGCCAACGACCACCTGCTCAAGGAATTCCTGAACGAGGAGGCCGCGCGGGGCGACGAGGACGACTTTGTCCAGACCATGCAAAACTACCTGTACGGCTACAAGCAAAAGTACAGCTACGACTCCGTCTTTCTCGTCTCCGCCCAGACCAGCCGCTACTACCACTTTAACGGCATCGACCGCACCCTGGCCCCCGGCAACCCCGAGAACGACTGGTACTATTCCTTCCTGAACGGCCGGGAGGACACTGGCCTCAACATCGACAACGACGAGGCCGCCCAGAACGAGGTGACCGTGTTCATCAACTGCAAGATCAAGGGCGACGATGGGTCTGTGCTGGGCGTGGTGGGCGTTGGCTTCAAGGTCGATTCCCTCCAGGGCATCTTTCGGAATTACGAGAACCAGTTCGGCATCAAGGCCTACCTCATCGACGCGGACGGCACCATCCAGATCTCCACCGACCAGACCGGCTTCGAGCCCTCCAGCCTTTTTGATATTGACGGCTGCGCGGTCTTTGAGGACAAGGCCTTTCCCGCGCCCGATGCCGAGAACGCCTTCTGGTACCGCCAGGACGGCCACGAGGGCTACGGCGTGGCCCGGTACGTGCCCAGCCTTAAATGGTACCTCATGATCGACAACGACACCACCGCCTGGCGGAATAAAACCATTGTCCAGCTGAGCGTCGGCGTCTTGGTCATCGCCCTGGTCACCGCCACCGTCCTCCTTGTCATTACCCGGGTCATAAGACGCTACAACGCCCAGATCGTGGGCCTGACCCTGGAGCGTGAGAAGAAGCACAGCGCCATTTTCAAGGAAGAGACCGAAAAAATCTACGAGAACATCTACGAGATCGACATCACCCACAACCGCGCTGCCAGCGCGGCCACCCACCAGTATTTTGAGAGCCTGGGCGTGCCCGAGGACACCGCCGCCTACGACGACGCCCTTGCGATCATTGCCGAAAAGCAGATTAAAGAAGATTACCGCGACGGCTACCTGTCCACCTTCGGCCCCCAGCAGGTTCTCAGGGCCTACGAGCTGGGCATCGAAAACCTGCGCTACGAGTTTATGATCACCAAGGACGGCCAGCACTATTACTGGATGCGCATCACAGCGCGCATTTTCTTCTGGGAGGAGGACCAGTCTGTGCGCATGTTTGTGTACCGCCAGAACATCGACGAGGAGAAAAAGCGGGAGCAGTACATGTACGAAAAGATGAAGCGGGATTCCCTCACCGGCCTCTACCACAAGGTGGGCACCCAGGAGCAGATCGACCGCGCCCTGGCCGCGCAGCCCGAAAAAACCTACGCTTTCTTTATTCTGGACATCGACGACTTCAAGGACGTCAACGATACCTGCGGCCACGCCATGGGCGACCTGGTCATCTCACGCTTCGCCTCTGTGCTCAAGGCCCAGTTCCGCGAGGACGACATTGTCGGCCGTATCGGCGGCGACGAGTTTGCCGCCTTTGTGCCGGTGCCCTCGCCCGAATACGCCAGACAGAAAGCCGAAAGCCTGGTGGCCGCCCTGCACATAAGCTACGAAGGCGGCAGGCAGATCACCGCCAGCGTGGGCGCCTCCCTGGCGCCCCGGGACGGCCATGACTTCGCCGCCCTGTACCAAAAAGCCGACAGCGCCCTGTACGACGTCAAGGCCCAGGGAAAGGATGGGTTTAAGCTGTACTAAATGAAAACAGGAGACGAATTCTTCGTCCCCTCCTGCTCAGAGTGTTGAAAAGCAAGCTTTGAATGGAAAATGCAGAATGGAGAATTGAGAATTACAGGAACAAAATGCTAACGCATTTTGATTAGACGCGGCCTGCGGCCGCAGCTTAAATCGCTTGAGCCTTGGCGAAAGCGTTCCGGCATTCTCCATTCTCCATTTTCAATTCTCCATTCATACCACCTTTCACTTTTGCTTTGCAGCTCACGACCGACTTTGTCGACATCCTGAGATGGAGACGAATTCTTTGTCCCCCTTGCTTTTTTAGATTATAATTGTAAAATATATTTTCCCATGATATAATGATTAAAATTTCTGATGAATAAGGAGAGAGGAAATGAAAAAATTACTGGCTTGCCTGCTCACAGCCCTGCTGCTTTTCAGTGGCACGCCCATTGCCCTGGCCCAGAGCGTCACAGACGCTGAGGCTGCTAAACCGAATCATTATACCGAAGGCGAGGCCATTGTCTGCCTGAAGCCTGAAAGTCTGAGCCGTGACGCCGGGTCTTCCCTGCTGGCGGACATGGACGTGCTCATGACGCTTGACAGTGCGCCCAGAGTTGAAAACGCTGACAATATACAGTCTTACCGAGCCGCAGAGATGGCCGGTATTATCGGCCTGGTGCGCGCAGACGGGCTGTCCACCGAGGCCCTTATCGACGCCCTCAGCCAAAACGACAGGGTGCTCTACGCAGAGCCTAACTATGTCTTTAACGTGGCCGGGGCGGACAGCCCATCTGCTGACATCACCAGCTATAAGGACTTGACCGCCTACCAGTGGGCCTATAACAATCAGGGCGCCATGGGCGGCCGCGCCGGCATGGACATGGGCATTGAGGGCTGGGATAAGACGCCCGAAGCCAGCTGGGACAGCGTCGTCGTAGCGGTGCTGGACACTGGTATCGACTATACCCACCCCGATCTCGCGCCCAGCATCTGGACAAGACCCGAGGGCATGCGCCTGGACGGCGGGACCTACGGCTACAATTCTGCCGGGACCACCATGGCCGGCGACCCCTACGACGAGACCGACCCCATGGACGACATGAGCCACGGCACCCACTGCGCAGGCATTATCGCTTCGGGCTGGAACGGCCACGGCACCAGCGGCGCATCCGGAAACGCCCAGCTGATGGCCGTTAAGGCTGGCAACGACGGCGGGGGTTTTTCCTCTGCCTCCATCCTGAAGGGCTACGCTTACATCAAAGCCGCCTGCCAGAACGGCGTCAACGTCGTGGCAGTCAACAACTCCTGGGGCGGCCAGTACAGCGGCATCGCGCTTAACGAGGCGATCACCCAGGTGGGTGAGCTGGGCGTTGTCAGTGTCTTTGCCTCAGGCAACGAGTTCACCAACTGCGACGAAAACAGCACCACCGTCTGGGGGCTCAAAAGCAATCCCTACGTCATTGCTGTCAACGCCCTGGACAGTCAGGGTGAGATGGCTTATTTTAGCAACTACGGCCCCCGGAGCACAGACATCGCCGCCCCGGGCGTTAACATCCTGTCCACTTATCCTATGTCCATGGCGCGCTACTGTGCAAGGCTGTCCACCGACGCGGATAATCTGCGCTACAACAGCTTCGAGGACAGTGGTCAAAACGGCTTTAGCTTTAAAAAGCTCTACCAAAACCAGGACATGGAAATCGTTTCAGGCACATTTGCCCGGGACGGCGTCGCCAGCTTAAAGCTTACCACTGGCGCCGCTGAAGTAAACGGCAGCACTCTGGACGTCGCCGGCCTGGAGAGCGAGCCGGTCGACCTGTCCGCACTTGCAGAGAAGCCCGCTTTCCTGTCGCTGCCTGCTGTCACACCAATCCGGGACGGGCTCTCACCGGACAGCACCACGCTGGTTGTCAGCGCCGCGGTAAAAACAGTTGAAAACACGTTCCTCCCTCTGTACAACGCCACAGAGCCCGATAAACCGCTGGCCCAGAGCCACGCCGGCCTTTGGAGTGATAACGCCTTTATTCTGCCGGATAACACCGACTGGGCGGATTTCACGCTGCGTATCGAAGCCAATATCTTTGATACCAGTGACCAGCAGAACCCATCCTCCCTTTCCGGCGAAATCTATCTGGACGCCCTGGGGATCGGCAGCGCGCTGCTCCCCTACGCGGACAGCTCTGGCACTTCCATGGCCGCCCCGGCCGTCACAGGTGAGGTGGCTATCCTGGCTGCCCGCTATCCTGAGGACAGCTCTGCCAAACGGGCCGCGCGCGTTATCGGCAGCGCCGTATGGGCGCAGAACCTGGAAGGCACCTCTGTCTCTGGCGGTTACGCCAGCCTGAAGAACGTCAGCCAGCCCGCGCCGGTGCTCAACCGGGCGCTTCCCGGTTCCGGTGAAAACGAGCTGGTCATCGACGGTTACTTCTTCGGCGATTCCCCGGGCGCCCTGGCCATTGAAAAAAGCGATCTACCCGCTGAAAATATCCTTGACTGGAGCGATACCCAGATCCGTGTCCGTCTGCCCGAGGGCTTTACCGGCGGGGAAAAAACCGTGACGGTCACCCAGAAGGCCGACGGCGGAAGCGCCCTCTCAGGCCACCAGAGCTTTGAGCTCTTTGACAGCAATGTCTTCTATGAAAACAGCCTGCCCCTGCCCGACCCCAAGGCACAGCACAGCTTCTACGACATGACTGCCCAGAGCCTGACCGCTTTGAACGGGAAGCTCTACTATCTGGGCACGCTGGATGACACCCACTCCCAGGTCTGGCGCTACGATATCCAGTCCAGGGAATGGACACAGCTCGAAACTGAAAACAGCGAAGCCTTTATCCCGTCCGACGCCACCTGCACCTGGAACGGGAAGCTGGTGACCACAGCCCTGCGCTCAGACAACAATCATTTCTGCCTGGCACTCTACACACCCGAGACCAACCGCTGGGAATTATTTGAGCACCCGGCACTCAGCAGCCTGCTGGGCGCCAGCGTCGCCACCAGCGGCGACACCCTCGTGGTGGCTGGCGGCATGGACTTCAGCATTCTCTCCGACACGCTGCCCGCCGCTTCCCTGAACGCCCTGCGCGCCCAGGCGGCCAGCGGCGCAGACCCCGAAGCCCTGTCCCAAAGCCTGAGCGGCGCCATCGGCGAAACCACTGTGGATCAGTCCACGCTGGATTTTGACAAGCTTTTTGTCCGGGACATTTACACCATCCGTCCCGATAAGAACTCCCTGGAAAAATCCGGCGAGCTGGCCGGCGGGCGGGCCTTCGGCAAAACCGCCTACACCCAGGGCGACGGCCTTTACATGGCTTCGGGCTATCAGTGGGACAAAGCGGCCGGCGCCATGACTGCCAACAACACCCTTGAACACCTGAAAGACGGCCGCTCTGCCGTTATCCTGAAAGACATCCTGCCGACCACAAGCAGCGCCAAGCCGGAGTATGTCAGCGGCACACTCCGGGACGGCATGCTCCTGGCTGGCTCCCAGGGCAAGGTGGACGGCGATCTTTACGACACCTGGCAGCTGGGCTTTTCAAGCGGCAAGGGCTTTACGCCAGTCCCTAAGCGCATGGGCGGCGATTTGATTCTGGAGCTCACCGGCACCGCCTACAACGGTCAGTTCTACGTGCTGGGCAGCTCACCAAGCACCCAGAGCGAAATGCTTTTCCGGTCAACCGCAGTGGAAACCATCCCGCAGGCCGGCGAACAGAGGCTTCCGGAAGCCCCGGTTACACCAGCCGGTCCGGACACTCCGGACCCTGCCGCTCCCAACGCCAGCACCGGTATCCTGTCCGGGCCAGGCGCCCTGGCAGCCTGCGCCGCACTGTTGGCCGCAATGCTGGTGATGGTGTTCATGGTTAGAAAACGTACACGTTAGAAAAAAGACGCCCTGCCTTTTTATCCATAAAATCCAAAACACAAAAAAGCTCCCCTCACGGGGGAGCCTTTTTTTGTGGCCACAGGCCGCATTTCATCAAATCTGACGGCGGCCAGATCTGCACCAGAACTTATCCACTGTCAACGATCAATTATCAGCTAAAAAATCCTCTGTCTGACGCTTCGCCGCTTCACAATAAATTTCATCAGCCCTCCAGCTCTGGATAATCTTTCAGGAAAACGTCGATGGCGGCCTTGATCTTCTCACAGCCGCCTGCCTCGTCAGACTCGATGTTCAGCGGGATGATGGGATCGTGGAGGGACATGCGCATCAGGCACCAGCCGTTGCCGGCGTCCTTTTCGCAGTTGACGCGGATCCCCTCAAAGTTAGGCTCCACAATACTCCAGCCGGGCTGTTCCTCCGCGAATTTCCGGAAGCCGTCTAACACCTCCTGGCCGTAGGCCTTAAAGTCCTCAGCCCCGATCTTAAAACGGTATTCCTTCGCCTCAGCAGGCTCCTTGAGATCCTTTAAGAACACAGAGAGCGGCTTGCCGGCTTTGTGCAGCTGGGCGAACTTGATGAGCGCCATGGTGACCAGGTATGCGCCGTCGTCCAGGAAGTAGTTTTCCCGGATGGCACCGTGGCCGCTGGTTTCCATGGCCAGGTGGGTTTCCACGCCGTGTTCGTTCAGGCGGACCGCCTCGTTAATGACGTTCTTGTAACCGCGCTTAAAGCGGTGGTGATGTCCGCCGAGGCTCTCGATGTACTCGGTGAGTCCGGTGGAGGTCACAGAGTCGGTGACAATGGTGGTACCCGGGTATTTTTCCAGCAGCATGCTGGCAATAAAAGCGATAAAGCCGTTGCGGTTGATGGCGTCGCCCTTTTCGTCGATAACGGCAGAGCGGTCCACGTCGGTGTCAAAGATAATGCCCATATCCGCCTGGTTGTCGATGACGGCCCGGCGGATCGCGTCGATGGCGTCCTGATCCTCGGGATTGGGGATGTGGTTCGGGAAGTGGCCGTCCGGGTCCAGGAACTGGCTGCCCCGGGTATCGGCGCCCAGCGGGGCCAGCACACCCTCCGCAAAAAAGCCGCCCGCGCCGTTGCCCGCGTCCACGATAATGTGCGCGCCCTGAAGAGGGGTTTCCTCCCCGGTAGCCTCGCGGATCATGCGCACGATGTTGGCCGCGTACCTGGGAATAAAGGCGCAGTCCTCACGCTTGCCGCCGATTTTAAACTCGGTGACAATGGTTTCGGCCTGCTCGAGGATCTCGGCGATGTCCTCCTTGTTCAGGCCGCCGTCTTTGGTAAACAGCTTGATGCCGTTTCGGTTAAAGGGCAGGTGGCTGGCGGTGATCATGACCGCGCCGTCGCAGTCCATCTCCGGGTCCAGGGTGGTCATGAACATGGCCGGCGTGGTGGCGATACCGCAGTCGTACACATGGCCGCCGTCCGATACCAGGCCCAGGCAGACCGCCTGCGCCAGGTTCGGCCCGGTCAGGCGGCTGTCGCGGCCCACTGCCACGCTCAGGCTGTCCTTTCCGGTTTTCACCTTCAGCCACTTGCTGAAGGCGTAGGCAATCTTCATGGCCATGTCCTGGGTCAGGGTGATGTGCTCACCCTCAACCCCCTCCATGGCAACCCCGCGGATATCTGAGCCGTTCTGAAGCTTGGTGATGTTTTGTATTTCCATAGTTCCCTCCGGTTAAATATGATAAGAATCGTTCGCTTTATCCATCAGAGTGGATAATTAATAGTTGATAGTTGATAATTTAGGAACAAATCCGCAACGCGGATTTGATTCAATTCAAAATGCCTCTGGCATTTTGTTCAATAACTATCCACTACACACTGTCCACTATCAACTAGTCTGATCAGTCTACAATTGGTTTTCCGTCGGCGTCCACCTGGTTGGTGGCCAGGGTGGCGCACATGACAGCCTTGATGGTGTGCATGCGGTTTTCGGCTTCGTCAAAAACCTTGGAGGCCGGGCTTCTGAACACCTCGTCGGTGACCTCCTGCTCGGTCAGGCCAAAGCGCGCGTACACGTCCTGTGCCACATCGGTGTTCAGGTCGTGGAAGGACGGCAGGCAGTGGAGAAAGATCACATCCGGGTTGCCGGTGGCTTCCATCATTTCAGCGTTGACCTGATACGGTTTTAAGAGCTGGATGCGCTCGGCCATCTGGTCCTCCTCGCCCATGGAGACCCACACGTCGGTGTAGATGGCGTCCGCGCCCTTCACACCCGTCTTAATGTCGTCGGTCAGGGTGATGGTGCCGCCGGTTTCTTCACAGATAGCGCGCATTTCCTGAACCAGGCTTTCTTCCGGGAACAGCACCTCGGGCGCGACGGCCACAAAGTGCATGCCCAGCTTGGCGCAGCCAATCATCAGGGAGTTGCCCATATTGTTGCGGGCATCGCCCACATAGACCAGGCGGCGGCCAGCCAGCGCGCCGAAGTTCTCCCGCATGGTGAGCATATCGGCTAAAATCTGGGTGGGGTGGTAGGTGTCGGTCAGGCCGTTCCATACTGGCACGCCGGAGAACTCGGCCAGGGCTTCCACGGTTTCCTGCTTAAAGCCGCGGAACTCGATGCCGTCGTAAAAGCGGCCCAGCACCTTGGCGGTATCCTCGATGGATTCCTTTTTGCCCATCTGGCTGTTGGTCAGGAAGGTCACGCAGGCTCCCTCGTCAAAGCCGGCGACCTCGAAGGCGCAGCGGGTGCGGGTGGATGTTTTCTCGAACAGCAGCACGATGTTCTTGCCAGCCAGCAGCCGGCCCGGGCGTCCTTCTTTTTTCTTTTTCTTCAGCGCAGCGGCATAGTCAAGCATAAAGTTTATTTCTTCTGGCGTAAAATCCTTTAATGTCAGGAAGCTACGGCCCTTTAAATCAATCCCCATGGGAATTCCTCCTCATTTTTCGTCATTATTTGACTTTATTTTACCCTAACCACCGCGTTTAAGCAATGCTTTATCGTTTGCAGGTGTGGAACCTCAGGCGTGTCCCCCCAAAATGCGGTAAAAACAAGACGTTATCGGTAAAAAGCTTGTCTGGATATTAATGGTGACTTATAATCAAATATAAGTGACCAAACACTTATAATATTTTATCAAGGGAGTAAACAATGAAAGGTAAAACTTATTTGAAGGTTACCGGTATCCTGATGCTGATCGGCGGTATCCTGGGGCTCGTATCCTATGGACTGCTCAGCCTGCTCATGGGCTATGCGGTGATCGACCAGGGCGCTGGCGGCGGTGGTATCTCTGTAACCATGATCGCAGTGATCTATATGATCGCCTCTATTATTCAGCTGCTCGCGGGCGTAATGGGCATCCGCGGCTGCAACAAAGCGGATAAGGCGGACGGATGCTTTAAAATCGGTATTGTCGTCTTAATTATTTCCATCCTCGCCGCCATCGTGAACATGGCTGGCGCGGGCTTTGCCGCCTCCTCCGTTATCTACGCGCTTCTCGGTCTGGTCGTTCCAGGCTTATACATTTACGGCGCCAAGCTGAACAGGGATTCTCTGCCAATCGCTTAGGCTGTTTTCCGCCTGTATTAAAAAAACCGCTGTGGCTTACGCCACAGTGGTTTTTTATTGTCAGTTACGTTTTTTAAGGATCAGTACGGACCCGCCTGCCAGCGCTGCCAGCAGTACCAGTGACAGACCCGCGCCTGCGGGCGTCCCGGTCGAGGGGTTGCCCGGGGGAGTACCAGTGGTGGTACTGGTGGTGGTGTCTCCGCCTGCGCCGCTCTGGGTCAGCGTGATTTTCACCAGCGCACTGCTGCTCGCAATATGGGCTTTTTCCTGGCCGTCCCGGTTGTAGAACGCACGCACGTAATAGGTGCCCGCCGCGGGAGTCTGGGCGATGTTTTTGCCCTCTGCGTCGGTGTAGGCTTCAAAGCTCAGCAGGCCGCTGTCCTGGTCAAGCTTGATAACCCGGCCGTCCTTATCCCTGACGGTGGTGGCCTTGACCATGTCTTTGTCCAGGCTCTGGGTATCGGACACATCATAACTGCCCTTGAGGGCTGAAGCGTTGATCTCTGTGGTGGTGGGCATCATCAGGGTGTAGGTGTAGGAGACGCTGGTAAACTGAAGGTCCTGAGCCTGGTGGGCGTCATTCGGGGTGAAGGCGACACTCAGGATGTAGGTTCCCGGCTCGGTGGGCGCCTGCTCTAACTGTTTATCATCCTCTGTGCTGTAATACTCCAGACTGATCTCGCCCTTATCCCAGGCGATGTTCTGATAACCGTCCGGGTCGAGGTAGGTCACGAGGATGGCCTTATCCTTTGCCAGCAGGGCCTGCAGAGCGTCGTTGGACTCAAAGTAATTGGCGTTCGAGTCCCAGCTCAGCCCGTCGATCCGGACGCCGGTGGCCACCCCGCCAATGGTAAAGGGACTACTGGTGACCGCGTCATAGTAGAAACCGCTGGTATCTTCGACAGTGACCTGTGCGGTCTTACCGATATCCGCCTTGGTCAGCTTCAGGGTATCACCGTTGACGGTGGCGGTTGCGCCGTCTTTATCGGTGAGGGTCCAAGTGGTGTTAAGCTTCAGCAGCACGGCATCGATGCCCTCCGCTGGCCTGAAGTCCGCGCGCACACTGCCCTGGGAGACGGAAATCTCAGATGGGAAGCTCACGAAATCGCCTTTCAGCTCAGCTCTTGTGATCCAGAAGGAAGCTGCGCCTGAGCTGCCGCGGGTAAGGGTCTGGGTATCGCGGTTTTCCTCGCCGGCGTAGCTCACGTTGAGCGAGTAATCCCCCGGAATGGTCGGCGGCGTCTCAAGCACGTCCGAATAGTGGGTGTAAGTCGTGGTCAGCTTGTCGGCAGCCGGTGTGATCACCTTGCCCTCCTCGTCTGTCACCGTGATGGTAACCTTGCCGAGCCCGCCCTCAGCCTGCGGGTCTCTGCCAGTGTAAGGGTAATTATCATGCTCGACCCTGACCGACACAATGGTGTTTGTCACTCTGGCGGTTTCCAGTTTGCCGTTCTTAAGATAGGGCGCGTAGGTTTGAGCGTCCTTATTCTCCTCTAACTGGTAGCAAAAGCAGTTGGCCGTCTCCGCGCTCAGCGCACCCGATGCCGCCTCGGCCAGAACGGCTGGGTTGTTAAATACTAAAGGATAGGCCATATAAACCCTGCTGACCACGCTGCTGTCAAAATCCTCAGCGAGGATGATGGGGTTTTTAGCGAGCATGATGTACGCAATATCGGTTTTCCCGGACAGGGTAAACTGGGCGGTGAGTATGTCGTTTAACAGGTTATCGACCGACGAGTCGCTGATCAGCAGAGCCGAACCGCGGTTTTGAATCGTGCCGACAGACGAGCCGTTTATCCGCACGTTTGGGCTGAGGTTCGCAATGGCATACACCTGGCAGCCGTCAAAAGAAGCGCTATTCTCAGTTAAGATACCCACAATTGGCAGGGTCGCGCCCGTGGCTTTCAGTGCCGCGTTGTCTGAAACGTCTACGATCACCGGATTCTCCCCGTCTGATGTTCCGGTGACCGCGGCATCTGTAATGTTCAGCGCCGCATTGTTTGCCGCGTTAATACTGCAGTTTTCCAGCGCCACGCCAGCTTTCAGGTTTAAGACGCTGTCCATCCTGGCATTGATGACGCCGCCGATCTCTTCCGGCGCTGTCAGGGTGATGCTGTGGCCCGCGCCGTCAATGGTCAGCTGATTTTCATCATAAAGGGTGAAAAACGATCTCGATGATGTGTCTTCACTTAAACTCACCGTATAATCGCCGTCCGCCGTCAGGGTCACGTTGCCGTGCACCACAATGGTATCCTTCACCACAGCATCCCCGGTTAAGGTAATGGTTGCGGTCTGGCCATCCTGTATGGCCGCGAAGGCTTCCTCAAGGGTACCATAGGTGACGTCCGCGCCTGTCTGGCGGCTCTGGGCGCCAGTTGTCACGGTGCACACAGGTGTTCCTGCCGCAGGGGCCTCATCGGCCTTCTTTTCAGCCGCAGGGGCTTTCTCCTCCGCGGGCGTTTCAGCTGCCGGGGTTTCTGCCTCAGCGCCCCTGGCTAAAGCGTCCTCCACACGCTGCAGCAGGCCGCTGTCCGCGTCCGGCACAGCAAAATCGGCCGTTCGCGCGGCTGGTACCGCTTCTGTATTCTGACTTTCTGCCACCTGCGCTGTGGCGGCCGCAGGGACTGTTTCCGCAAGGACCGGAACGCTTGAGCAGACCAGCGCCGCCGGGATAACCACCGCTGACAAAACGCCTCTGAAACGCTCTCTGATTTTCTTTTTCATTTTTACCTCCCATGTCTTTCCCTTATCTAAGGAAAACTATGAATTCACTTCTATTTTAACATGTATCACAGGCGTAAAAATTCAAGAAAGCTTCAAGAATATTTGCCACTAAAAAAAGAGGACGGCTCCATACGTCCTCTTTAAAAGCGCTATTGTGCGTCGTCCACCTTTAAGGCGTGAAAGATGTTGGAAGTGTCCACGCTCTGGGACAGGTCCAGGGTCACGCTGACGCGGGCGCCAACCTGGTAATTCTGGCTGTTGACCTCCGCGTTCATGGTCTCAAAGGTAATCTCTGTGTTGTCGTCTGTGGTCAGGTCCAGGGTGTTCATGGAAGCGGACGCGATCACACCGGTAATGACTGACCGGTCGCCGGCGTTCAGCGCTGAATCGCTCACACTCAGCACCACCACTGTTTCATAAGCCTGAAGGTCGCCGGTATAGGTAACGGTGACCTCATTGCCCGTCAAAATGCCGTTGGCGTAATCGTGCTGCGCGTCGGTCACGTTCAGCGGGTAATCGGCGCCGTTGGCGAAAACAACGAGCTCTCCGTCCGCGTAGCTCACCACGTAACCGGTGAGGGTCTTGACCTCAGGCGCTGGTGTGGGTTCTGGCGTTGGCTCAGGTGTTGGGTCTGGAGCCGGGGCCGGGGTCGGTTCTGGCGTCGGCTCTGGCGTTGGGGCCGGGATGGGATCGGGCGCTGGCGCAGGCGTCGGGGCCGGGGTCGGCTTTGGCGTTGGCTGCGCGCTTGGCTGGGCCGGCTGGCTCGGACTTGGCTGCGGCTTGGCCGGCGCGGGCTGACTGGGAGCAGCGGGCTGGGTGGTGGTCAGATACTTGGAATAGACAAAGGCGTCTTTTCCGTTGTAGTTCACTCTGGACCAGCCATTATCACACACGCCTGTGCGGGTGATCTCATTGCCGGGTGCCAGGTCGCCCAGCACGTTGGAATCCGTAGTGTAGGACTCCCGCACATGTACGGTGTCTGTGGCCCATACCTTTTCGTCCGCGGCCTTGATTGCCACCTTGTCCAGCTCCTGTGCTTTCTTGATGTTCTCGTCATTGTCCACAATCTCGAGAACCTTGACGCCGGCGGCATCGTTTCCGCTCAGCTCGCCCACGTATTTTACCTGTACCCAGTTGCCGTTTTCGATGCCGTTCTTATAAACCTGCTTAGCTCCGGCGGTGGTAAAGGTATACTCTGATCCGTCCGGTTCTTTGAGCGTCAGCGAGTGCTGGGTCAGGTTCTGGACTGTTCCCACCATCGTCTGTTCTTTCGGCGCGGCGGAGCCGTTGTCCTTGATCTCGGTCACTGTGACGCCGCTGGTGTCCGTACCCTCGATGGCGCCGTCGTATAAAACGGTGATGCTGTCGCCGGACAGCATGTTTTTGCAGCTGACCGTCGCCTTTGAAAGGTCAAAGGTCAGCTCGCTTTTATCGCCCCTTGTCATCACCAGTACTCCGGACGAGTAGCTTTTGAGCACGCCGTCCACACTGCCTGTGCCCGCAGTCCCCTGCGGGGCGTTATCTGTTTTGGCGCAGGCCGTAAAGGATACCGCTAAAAGTACGCTTAATAAAATCCCAAGGATTTTTGTCTTTTTCACTTCTTTTTCTCCTTTTATGCGATCCTCCTTCCATACCTGACCCTATTATATAACAGAATTAGATTTACGGCTACCGCTTTGGGCCCGAAAAAAACCGCAGATCCTCATATCTGCGGTTTTTACTGATTTTTACAGTTTATTACGGTTAAGGGAAAGCCGTATCTCCTGGCATTCATTTGACCTGAGCCCCTCCCACGTGCTATGATTAAGCTAACAACACACGAAAGGAGTGTCCTTTATGCCGCTTTTAAAAGAAAACGAACATTTCCAAAAAGTTACCCTCGAGGAATTCGACGCGCTGCCCATGGATGAGCAGCATCTCTATGAACTCATTGACGATATGGTGCTGATGATGCCCCGTCCCGGCGTACTTCATCAGAGTATTCTCTTTAATCTCTCGGTTTCCCTCGCACCTTTTTTCAAAGGCAAAACCTGCCGCCCCTTTTCGGAGCTGGAGGTCCGTCTGAACAAAGACATCTTCGTGCCGGACATCAGTATCCTCTGCGACCCGGAAAAGTTTTCGGAGCAGCGCTATGAGGGCGCGCCGACCATCGCGGTGGAAATTCTGAGCTCCGGCTCCATGCGCACCGACCTCTTTGTAAAGCTCAACAAGTATCAGCTGGCAGGTGTGCAGGAATACTGGATTGTCAGCCCAAAGTCAAAAACCGTTATTGTCCATACCTTCACAAAAGGTGCGGTCAACGAGTATACCCTTGAGGATACGCTGACCTCCGGTATTTTTGAGGACCTTAAAATCCCGCTGCGCGATATTTTCCCAAAAGCGCCGTAAAACACAGCGCTTCAGGACGTTGGCAAAGTCGGTCATGAGCGGCAAAGAGAAAGCTTGAAGCCCTTTGGGTTGAAGGTTGAAAGTGGAAAGTTATGGAACGTTTTCGCTGACGCAAAAACGACTGGAACAGCGGCTGCAGGCCGCATTCAATCAAATCGGCCAAGGGCTGATTTGCTCCTGAACTTTCAACTTTCCACTATCCACTTTCAACTTCAAAAGCCTCTTCTTGACGCTTCATCGCTTCGTGTTAAAGTTTGTCGACACTCTAAAGCGCCCCAAAACACGGCGCTTTTTTATTTCACCGGGTCGCGGTTAAGGGGCAT
This sequence comes from Eubacterium maltosivorans, assembly GCF_002441855.2. Lineage (NCBI taxonomy): Bacteria > Bacillati > Bacillota > Clostridia > Eubacteriales > Eubacteriaceae > Eubacterium > Eubacterium maltosivorans. Next base: position 3,310,877 of record NZ_CP029487.1, on the reverse strand, counting down.
GGTCATACACCGCGGGCCCCCACGGCCCCGCACCAGCTCGGAGGCCTCGATGCTGATCACGTCGATGCCATTCTGGGCCAGCACCTCGTTGGAGCGCTCGTTGCGCCCGTAGGCCACGATCACCCCAGGCGCGATGGCCAGGGTATTGGTGCTGTCGTTCCACTGCTCTCTGGCCGCGGCCACCGGATTGCCGCCGCCGCTCTCAATGAGCTTTATGCTGGTGAGGTTCAGGGCGCGCCTCAGGGCGTCGTGCAGGCTGTCAATGCGCTCGTAGCGCAGATGCCCCTTGCTGCCCCGGCGGATCATCACCGTTTCCACACGGTCCAGAATGCCGGGATACACCGTAAATTTGTCGTAATCCACCATGGTAAAGACGGTGTCCAGATGCATGAAAGCCCGGTCCTTTGGAATCTTGACGGCCAGCACGCCCTCGAGCTCCGGCTTGTCCTCAAACAGGCGTTTTGCCAGCTCCTCAACCCCCTGCACCTGGGTGCGCTCGCTGCAGCCCACAGCCACCACGGTGGGGCTCAGGATCAGGATATCGCCGCCCTCTACGGAGAAAAACTTATCATACTCATAGTAAGCTTTCCCGCCGCAGGAGGCAAACAGGGGATGATTTTTATAAATATAGTGCATATACAGGCTTTCCCGCTTGCGCACCTCGGTGGCCATGGCGCTGATGCTCATGCCGTCGCCGATGGTGACCGCCGGGTCGCGCATAAAGTACAGGTTGGGCAGCGGATTCATGTAAAAGGCGTAGGGCTCAGACTCGTTGATATAATCCGAGAGCACCCGCTCCCGCTCCACATGGTCCAGCTCCTTCTGGAGCACCCCGGCGATCAGCGATTCCGCCAGCTTGCAGTCCTCCATGGAAAGCAGGTATTCCTGCAAAAACCCATCGATGTAGTTCCCCGAGGAGGGGTTCTGGTCGATGACGTCGTGCACCAGGCTTTTTCGCACCTCTGCGTCGGCCAGAATATCGGTCAGCAGCTGCTCCACATAATACACATGGATACCGCGCCCGGTGAGCACCCTCGCGAAGGCGTCATGCTCCTCCTGCATGCGCCGCAGCCACGGGATATCCTCGAAAAGAACCTCCTTGAGGACGTTGGGCACAATGCGCTCAAGCTCCTTGCCCGGCCGGTGCAGAAGGACCGCGTTCAGCTTTCCAATCTCCGACTGTATACTCAGTAGCTTTTCTTCCATTCACTTATTCTCCAATCTTTATCTGGACAGCCAGCGCCATCCGGTATCCTGCCTGAAACGGCATATAGTTCTATTATACCCCTTTTGGCTTAAAGTTAGAACAAATAAAACGGCGCCCTCGCAGATGGATGTCATAAAATTTAACATCCGCCTGCGAGGGCGCCGTCTGTAGGCTTTCAACTGCCAAAATTTGGCATCAAAAAAGAAGAATACGCGATTCTTCCCCTTCGTTTGAGCTTATGCGGGTTTAATCAGAATGTCAGTGGGATTCTTAGTAGCTGAAAGCGCCTTCGACTTCGTCTACTAACGCAATTTTAACGCTTTTTGTGAGGACATCGGAATATGAGAAGGATAATCTCTGAGTCGGTCGTTTATCTTCCTTTACGCTGACGGTAAAGATGCTTGGGTAAGTCCCTTCAATAACGCCTTCTTTTTGATAGAGCTTTTTCTTGCTCTTATGGGCTTCCAGTTTTACTCTTTTTCCACGATAGTTTTCAACCTCACGCTTGACGTCCATAATTGTCGCTTTTTGTTTCTGCATGAACTTCACCTCGTTTGTGGATTTACATCTTAGTCATTATAACACGATTCCTCCAAAAAGTAAAGTATAATTATAGCAGTCTTAATTATCATTGTCAATATGTAAATGCACTTTTTGTTTTCAAAATGTTTCTCGTTTACATTCGCGTCTATATGTTGTGTAATGGTTTTACAAAATAACCGGATGTAGAAACCAGCCCAGCCCTAAACCCGTTTTTTAACACAAATGTTTTTATGCTTCTTTTTCACCTTATCTGTTAAAAGTCCGAACTGTTTTATCCCGCAAACCATATGACTATTTTTTTAATTTTTGAACAAAATTTCATTTTTGCCCCCATTTCGCTTGTAAAAACAAGTCTTTTAATCTATAATAGAGGTTAAAGGACACTTTTTGTTCATCGTCTAAGGATTAAACAGACGATCAATTTGAAAAACGCATTGGAGATAAAGACAATGAACACAGATCAGCGCTTATTACAGGCAATTGCCAAGCTATATTATGAAGAGGGGCGGACTCAGTCCGAAATCGCCACCCAGTTCAGCATTTCCCGTCCCAAGGTGTCGAGAAAGCTGGCGGAAGCGCGGGAACGGGGCATCGTCAAGATTTTCATCGACGACGCCATCGACGATATCAGCGAGATGGAGCAGCAGCTCTTAACCGCTTTTCACCTCAAGGGCGCCCGCGTGGCCTCTGTGCCCGAGGACGATGTGGAGCTGGCCATCCAGCTCACCGCCCGCCTGGGCGCGCAGTTTCTTCCGACCTTTCTGAACCCGGGCGACCATATTGGCGTGAACTGGGGCTGGACGCTCTTTGAGCTCTCAAAGGAATTTCCGGCCTTTTCCCTGCCGGACTGCTCCCTGGTCCAGCTCTCCGGGGCAGTCGACAATGCCAACTGCCGCAGCTTCGCCCACGAGATCATCAGCAACCTGTCACAGAAGCTGGGCGCCGAGAGCGCTTTCTGCCTGCCCTGCCCGGCGCTGGTGGAAAGCCCGATTATCCTCGATATCCTCCTGCACGACGCCAAGGTCCGCAGCCTGCTGGAACGGGTGGAGGACTGCAACAAGCTCTTTGTCAACATCGCGACCCCGGACGAGGATTCCTGCCTCTATCAGGCCGGATACCTGAACGATGACAACATCGCCAGGCTGAGAGACGTGGAGGCTGTTGGCAGTATCTGCAGCCGTTTCTTTGATAAAGACGGCAATATCTGTGATCCCGAGCTGGATAAGCGTACGGTCGGTGTCTCCCTGGACGCCATTAAAAACGCCGAATGTGTGCTGGCCTGCATCGTCGGCCGCCAAAAGGCCAGGGCGGTTTACTATGCCCTGAAAGCCGGCTGGATCGACGTGCTGGTCACCGACTCCCTGACCGCGGCGCGGGTTATTGACCTGGCGCGGCGCGAGGGCGTGCTGTAAATAAAAAAGAACGGCTTCTCAGGTCCGTTCTTTTTTAATGCGCACTCACCGCAGGGTTCCCTTTGAGCCCCAGTGGTCCAGCTCCAGAATATTGAAATAGATCTGGGCTTTACTGTATCCGAGCCGTCGCTCAAACACCTCGAACAGCGCTTCAGTATACTGTTTTAAAAAGGGTTTGGGCGTTTCCTGGTACAGGCGCGTCTCCATAAAGGCGCAGCCGGCGGGCTGGCCGCCGCGGTACAAATCACAGCCATCGTGAATCTCAACCATGGCCCGGTCTCCGGGCTTATCTGGCAGCAGTGGAATAACGGCCGCGATTTCTGCGGCCAGCGCCTGCTTTTCCTCGCAGGTTATCTTCTTAGAAAGACTGATCTTAATGTAAGGCATTTCTTCCTCCTTGTTCTCTATGATGGGCCATGAGCACGCCGCTCCCCAGCGGAATGCCCAGCTGGCCTGAAAGCACCTCGCACTTGGACCGGAACAGGTAAAAAATCTTCTCTGGGAAAGCCTCGCTGCCAAAATCGCTCTCGTAATTCGCCAGCCCCTTTGAGATAATCATATCCGCGGCCAGCAGGTTCTCAAGGGCGCTTTCCGACAGGCAGGCGGCGTGAATGCCGATCGTGTCGGACCCAGTGTCCAGAATATCAGCCTCGCGGTCCAGCCCGGCCGTCAGGGCGTCCTGCCTCAAAGCGTCGTTGTAAATGGGGCCGCCTTTTACCAGTACGGTGGCCCTGACCCCGGGCAGGCCCTTTTGACGCCGCCAGCGCTGTATTTCCTCCAGCAGCAGACGGTCGAGCACAATCTCCCCCGCGTTGTCTGCCGCCAGCGTCAGGGTTCTGGCCGCTGCCAGCCGCCGGGTAAAAAGCCCGAAGTCATCGATGGCAAAGGGCGCCGCCATACTTTTTTCAAGGGCGCCGGCCACGTCAAAGTCATCGGCAAAGGACACGTCCACAATATTGCCGCTGGCAGCTGCCTTCAGGGCGCAGTGCAGCGGGTTCTCCCCTGCTCTCACAGCCTCCCGGACAGCGGGCAGGAGCTCCAGCATCTGCGCGTTCTGGCTCTCTCTCGCGCCCTTTAGCGGGTCCGGGTCTCCCAGAGCCTCACAGAGAAGCCGAAACATGCGCGAGCCGGAAATACCGGCGTGAATGTCGATGCTCTGGCCGCTCACCAGGGCCACTTCCTTTCTCAAAATGTCATTCTGCTGCTCGGCGGAAAGGCCAAACAGCTCAAACTGCCGCAGCAGAAACCCCAGCTGGCACCTTGCCAGACATAGAAAATGCATTGTGTGCTCCTTTCTGAGTAAAAAACCGGCTTTGGGAAAAGCCGGTTTCTCTTATAAGTTATAGAGGGTTACGATCCCGGGATTATCCCTGGAAGCCGTGTTTTTTGAGGAACTCGGTCCGGGCTTCCCAGGCCGGGAACAGCGCGTAAGGGATCGCCTTGTAGACCTCGTACAGGTCGGCGTAGATGCTTACGTTCTCCGCAATGGGCTCGTAGACGCGTTCCACCTTGCAGAAGGCCTCGGAGGCTTCCTGCCAGCTGCCGAAATAGCCGGCTGCCAGTGCCGCGTTCCAGGCGACACCCTTGGCGCCGAACTCGGTGCCGCCGGGCAGGCTGATGGGCGCGTTGCAGATGTCCGCAAAAATCTGGCACCACACCGGGCTCTTGGAGCCGCCGCCGGACAGGCGGATATCGCTCACCGGATAGGTGTAGGCGTCCAGGCAGTGCTTGTTGGCAAAGGCCATGCCCTCGTACACGGCGCGCTGCATGACGTGGCGGTCGCTGTGGAGGTTCAGCCCGAAGAAGTTGCCCCTGGCGTTGGTATTGGTAAAGGGCGCGCGTTCTCCCGCCGCGTTCATATAAGGATGGTAGATGGCGCCGTCACAGCCCGGGTTCACCTTGTCGATCACCTCGTCAAAGAGGGCGTACACGCTGCGGCCTTCCTTTTCGGCCTGCAGCTTATCCGCGCAGGTAAAGTTGTTCACAAACCAGTCGCTGTTCGGCGTGCCGGTCAGCGGCGCGATGAGCTGCTGCCATTTACCCGGTATGTTGTGGATGGTCTGGCAGCCCAGCATGGGTGAGTGGGCAAACTTCGGCATGGTCAGCATGATGACGCCAGAGGTTCCCAGAATAATATTGGCCTGTCCGTCGTCCACCGCGCCGACGCCGGCGCTGCAGCAGACAACATCCCAGCCAATAGAGGCCACCGGCGTGCCGGCTGCCAGCCCGGTCTGCTGCGCAGCCTTTTCGGTGACATGGCCGCAGATTTCCCAGGGCTCCTGCAGCGGCAGGAATTTATCCTTCAGGTCGAGGATCCCCTCAATCTCCATGACTTTGTCGCTGTAGGTGCGGGTCTCATCGATCTGGGAGTAAAAATCTGTAGCGTTTGAGCCGAATTCGCCGGTCAGGTTGTAGCACATCCAGTTGGTATTCAGGCAGAAGTGGGCTGTCCGTTCCAGCACCTCGGGCTCATGGGCCTTCATCCAGGGCAGCAGGATGCCTACGTCGCCGGTCATCAGCCAGTTGGCAGTCGCGCCAAAAATCTGCTCCATCTTGCCGCTCTCGATCCATTCCCGGGTCATGCCGGCGCAGCGGGCGTCGTTCCAGAGAATCCCCTTGCGGGCAGGACGGTTGTCCTTATCCAGGAAGCAGACGCCCACACCCTTTCCGCCGAGCCCGATGGCCAGCACTTCCTTCTTGTCCACGCCGCATTTTCCCATGAGGTCGCTGATAACGCTGGCGACCTCCTTCCAGTCCACGTCCATGTCGAATTCTGACCAGCCAAAGTACGGTTCCTCCACAGGGGTCGACCGTGAGGCGACGCAGATTTCATTCCCCTGCATATCAAACAAAGCGGCCTTTACCATAGATGTCCCCGAATCAATTCCAATGATATAACCAGTTTTCATCGTATTACTCTCCTATCTCTCCTGTTAAATCACAATCCGCTTAAAGCTTTCCGGCGGCCTTCCAGGCCATGAAAGGCCTCTGAACATCCCAGGTGCCGCCGTCACAGGGCACATTGATCCCGGTGGTGTACTCACAGAGATCCGACGCGAAGAACCAGCAGATCTTGGCGATCTGGTCCGGCGTGCCGAATTCGCGCATGGGGATCTGGTCCAGCTTGGCCTCAGGACGCTCCTCAATGATGTGGTGCACCATCGGGGTGTCGGTGACAGACGGCGCGTAGCCGTTCACGCGGATGCCGTAGGGCGCGCACTCCGCGGCCAGTACGCGGGTCAGTGCAAAGAGCCCGGCCTTGGTGGCGCTGTAGACTCCAAGCCCGAAATCCGGGAACTGCCCCAGGATGGAGTGGGCGTTGATGATACTGCCGTGCCCCTGCTCCTTCATGATTTTAATGGCTGCCCGGCTGGTGTAAACCGGCCCCCGCAGGTTCACGTCGATGAGCAGGTCGGTCACGTCGTCGGTTGCATCCTCAACGCGCTCTCTGCGGAAGACACCGGCGTTGTTGACCTGGACGTCCAGACGCCCGCCAAAATAACCTCCGATCTGATCATAGGCGGCGTTGACACTCGCGGAGTCTGTGACATTGCACTCGACCGCGATGGCGTCAGCGCCCCTGGCCTTACATTCCTCAGCCACAGCAGCGGCTGTCTCCAGGTTCATATCCAGCACAGCGGCATTGTAGCCGCGTTCGGTAAAGTAGAGCAAAATGGCCCGTCCTATCCCCTGACCGCCGCCGGTGACGGCGATAACAGGTTTTTCGGACATTGTATTCTTTTGATGATTCATCATATATCTCCTCTCAAATGATCCCCTTAAATCATGCTATTCATCAAAGCTGTCGAGTATCGCCAGGCTGGCCGACACGCCCAGACGGTCAGCGCCGGCTTCGATATTGGCCTTGGCGTCTGCCCATACATGCATCCCCCCAGATGCTTTTACCTGCATGGTGTCTGGAATGCTGGCCTTCATCAGCGCTACGTCGTGCGGGTTGGCGCCGCCGGTGCCAAAGCCTGTGGAGGTCTTGACAAAGTCGGCTCCCGCCTTCGCGGCCATCTGGCAGGCAGTGGTTTTTTCGGCGTCGGTCAGGTAACAGGTCTCAATGATCACCTTGACCAGGGTGCCGTCCGCGGCGTCCACAACAGCCTTGATGTCTCTGTACACGGTATCCTGGTCGCCTGCCTTCAGCGCGCCGACATTGATGACCATGTCCACCTCCTGGGCGCCGCCCGCGATGGCGTCCTCTGTCTCAAAGGCTTTGACGGCCGGGGTGTTGGCCCCCAGCGGAAACCCAATAACGGTGCATACCTTAACCTCTGAGCCCTTCAGAAGCTCTGCCGCCTGTCTTACATTGCAGGGATTGACGCATACCGACGCCGCGCCGATTTCCCTGGCTTCCTCACAAATTTTCGCGATCTGCTCCGGTGTGGCCACAGCCTTGAGCAGGGTGTGGTCCATCATACCAGCTAATTGTTTTTTATCCATACTAAACCTCGTTTCGTTATTCTAATCCGTCACTCAGACCAGCCGAAGCTTTTCCAGGCTTGTCTTTATCTTTTCTTTTTCGCCCTCACTCAGCTCTGCCAGCGGCCTGCGCATATACCCCAGAGGCACACCCATCAACCCGGCGGCGTATTTGTAGCCTGCCACAAAGGGCCCGGTCTTCAGGGCTTCCCGAATGAGCAGAATTTCATTCTGCGCCGCTCGTCCACCTGCAATATCTCCTGCCTCCATGGCGTTTACCAGCTTCAGAACCGCCTTTGGAAAGACCGCGGATATCAGGGATACCACGCCGGCCCCGCCGAGCTGCATGACCGAAAAGGTGGTCGCGTCACTGCCATTTAAAAACGTCATGGAGCGGTCCGGCCCGATGAGGCGCATCGTGTTCTGAATGTGCACAAAGTCGATGGTGCTCTCCTTGTAGAACTGCATATTTTCATTATGCTTGAAGATGGCCGCCACCGACGCCGGCGACAGCGTATTCCCTGTCTGCGGGGCGTTGTAGATGCCTGCCGGAAGGGTCGTGGCGGACGCGATGGCGTCAAAGTAGGCCACCAGCTCCTCCTGGGGAATGCTGTAAACACAGGGCTGCTGGATGCAGACCGCGTCCACGCCGGCAGCCTCATAGCCCCTTAAAACCTGCATGGCCTCCGGAAGGGTCTGGCAGGCAATGTTCCCCATTACCAGCGCCCGGTCCCCGGCTGCCTCCACGACTGTCTTAGTGGTCTCAATCAGCTCCTCTGCCGTGAGTGACAGGGATTCACTGGCTATCCCATTGGTAAACAGCGCTTTTATGCCATTTTGAAGCTGATACGCTACCTCACCCCTTAACAGAGGGTAATCCACCTGTCCGTCTTCTGTAAATGGCGTGATCAGTTCGGTCATTACACCTTTAAAAGACACGTTATCTGCCATATGCTTTTACTCCTTACTGAAATTTTTCTGAGCACTCGGAAAATTGAACATGAATTGAACATAATTTTGAATTCAAAGCTTTATAATCATTTGTTCAACCCCATTATATAGCGTTCCATTTCAAAAAGCAATAGCAGAAAACGCATTCACTCTTTCATTTAACCTCATTTCAATTGTTTAAAATTATATTTTTTGTATTTTTTATCAATATATAGTTGTATAACGGCGTCATTATATCTATATATAGCAATACAGAATTATTTTGAAAAAATATTATATATTAAGTATATTTGAGAATATATTCATTTCTAACCTGAGAATCTCTTTGCTTTCATCGTCTTATCTTTTCAATTTGTTTTTAAAGCCTCTATTTGAAAATAAATATGAACAAAATTTCATTTTTATCGCAAATCATTTTTATGTCACTGTATTATAGCATATTTCTGCCTGCGGCACACTTCCTTTCCTGCGCGTTTAAGGTTTAGCGCTTTTCTCCGGGCATTAAAAAAGAACCCGCCGCAGCGGGTTCCTGTCCTTGGTCCTATTCTTCTTCCTTCAGCTCGTCCTGCTTCTTCTCATTAAAAATCTCATACATCTGGTCACCGTATTTCAGGGCGTCGATGGCGCGCAGAGGATTCTTAATCCAGATGGCATCGTCGTACTGCATGAGCTTTTCGGGGTCGGTGAAGCCCCAGGTACAGAGGACCGGGAGCATTCCGGCGTTTTTGGCGGTCTCGTAGTCCACAGAGCTGTCCCCCATATAGATGCAGTCACCGGGAGCCACACCCATCTTAGCCGCGACCTCCAGGGTCTGTGTGGGGTCTGGTTTTCTGGGCTTGTTGTCGTTCTGCCCTACCACATCCACAAATTCACTGATGTCAAACAGAGCGTCCACAATGGTCTTGGCCGCGCCGTCGGGCTTGTTGGTACACACGGCGAAGGGGATCTTGTGCACATGCAGGTAGCGCAGTAAATCCTTGATGCCGTCGTAGGCTACCGTTTTGTGGGTGTAGCGTTTGGCGTACTCGTCCTTCATCAGGGCCACTGCTTCGTCCACCAGGGCCTCGTTTTTTGCCATTTCCGGGGTCACGGCGCGTTTGATCAGGTTTCTCAATCCCCGGCCAATGAGCTTTTTGCCCTCCTGGTAGCTTTTCAGCTCCAGCCCGTAGTGCAGCATTACCTGGTTGCAGGCATCGACAAGGTCCTCGAGAGAGTTGATCAGGGTACCGTCTAAATCAAAGATAATTCCGCTGTAGCGGGGTTTGAACAGTTCTTTCGCAGTTGTCATGGTGATTCGCCTCCATTTTTTTGTCCCGATGCAGATGTCGGTCTTTCGGTCTATTCATTATACCACAAATTTGGCCAAGTATCCTTGGATTTTAGAAAAGGTGTTGCCTCACTCAACCCCGCCTGCTGCCCACGAGTCTTTACCGCGCAAATATATCCTGATTTTTACTGGTCTTTACATAAAATACAGGGTATAATATATGTAAATATACTTTTTTAACAACTGGAGGTATCATTATGTCATTTCGTACCGATCACTACGCGGCACTGGCCAAAACGCTGATCGCCAAAATGGAAAAGCGCCATTTTGAAGCCCACTACTGTGCGACCAAAAAAGAAGCGCTGGTTTTGGCGCTCTCCCTCATCCCCGACGGGGCATCGGTGACACACGGCGGCTGCATGACCATCGAGGAAATCGGCCTGGTGGACGCGGTCAAGCAGGGGGTTTACAACTATATCGACCGCAGTGTCGCCACTACCCCGGACGAAAAGCGCGAGGCCATCGCAAAAGGCATGATGGCCCATACCTTTCTCATGAGCGCCAACGCCATCAGCCGTGACGGCGAGCTTGTCAACATCGACGGCTTCGGCAACCGGATCGCCCTCCTGGCCTATGGGCCGGACCAGGTCATTGTGCTGGCTGGCATGAACAAGGTCGCCGGAAGCCTTGAAAATGCCATTGACCGCGCCCGCAACGAGGCCGCCCCCATCAACTGCGTGCGCCTGAACCGGCAGACGCCCTGCCTGAGCACTGGCGTCTGCGGCGACTGCCACAGCGCGGACTGCATCTGCAGCAATATCGTCATCACCCGGAACAACCCGATCCCGGGGCGCATCAAGATTATTTTAATCGGCGAGGCGTGCGGTTATTAGAATTGCACCAAAAAATAAACTTGACAATGTTTTGCGGGTAGCGTACAATTAACCCAATCAATTTGTAAACAGGAGTAATCTCATGGCAATTTTAACATCTTTAAACAATGTTAAAAAAACGAATACCTTTTTCAGCAGCTTTAGCTTTTTTAGCTTTAGCTTCTTTTGGTGTCCAAAATTTAGTTGCCATGAGCGAACAGCCTGATCGGATTGTACAATGATATGATCATCAAGGGTCTGTCTCTGGTAACAGAGGCAGACCCTTTTTCGATTTTTAACCACCAAACAAAAATAAAAGAAACGAGGAAAAACAAATGACACCCTTCAACGATCCCGAAATGGAAGAATTAATGAAAATCAAGGAACCCTACAAAAAGGCCAACCGTAAATACAAGGCTGAGGACACCATCATCAATATTGGTGATATTCACTTCGGCGAAGGCAACTTCCACGTTTTCTCCGGCCCCTGCTCAGTCGAGAGCAAGGAACAGATCACCGAGGTGGCGAACCGCGTAAAGGCCGCTGGCGCCACTGTCCTGCGCGGCGGGGCCTTCAAGCCCAGAACCTCCCCCTACGCATTCCAGGGAATGGCCGCAGACGGCATCGAGCTGATGCTGGAAGCCAAGCGTGAAACCGGGCTGCCCATCGTGTCCGAAATCATGAACATCGCGCTGCTGGACCTTTTCGCGGATGTGGATATCCTCCAGGTGGGCGCCCGCAATATGCAGAACTTCGATTTACTCAAGGCTCTGGGCCGCAGCAAAAAACCGATCCTCTTAAAGCGCGGGCTGGCCAACACCATCGAGGAGCTCCTGATGAGCGCGGAATACATCATGGCCGGCGGCAATGACAACATCATTCTGTGCGAACGCGGTATCCGTACCTTTGAGACCGCCACCCGCAACACTCTGGACATCTCAGCCGTTCCTGTCCTGAAAAAACTGACCCACCTGCCTGTGATCGTTGACCCCAGCCACGGCTGCGGCAAGGCTGAGCTGGTTGAGCCCATGTCTCTGGCTGCCCTGGCCGCCGGCGCTGACGGCCTCATTATCGAAGTCCACAACGATCCGGCCAACGCCCTTTGCGATGGCCCCCAGTCCTTAACGCCAGACCAGTTCGACACTCTGATGAGGGACAAAATCCGGCCGATGTCTGAGCTCATGGGCAAAAAGCTCGGGGCTTAATCGGAAAACCACTATGACGCCCTTATCACTCACACCCGAACAGCAGAAAAGCCTCCGGGACTACCAGTCCGCCATGGCAAACACCCGCACGCCGGTCGAAAACCCCACTGTGGCCTACTTTGGCACGCTGGGGTCCTACACCGAGCAGGCCGCCATTGGTTTTTTCGGCGAGGACTGCCGCCGCGTATCCCACCGTTTATCCGAGGATGTTTTTAAAAGCATCACAAGCCAGGGGGCGGACTACGGCGTCCTGCCCATTGAAAACAGCACCACTGGCTCCATCGCCGCGGTTTACGACCTTTTAGCCAAGTACAACTGCTATATTGTCGGGGAGACCAAGGTCAAGATTGAGCACTGTCTTCTGGGGGTGCCCGGAAGCCGCCTTTCGGACATCCGCGAGGTATACTCTCACGCCCAGGGCTTTGAGCAGTCCGGTGAGTTTCTCGCCGCCTACCCGGACTGGAAGTGCCTGACCTACTACAACACCGCCGTGGCCGCCGAGCATGTGGCAAAAAGCGCCAACCCGGCCTTTGCCGCCATCGCCAGCCGCCGGGCCGCCGCCATCCACGGCCTCAGTATTCTGGCAGAGGACATCAACCTGTCCGAGACCAATGTCACCCGGTTTGTGATCGTGGCCAGCCGCATGGAGCTCTGCCCCGACTGCAATAAAATCAGCATCGCCTTTCACCTGCCCCATGTGGCGGGCTCCCTGTTTCAGGCCCTTTCGGTTTTTGACGCCAACGCCCTGAACCTGTGTAAAATCGAATCGCGTCCCATCCGCGACCACAACTGGGAATACCTGTTCTTCATTGACTTTATCGGCAATATTGACGGAACGCCCCTCGACACCGTCATGGAGGAAGTGATTTCCAAAACAGAGGGCTTCCATTTCCTTGGAATCTATAAAGATAATTAGATTTTTTGATATTTTTATGGACTATTTTTCCAAATTGTACTAAAATTAGCGGACGAATACATCGTCTATAATTTCGAGTTCTTACAGGAAATTTCAAAATTCAGCGATCTCCGCGGCATAAATACATAAAAATCAAGGAACCTCCCCGTTTTATGCCGGGAGGTTTTTATTGCTCCCGATCACACCGACAACTAAATATTATTTGAATAAGTGTTAATTCTTGAAATGGATAACAATTTGATGTATAATTATTTTATATACTTTAGAATCGTATTGAATACATAATCAACACTGGCAAAGGGGTAGAGGTGTTTTTCGTCGCGGTTCCGAAAAGCGCTGGAGCTTATGCGCAAACAAAAAAATACCTATATTTTTATCTTAATCTGCATCTTTGTCATGGGGTTTTTACTGTTTTCACTCATCCAAATGCAGGGCTACGCCAATATCATCAATGACGCCGGCATTGTGCGCGGCGGTACCCAGCGGTCTGCCAAGCTGGAGCTGAGCGGAGAGCCCAACGATGAGCTGATCGCCTATCTGGACGAACTGATCCGCAAGCTTGAGGCCACCGAAAACAAGCACCTTTACACTTCTCATGACTCAGTCGACTACCAGGATAACCTGGCCGCAGTCAAGGCTAAATGGGAGGAGATCAAGACGGAAATTCCAACCCTGAGAACGTCCTCTACCATAGAGATACGTGAGCATTTTCTGGACCTGAGCGAGGAACACTTTAATTTGGCCAACCAAATGGTCTACGCCGCCCAGTACCGGGCAGAAAACGAGCTGCGGAACAGCATTATCCTGAGCGTTGTCATGATCCTCGCGGTTTCGCTGATCATGTATACCCTGGAGCGGCGGAACCAGCAGGAGCTGGAGCGGGTATTCTACACCGACCACCTGACCGCCCTCCCCAACCAGGCCGCTTTTGAGATCAGCGCCGCCGAAAAGCTCAGGGCTTCGCCGCCGGGCATTTACCTGATGGTGTACCTCAACCTGAATAATTTTAAATTTGTCAATGACTCCTATGGCTACAACGCCGGCGACAAGCTCCTGCTGGCCTTCTCCGCCACGCTGAAACGGTTCTGCAACAACAATGAAATCTGCGCCCATCTGCACGCCGACCACTTCGCCATTCTGCTTAAAAAGCGCGATCACGTCATCGAGGACCTCCAGACCGCGATCCTCGACTCCATCGAAAGTGAGCGGGATTTAAACCTCTCGGATATTTTAACATGCAGCTACGGCGTTTATACCATTCCCGACCCGGACGAGTCTATCGCCTCCTGCCTCAGCAAGGCCAGCGCAGCGCTGAAGGAGGGCCGCAGCAGCCAGCGCACCGTCGCCTATTATGACAAACACCTGCTCGACAAAATTAATAACGAAAATAAAATGACCCGCTGGATGCGCCAGGGGCTTTCCGAAAAGGAATTTCAGATTTATCTCCAGTCCAAGGTCAATCTTGAGCAGTCTGAGGTTACCGGGGCCGAGGTCCTTATCCGCTGGAACTCCGAACCCTTTGGCTTCCTGCCGCCAGATGAGTTTATCCCTCTGTTTGAGAAAAACGGGTTCATCGTAGAGCTGGACTTTTACGTGCTGGAGGCCACCTGCCGGATATTAAAGCAGTCGCTGGAGATCTCGCCTGAGCGCACTGTGGTGCTGTCGGTCAATGTCTCCAGGGTCACGCTCTTCCAGAATGACTTTATCAAGCGCTTTGTGCAGATGGCAGAGCGGTATGGGGTCCCGCCGAAATACCTCGAGATCGAAATCACAGAAAATGTCTTTATCTTTGACGCCAACACGGTTGAGCAGATTCTTTCCCAGCTGCGGAGCTATGGGTTCAGCATCTCCATGGATGACTTTGGCTCAGGGTATTCCTCCCTGAACCTGCTGCGCGAGCTGCCCATTGACGTCCTGAAGATCGACCGGATCTTTTTGCAGGAGAGTATCCGGGTTGAGAAGGCTTACGCCATCATCAAATCCGTGGTGGAAATGGCCCATTCCCTGAACATGGTCGTGGTCTGCGAGGGCGTCGAAACCCTGGAGCACGCCGAATTCTTAAAAACCATCCATTGCGCCGTAGGGCAGGGCTATTACTTTTCAAAGCCCATTCCCCTTTCAGCGTTTCAGAAAAAATATAACCTGCTGCCAACGCAAAAACACCCGGAGCATTAAGATCCGGGTGTTTTTTATCTAAGGGGTTACTGTACGCGGCTGTTACCGCCCATACCCATGAAGCCGCCGTTGTTATTATTGTCATTGTCGACGCGGGAGTTATTATTGTTGTTATTCTGCTGTTCTTCGTATTCTTTTTTGGTCATAACATCGTCCACGTGCATATTGATTTCGATGACGTCCAATCCCGTCATATCCTTAACGGTTTTGGTGACTTTATCAATCGTATCCTTGAAAATCTGTGGGATATTGCGGTTGTATTCACAGATAACGTCTAAATCCAGAGCTACCTGTTTTTTGCCGACTTCCGCGCCGATTCCTTTTGTTACATTTTCGTTGTCGGTAATCTTTTCAGTGATATTACTGATCAAGCCGCCGCTCATGGCCAAAATACCAGGGACATCCTGGGCGACCAGGCCTGCGATCTTCTTGACGACTTTATCGTCATAGGTCAATGAGGTTTTCTGCTGCATGTTCTGCTGCTGAGTGTTACCTCCCTTTTGCTGATTATTGTTCATTGTGTGCATTGTTGCTTCTGCTGCCATAATTAAAACCACCTTTCATTCATTTATAATTTTTATTTTAATCTATATCAACCGCCCTCATTTGAAGACGGCTATTGGCATCTTTATCAGCTGAACCGTTTAAGAATGTTCAGCCAGCGCATAAACCGCATGGGGTTATCTTTATATACACCGATGGCATACCCGATCAATGCTAAAATGACGATCAGGATGGTACGCCAAAACCCGATGGTCAAAAACAGAACGGCGGTGATGATTCCCGCGAGAATCCAGATAATCCTGCCTGAGTAGGGCTTTGCCCACGCATAAAACCGGCTGAGACGGCTTTCCTTTTGCTGTTTTTCCTCAGCCTGGGGCGCTGCCTGCTGACGGACGTTCATGCTGTTTTGCATTTGATTCTGCGTTTGATTATTCATGTGTGTCCCTCCTTCTTAGAGCACCTGTCTGTGGGCTCCCTTACTTCGGGCATCCATTTCATGCACCTTCACCTTAACGGATTTAACCGGCTGGTTAATGGTGCTGCCGACAGTCTGGTAAATATTCTGCTGAATATTATTCGCAAGCCCGGTGATGTCGTCCGCGTCATCCACATAGACATCGGCCTGAATCTTGGGCTCATGGGAGCGCTTGTTCAGCTTGGCCTTAACGTCAATGGCATTATTGCCGATAAGGTCAGACACCGCATAACGCGCGGTAGACTCAATGGCTTCTTTAGAAATTTTAATCTTCCCTTTTGCCTTGTTAATGGTCAGATAGTGGGAAGAGGCCGGTGCCAGTATTGAAATGAAGAATAACACCAGGAATGCAATCATAAGTACAACGCTGAATCCAATTAAATAGTATCCCAGCCAGTTTTCAAAGACCAGGTAAGCTGCCAGCGTGTCGGATACATAGGGTACCGGAAACAGCAATGCAAACATTACGAAGGCAGTTGCTAATCCTAACAGCGATACAATAAATAACAGGATACGTTCAAGTTTATTCATTGTTTTTCTCCTTTCTGAGTAATCAATTACCATTCTCTTTCAATAAATGTTCTATTGTTTACTGTTTGTTGTACATAAATGTACCCTTCAAATTTGGTTCTTAACCATTTATTTCACTAATATTAATTTTTCCTTAAACAATCAGTAGAAAAAATATCACCTTATTGTACGTCCCTCAGGATAACGAAAAAGGGCACAATGCCTGCTCCCACGAACAGGCATTGTGCCCTTTTCTCCCTACAGTTATTCTTCAATCCTACTTATTGCGATACAGTTTCCAGTCCGCGCTTATCCAGCACCTTAAGCTCCTTAAGCCTCAGCTGGAAATAAGGCTTACCGTTCTCCTCATATTCTTCCAGCACACCGGTGGCCCGCACCCAGGCGTTGTCCTCAGGGTAATTGCCATCGCCCTTTACCTCGAAGCCCGGCATGGTATCCGTACCGCAGCAGCCTGGGCCGTTGCGGTACACAAACCGGTAGCTGTCCCCGGTCGAAAGGTTGGCCGTACTCTTGAACATTCCCTCCAGACGGATGGTTTTACCCAGATAATTCTGCGGGTTCAGATAAATATCATTGATCTGGGCCACAAACATCTTCTCGGTAATGTCCACATCCACAGCGATTTCCTGAGCCCCCTGGGCCTGGCCGCCTGAGGACTGCGCGGAGGATGCCGCGCTGTCCCCGCTGCCCCCATTCTGAGCGGAGCAGCCGGAAAGCAAAAGGAGCGCAGCCAGGAGCAGCACGGTTAACATTTTTCTTTTCATCAAATTACCTTTCCTTTCACAAAATCAATGAGGCAGAAGACCCCAAACATCACAATGTGCACAATGACGATGCTGGCGCCTGTGGGAGTCGCCCGGACGTAGGAGAAGGCCAGGCCGATAAGAAAGCACACAAGCGACATCACCGACGCGCAGATCAGAACCGACCGGAAGGTTTTACAAAGCCGCATAGAGTAAAGGGCCGGGAAGATGATCAGGCTGGTGATCAGCAGGGTTCCCATCATGCGCATGCCCAGCACGATGGTGACCGCGGTCAGGATCGCGACCAGCATATTGTAAAGCTCAGTCTTTACGCCGGTCGCTTTGGCGAAGTTCTCGTCAAAGGTAATGGCAAAAATCTTATTGTAAAAAATCACAAAGAGCACCAGCACCACAATGGACAGGATAATGCTGAGCCGCACATCGCTCACGCTCATGGCCAGAATACTGCCAAAGAGGTAGTTACATACATCGGTGTTCATGCCTGTGGTCATGGAGATAACCACCACCCCAACCGCCAGAGCGCTGGTGGACAGGAGCGCGATGGCCGCGTCGCCCTTAATTTTGCTGTTCTCGCTGATGCGGAGCAGGAAAAAAGCAGAGACCACCACCACCGGAATGGCCACAGACAGCGGCGCCAGGTTAAAGGCCATGGCGATGGCCAGAGCCGCGAAACCCACATGAGACAAACCGTCCCCGATCATGGAATACCGCTTGAGCACCAGACTGACGCCCAGCAGCGCCGCGCAGAGCGTTACCAGTATCCCCACCACCATTGAGCGCACTAAAAAAGGATATGACAGCATTTCCCGGATCAGATCAATCATGGTCCTCACCTCCCAGAAAATGGCGCCCTACCGGACTGCGCCGGTATTCCTCCACGGTGCCATAGAACAGCTGACGGCCACCAAGGTGCAGAACATGACTGTTGTAGCGCATCACGCTCTCGATGTCGTGGGACACCATGACCACCGAGATCCCCAGCTTTTTGTTCACTGCCTTTACCAGCTCGTAGAGCCGCCGTGTGGCCACTGGATCCAGACCCGCGGCCGGTTCATCCAGCAGCAGAATCTTGTTGGTGGCACAAAGGGCCCGGGCCAGCAAAACCCGCTGCTGCTGGCCGCCGGACAGTTCGCGGAAGCAGCGCTTTTTCAGGTCTTCGATACCCAGCCTCCTTAAATTGATTTGTACGGCCTTCTTGTCTGCTTCTTTATAAAAGGGGCGGAACCCCTGGCGGTTCAGCCCCCCGGAAAGCACCACCTCGTACACACTGGCGGGAAAATCGCGCTGGACAGGGCTTTTCTGCGGCAGATAGCCGATCTCGTTTTTCCTGAGTCCGTCCCCCATAATGATCTGGCCGGAGCCAGGGCTTTTCAGCCCCAGCAGTCCGGCGATCAGGGTACTTTTTCCCGCACCGTTCTCTCCCACAATCCCGAGGTAATCCCCGGCATTGATTTCAAAATTCAGCCCCTCTACGGCGGTCACGCCATCGTAAGCAAAGGCAACATCCTTACAGGTAAACAGTGCCATTTTAATACAATGCCTCCCGCAGAACGTCCACATTTTCGTTCATGTAGTCCAGATAAGTCTTGCCGCTGTCAAAGTCCTGCTGTGTCACGTTATGGCAGGCGTTTAACTGTCGTTTTACCGCGCCGGTGCTCTCGGCGATGGAATCAGCCATCCGTTCATTGGAGAGCTCGGTGTGGAAAACCACAGGAATCTTTTCCTTTTTCACCTCGTCGATCAGAAAAGCCACCGTGGCCGCACTGGGTTCTGTCTCGGTGGAGCAGCCCGGGAAAGCAGCATAATAGTTAAGGCCATAAGCGTCTGTCAGGTAGCGGAAGGGGAACCGGTCGCCCACCACAATGGTTTTCCGGGCCGCGCCAGCCACCATATCCTTGAAGCGCTCGTCTAAAGCGTTGAGCTTACCAGTGTAGATTTTTGTGTTCTGGTCAAAGATTTGTTTGTTGTCCGGGTCGACTTCATCCAGGGTGCTGTTGATCTTTTCGACAATTTTCGCAGCGTTCTGTGGATCCAGCCACACGTGCTCGTCATACTCCGGCGCTTCGGCCGCTTCGGCCCCGCCGCTCTCCTGGTCGTGATCGTGGTCATCCTCCATGCCCGCAACGGTTTCCTCCACCACAGGCTGTACGCAGTCCATCATGGCAATCTTCTTCATATTCGGCGCGTCGATGGAATCCAGAATACCGTCGATCCAGGCGTCGGAGTCTCCGCCGCCGTAGATAAACACATCGCAGTTCTGAATTTTAATAATATCCTGAGGCGTTGGCTCATAGGAATGGCTCTCGGCTCCCGGGGGCACCAGCATCGAGACCTCTACCTTGTCACCGCCCACCTGCCTGGCAAAATCATAGGGTGGAAAGTTGGTGGCAACCACCTTGACAACAGTGTCTCTGTCTGTTTTTCCGCTGGTTTGCTGGCAGCCCGCAGCTCCCAGTGTCAGCATCCCCACTAATAAAATAATAGTTAAAAACCATGCTAATCGTTGTTTTATCATAAAAAAACCTCCATTTTCTCTGATTTTGAGTATAAAGAAACAAGGATACGCTGCTTTTATAAGCAGAACTACTCCCTTGAGGTTTTTTCAGTTATTCATCCGCACCTTTAGCCGAACCGGCGAAGTGACTAAAAAGAAGCTGTCCCATTTGGGCGTTATACAGCGAAAAATAAGATGCAGCACCAGCACTGCGGCTGTCAGGGCCGCGCCGGTATCCAGCTGCTTGAAAAAGTTCTGGAGCGCAGAAATCTGCATACAGATCGGGCACCCATCGCCCACACAGTCGTGATGGGCCTCCTCTGTCATGAAGGCGGTGCTGAGGAAAAAGAACACAACAAAAAAAGCCGCCAGCAACAGTGTCAAAACACGTTTCTTTTCAGACCTTATCGTCATTCTGTTCCCTCCTTGCCCCATACTCCAGTATGTGAATTGAGTTCAAGTATATCGGATTTTGTAAGTCTTGTCAAATTTTATTAAGGCTGTATCTTCCGGTTGACCAGATAGATTCCCAGAGACGCCGCCAGCAGTCCCAGCACAATAAAGAGGGTAAAAGATTCCCCGGGTAATAACAGGATCGACAGCAGGCTCCCGAAAACCGGAATCAGGAATTTAAAAGCTGTGATTGCGCTGGCCTCGTTATACCGCAGCAGCACATTCCACAGCGAAAAGGCCACACCAGAGATAATGGCGGCGTAGACGAGCAGCAGCATCCCCCTGAGAGTAAATACCAGGTGCAGCCCGCCTCCCGCCATCCCAAAGCCTATGCCCAGGGCCAGAAGCACCAGCGCACCTAAAACCATCTGATAAAAGGAAAAATGGAAAGGGTTAATCTTATCTGACAGGTATTTGGCCACCAGAACGCCCCCGGCATCCCCCAGCCCGGCAATGACGAGAAATCCCTCGCCCATGAGGGTGAAATTAAAATTAAGGCCCTCTGTGCCGCCGTTGAGGGCAGTCAGCAGAATACCGGTAAAGCCGAGGAGCATACCGAGCACCTTATTGCGGTTCAAGCGGTCGCTCTTAAAAAACAATGGCGCCAGCAGCACGACCAGAAAGGTGCCCGCAGTGGCGGCGATACTGCCCTTGACCCCAGTAGTATTGCCCACCCCAATGTAGAAAAAGAAATACTGCACCGTGGTGCCCAGAAGCGCCAGGGCTACGATCCACCGCCCGTACTCGGGATACCAGCGCACCCGGTCCCCTTTGTTAAAAAGCCGGTTGAGGGCAAGTACCACAAAGCCAGCCAGGAAAAAGCGCAGGCCGGCAAACACCATTTTAGACCAGATATCCCCCGCTGGAATCTGGAACCACTGGTACCCGATCTTGAGCACCGGAAAAGCACTCCCCCACAAAAAGGTGCAGAGGATGGCAGTGAGAATGGCGTTTGATTTCTTTTTAAAAAAGGTATTTTGCATGTTATTCGCGTTGTTATTCAAAATAATTGGTCCTCTATTCTTACAGCGGTCCGGCTTTACAGCCGCCTGTTCTTATTATACATTTTCGGAACACAAAAAGAAAGCACCCGCAGTGCAGATTGGAATACCACGGATGCTTTCAATAATTGGATTATAAAAGGATTATGATTGGACACACTTTTTTTCAGGCGACCAGCTCCTTGACTGAGGTCACGGCAGAAGCGGCGTCAGAGGCATAGGCGTCAGCCCCTATCGCTTCGCCGAAGTCGGCTGTGATGGGAGCCCCGCCGATCAGGATTTTCACATGGCTGACGTTGCTGTCCGACCGGATGGCCGCCACAGTTTCCTCGAGGGACGGCATGGTGGTGGTCAGGAGCGCCGACAGGGCAACCACCTGGATATCCGGGTTATCCTGAAGCGTCTTGATGATTTTTTCCGCCGGGACATCAACGCCCAGGTCAGTCACTTCAAAGCCAGCGCTCTCGATCATCATGGATACAAGATTTTTGCCTATGTCGTGTAAATCGCCGTGGACAGTGCAGATCAGCACCTTTCCGCCGCTGGCAGAGTCTCCACTGGCCAGATGGGGTTTTAAGACCTCCACTCCAAGCTTCATGGCCTTGGCAGCCACCAGCATTTCAGGCACATAGACCTCGCCGGTTTTAAAGCGCTCACCGATCTCATCCATGGCTCCGATCATACCCGTATTCAGGATTTCCATCGGGTCGCAGCCCGCGTCCAAAGCCTCCTGGACAATACCCTGGATTAATTTTCTTTTTCCCTTTGCAATGGCTTCTGATACTTTTTGAATGTTTTCGTTCATTTTTTTCTCCCTCTTTTATTATCAATAAATCTTATTTTTATGCAACGTTTAACCGATAATACCTTCTCTGAAGGCATCGATGTATTCCAGACAGTACTCGTCATTTTCAAGTAATGCATCGGCCGCGTAGATCATGGCCATCATATCCCGGTTGGTTGGGTCTACGATGGCGCTGTCCATGCCTGCCTCCATGGCCAGTACCATAAACGCCTGATTCACGTACTTTCTTCCCGGCAGACCAAAGGAAATGTTGCTGAGTCCGCTGGTAATGTGTATTTCCGGGTACTCAGCCTTGATCTGACGACAGCACTGGGCAAAGGTGGTCAGGGCGTCCTCGCTGGTGGAAAGCGTAACTACCAATGGGTCAATGTGCAGCCTGGAGGGGGCGATATGGTATTCCTCGGCCCTGGCCATAATGTTGTGGAAAACCTCCATGCGGCGTCCAGTAGTGTCTGGAATGCCACGGTCATCACAGAGCAACGCCACGCACTCCCACTTGGTGTCTGCAATGATGGGGAAGATCGTATCGATTTTATCCCCTTCCATTGAAACCGAATTGATGAGCCCAGGCTGAGTACAGTATTTCATGCCCTCGACACAGGACTGGGGGCTGGGGCTGTCCACACAGATGGGAACATCGGTAACCTCCTGGATGAGGTCGATCATCCACTTTAGGGTTTCAGCCTCCTTTGCCTCGGCCACCGAGGCACAGCAGTCAATAAAGGTGGCGTTGGCCTCGGCTTGTATTATGGCCCGGTGCCTGATTTCTTCTGCGTTCTGTTTTTTGATGGCCTCTCCCACTGTAGGAATGGAGCCATTAATTTTTTCTCCTATGATAATCATCCGTTTTCCTCTTTCTTTTTTAAATTCTAACTTTCCTTACTCACTAGGGCCGCACCGCCAAAGAGCACCAGCGCGCCCAGAATGGTACCGATTCCCGGCATTTCCAAAAACGGTGGGAACATCAGGATAATGACAATCCATATCCCGTAGGTAATGTTGAGTACCTGGGCGGTTGCGACGCCGCTGTATTCCATGCTGTAGTACCAGGTGATGTAAGACACCCCGCCGAGGCAGGAGCCAATAAACAGGATGATCCACACCGCAACCTTGGCGCCCCCAAGCCCCGCAAAGGCTGGGATGGCCATGTTCATATCAAAGGACTGAACCAGGCTGAGCACATAGCCGAAATTGTTTGTCACAGCTGAGATCACAATGATTAAAATCAGATACAGCAGCAGGAGAAAGGTTCTTCTCAGGGTGGTCGACACAGTTGAGGACACATCCCCACGCATCATATTGTATCCGAAGCAGCCCTCCATAGCATACCCGACCGCGCAGATAAAGGCGATGCCATACACAAAAACCGGAACTCCCGCACCGGAGAGACCGTACATGACCCCGGTCCCCACAATACACAGGATAATACCGAAAAACTTTAGCTTGGTCAGCTTCTCCTTAAACCAGATTGCTGCTACGATGGCCCCAATAGCCGGGAAAGCCGCCGAGATGGTTCCCGCCACCGAGGACGAGTAGCTGCTGGCGATGGAATAGGGGATGGCCCCCATCAGCCCCGAAAACAGGGCTGCCGGTATAATGCCAAAGGAGTTCTTGCTGAACAGCACCTTTAGATAATCCCTGAACTGGCCGATTTTAATCAGGTAGCAGCATTCGAAGATCAGTCCAAATACGCTGTCGCAGAGACCGATAACCAGCGCCGTAGTGATGATGAGAATCCAACCGTGAAAGTTATCAACCGTCCCGGTGCTCCCCGCGTACAGATTTAAAACATTGTACAGGAGCACAGTGTAAAATCCCCAGGACAGCCCAGAGGCCACCCCAAACAGGATTCCCTTTTTCTTGTTCGCTGACATAATTTACCTCTCTTTAGGGGACGACACTTATCGCTCCTCCACCATCTTCATATATTTTTTCATTTCTGCGTCTACGGCCGGATCCACTACCATCTCAGGTGCTTCGTCCAAAATCTGCTGAACGCGCTTATTAGCCTGCTCGATAAGTTCCGGGCTTCCGTTCTTTTCCCACTGCTCGTAGCTTTCCCAGTCCGATACGGTAGGCTGCCAGTCATCGTGGCAATAGTCCAGGGTGCTGTCATTGGTCATGAAATCGCCGCGGAAATCAGCCTCATAAATTTCGTCCAGCGCCAGGGTTTCCTCGGTGGTTTCCATTCCCTTTAATATATGCTGCACACGGCCGATGAGCTCGTCGTCAAGAACGGTTTTTTCAAAGGAGGTACACATCAGATTTTCCAGAGTACCTACAGACTGGCTGGTCAGGGTGACGCCGGCAAGAGCGGTAAGGATAAAGCTTTGCATGGTTTCCATGCCGGCCTGATAGTCGATGGCTTTGGAGCTGGTGACACCAGTCTGGGCTCTGGCTGGCAGATGGTAGTAATCCTTGTACATCTGGGTGGCGGCGATGAGCATGAGAGCAGTATCTGGCGCCGCACATTCCCAGGAGGCGTACTTGAGGTTGCCGTAGGTTAAAGACGCGGACAGAATGACCGGTACCCCGGGCTTGATCAGCTGGGCATAGACCAGACCGGCCAGCTGTTCGGCATTCTGGAGCGCCACAGTCGAGTACAGAAATACCGGCGAAGTGATGCCGGACATTGGCGCAGACACAATGGATACCGGCTGGTTCCATGCCGCATAAACCTCGATACCCTCACAGGCAAACTCGGAGTAATACAGCGGTGAGTTTGGGCAGACCGCGTGCCAGGTCACGTAGTGGTCCTGACAGAAGCCTTCTCTCCCAAAGGCCACCTCATACAGTCTGAGATTTTCTTCCTTTTCAGCGATGGAGTCCAGCTCCATGGGCGCCAGAAGCGGCTTGTCACAGTGCTTGAAAGATTCGTAGGTCATGTACATTCCTTTATAACGCTGGGGAACATCACTCGGGCTCATGGGCTGATAGCCGGCAATGGGAATATTCTTGCAAGCCTGGTAAACCTTCTGCATGTTAGCAAAATCCTTTAAGAGAGGCGCCCGCCGTCCCTGCTTCATGTCTGAGACAAAAACCTCGCCCCCTGCCGGATGCACAGACAGCTGAGCGCCGCATTCCACGCTTTTGGCGTCGTCCATTGCCTGAAGTTTAAAGGTTGATGGACACTGTTTAACAGAAGCCTCAACCAACGCTCTCGGGAAGAAAACAATTTCGCCTTCTACCTTACAGCCGGCCTTTTTTAACAGACTGCGCGCTTTTTCACTTTCAAAAATAACCCCTTTTTTCGCCAGAATCTCCATACTGGCTTCGTGTACACGGTCCATCGCTTCGGGACTCAGCACTTCAATTTTTGAGTTTATCATGTTTATTACTCCTCCTGAATTTTTTGCTTTCTGAACGGCCCGTTCGTTTCATGGCTTTATCATAGCCTGTTTTTTTCGCCATGACAACGCGCAGGTTCTGACATTGGCATGCATTTTCCGCCAAAATCAAAAAATGAACCACACTTCAATTTTTTATGGTCGCTGATTAAAAAATAAAGCTGCCCTGTTCCAAAAGCTTCAAAAATTTCCGCACCCATCAAATTTTGACATTCTGCACCGGGCGATTGTCAGATCAAAAACTGCTGATTTCGTTTTCAAAAAAACTGTGCTATCCTGAAAACAGATCAGGGCAGCCATGTAAACAGGCTGACCAATACATATTAAAAAAGGGGAATAAAAATGGTAGACGGAAAATTTATTGAAATGCAGACCGAAATTATGAAAAACTATCCACCCACAAACGCCCAGGCACTGTTAAATATTTTTAACGCCGCCTCTGGCATGCAGGAATACCTGGATGAGGTTCTGGCAAAGACACGCGAGTCCTATCTGTATACACAGCTGCGGGATTTGGTGGAAAATTATTATGATATCGGCACGCTGCTAGAAGTGTATCAAATCTTTGGCGGTTACATCAACACCTCCTTTGGAATTTACACAGAAAAAGACGGCGAAAAACAGACCTGGTTTGTCAGGAAATACAAAAACGGCAAGGAGCTGGAATCTCTGCTTTTTGAACACAGCATGTTAAAGCACGCCAAGGAAAACGGTTTTACCTACGGCGCAGTCCCCATCCCGGCCAGAGACGGCAAAACCTATCACGAGGTAACTGAGACCACTACCGAAGGTGACACTAAAAGCTATTTTGCAGTCTTTAACTTTGTGGGCGGAAAGGCCCATTATGACTGGATTCCCAACTGGGCCAATTCAGGTGTGGCCGATCTTACTGTTACCTCTGCCGCCAAATCACTGGCCGAGTTTCACAACTCGACCCGGAACTTTGACCCTGAGGGACGCCATGGAGACAACATCATGGACAACGAGGACATCACCGTCAATGAGATTATCCGTAAATTCCCGAAAACTCTGAAGGAATACCGGAAAAGCTACGCCGAATCTGGCTTCGAAAATGTCTATACCGAATACTATGACGCTAACTATAACTTCTTTGCAAAAATGTGCGAGCGCTCAGTAATTCCGGATGCAGACTACAGTACCATGATCTCCAATGTGTGCCACTGCGACTTCCATCCCGGCAACTTTAAATACCTGGACAACGGCGAGGTCTGCGGAAGCTTTGACTATGACATGGCCAAAATCGACTCCCGCTTGTTTGAGCTGGGACTGGCCATCCACTATTGCTTCTCTTCCTGGCTGTCAGATACCAACGGTATTATCAATTTGAACCGCGCAGCCTTGTTTGTAAAAACCTACGATGAGGAGCTGCGTAAGGCCGGAGGTATCGAACCTCTGACCGACATCGAAAAAAATTATCTGTACGAAGTAACCGTGCAGGGCGCTCTCTACGACCTGGGCTGGTGCAGCTCTGCCTGTGTTTACGACGCCACCCTGGACCCGTATGAATATTTATTCTATACCCAGCACTTTGTCGCCTGCCTGAAATGGCTTGAGGACAACGAGGAGACTTTCCGAAAAGCCTTCGCATAGCAGCACAAAAAATAAAAGAACTGCCGCACCGTGGTATGGCAGTTCTTTTTTGTTTATTCCTCCTCTTTTGCCAGACGGTATTGGCAAAGGCGTTTCCCACGCTGAAAATGCTCTCCGTTGTCCACAGTTTCCTGAATGATTTCGATCAGCCCCATGGCGCGCAGTTCAACGGTCCATTCCCGCACCAATTCTCTGTACTCGGTGGTATAGTTCTTTTCATAATCTTCAATATAGTCTGCGATCTCGTAGTCCCAGAGCATCCGGGAGGACTCCAGGTACTTCAGAATAACCATTTTTGCCGGCGGCTTGGCAGACAACTCACGTCCGCACCCGGCAGCCCGGCCACCCTTCTGCCGCAACAAGGGCAGTCCGTCCGAGTTGGCGCAGTCCATATAGATGATGACCACACCAATCAGAGACCCGGAGGCCGAAAAGACTGTAAACCAGTCTGGATTGTTCATGTAAAAAACCATGCTGAGTACCAACAGGATAAAGCCGGAGAGATTGCTGACCGCCGGTCCCCTGCTGGCTCCGATAAAAACAATGCTGCGATACCAGTTCATATAGTTGACCGCCAGAAAAACAGCAATCCCAGGAATCATCCACGCGGCCTGCCCTTGAAAACACTGTTCGAAAGCAGTGGACAATGGACTGCCCGTCAAAGCCAGTGCTAGACAGATAAGCACCCAGAGAATGCTCTCAAAGCAAAACCGGATACTGAGGCAGACATCAGAGTCAGCCGTCTCACAGACCCTGCCCACAATAGCGGCCTCCACGCCCCAGCCAATACCGGCTACTAGACCGAAAAGCGAGAGGACCAATGAGCTGCCACTCTCGGCAAAAAGATTTGGCAGGTAGATAAGACTGGAACACGCCAGAATCACCACAATGCCAAGGGCACATTGCCAACTGATTCTTTCCCGGTACCATTTGCGCGCAATAGCCGCAGTGAGCACCGGGTAGAATAACACCGCGATGGTCGAAAAAATAGTGTCGGACAGCGCGAGAATATAAGTACAAAAAGCTGCAATCCCGCCCATGACAGCGGCCAGAATCAGCTTCCCTAAAATGGATGGCGCGTGCAGCGTTCGGACAAACTCCCGGAATTTTTTCCTGAAGCCCAATCCCACCACGTTGATGAGCGTCACGATCAGGGCTGTTGAAGTGGCCAGCACAATGGGCAGCATCGTCATGGAATAGCTGTCCCGCGGATAGGCTTTCATGACAGACGTGATCAGGATATAGGCCATCCCCCAGCACATACCGCAGATGAGCGCATAGCGGAAGCCGAGATTGCACCGGATAATATTCTGTTTATAGCCAATGAGGTGATCTTTTTTCATGATGGTATCCTTCTTAATCGTGGTGGCTCTGACGATACTGCCCTGGGGTGGTTCCTTCAATCTTTTTAAAAGCCCGCGTCAGCGTAAGAGCGTTATTGTAGCCAATTTTATCCGCAATGTCGGAAATTGTCATATCGGTTTCCTCTAAAAGATGGCAGGCCTCCTGAATCCTGAGCCGCGACAAGTAATCGCTGAATCCTGTACCCACGGCCTTTTTAAAGCTTCTGGAAAAATAGGAAGGGTTCATGTTAAACGTTTCGGCTACAGCCACAGCGTTCAGGTTGCAGTCGTCGTAATGGGTTTTCAGGTATTCACTCACCCGCTGCATTTTGCTGTTCGAAGCTGATACCTGATTCTTTGCCGAGTACTGGTTAATTTGTTCAAAAATACTCTGGGATACAGCTTCCAGCTCAGGCAGCGACTTGCACTCCAGCAAAAGACGCTGCGCATCCAGCTCGTCAAAAAACTCGACATTCATGGACAGACGAACCTCTCCCAGGGCGTTAATCATGGAGTTTAGCAGACCAAAAAGCCGGAACCGGGCCAGATTAAGGGAGGATGCGCCGGTGATATAGTCATTTTTCAAAAGCTTGTTAAAAATTCTGGAGGCCTCCTCATAGTCCCCTGCATTGATAGCGTTGATAAAATGATGCTCGTATTTAAACCACATCTGCTCATTGCCCCTGTAGGACTTGCCCGTCATATAGTCTGAATAAAAAAGCACGTGGTCAGCGCTGCCAGTAAGGCGTGCTTTTTGCAGGGTTTCAACAGTTTGGAAATAAGCAGTTTTACAGCCGGGAATCCCGCGGTTCACGCTGCTGACACACACCCACAGATCATAGCTGAACCGGCTCCAGATATTTTCACGCATGAGTTTGACCATCCGTTCAATCTCGACGGCGGACACAGTAGTATCCAATGACTCGACATCCGAGAGGATAAAAAAAGCAATCCGGCCGTCGACCTCGGTTCCATAACTCTGATAGATTCGTTTCATATAGGAGGAAAAGTTTTCCTTTATAAAGGCATAAATATAGCTCAGCTTTTCATCCTCGATCTGGTCGCCATCTGAGACAATGTCAAAGAGTACCAATACAAACGCATTGTTTCGGATATCAAAATCATAATCTTCCATCAGCTGATAGTAAATGGCCTCGTTTTGAATATGCCCTTTGAGCAGACGCACCAGAAAATTTTCAAACAAAATATCCTGCTGCTGCTCTACCTTACTTTTGTAGGAGTCATACTCCTGATAGAACTGATCAAAACTCTGAAAAATATGTCCAGCAGGATTTTGGGTCGTATAATAATCATCCACATGCTGACTGGTATTTTCGTCCAGAATGCCAACGATACGTGAAATCGCAATATAGTAGTTCTGAAGAATGAAGAAATTGAGAAAAAGGCCGATGACAATAATTAAAACTGTGATCTTTAACAGAATATCGGTAAATGCCTTCTGCGTGTCCTCAGGCAACATGACGCTGACATAGCGGTATATTAGGAATGCGAAAAAAAGGATGGCTAAAATCCAAATCACTGAGGTTTTAAAAAAACAGTCCCACCCTGACTTTTCAGCATGTTTTTTCTTAACATCCAAATGTTTGTCTCCCCTCAAACAGGTTCTGTATTAATTTATTATTATAGCACTCTGTTTACGAAAAGTAAATGTTGTCATCTTCGCTTAAAGTTAGAGATACTTCTTCTTTGCTTCCTTTTTTATTCACAGATTACCCTTTAATCCGCAATTTCATGCTCTTTTTTATACTTTTGTAAAAAAATATTTTTTAAGAATTATTTTAAATTTTTATAAAAACACAGCCGGAACACCGTTCAAATGGTGTTCCGGCTGCTTTATGTCACTTCGTTTATTGAACCTTCGCTACCCCAAAAGCGGCCTCGTGTCCGTTAAGGGTGCAGGCTTCCAGGTTGCCTTCTCCCTTGGTGATAGACTCCGCCAGGGTTTCTTTTTTGATGAAATCCGCAAAGGCTTCGATGGCAGCGGTCACTTCATCGTCGGCCTGGTAGGTGATGTCGATGTGGTCGTTGACCTCAAATCCGCTGTTTTTGCGGAGCTGCTGGATTCGGGAAACGCATTCGCGGGCGTATCCTTCGTTGATGAGCTCTGGACTCAGGGTAGTGTCAAGAATGATGAACTTATTCCCCCCGGTCTGTACGTTAAATCCATCCTTGGCGGCGATACGGACATCCACGAAATCCTTGGTCAGCTCAATGGTTTCACCGTCGATTTCCACAGGGTAAACTTCCCCGGCGTCCAGCTTCGCCACGACTTCGGCAGGATTGACGCCAGCAAGGGCCTTCCCCAGCAACTTGACATTTTTGCCCAGGATCGGGCCGGCCACCTTAAAGTTTGGCTTTAAGGTATAGTTCATGAAATCGCCCAGGTTATCCTCAAAATCGACCTTTTTGATGTTCAGCTCTTCCTCCATCAGGCGGGTCAGATCACCCAGGGTATCCTTGTACTTGCCGTCGATGATGATCTCGGAAAGCGGCTGGCGCACCTTGATCTGTGCCTCCTCGCGGGCGCTTCGGCCCAGGCTGACCAGATCGCGGACCAGATCCATTGGCGCTTCCACCGCTTCGTCGATCAGAGCTTCGTTGACGGCCGGATAGTCCGCCAGATGAACGGATTCGGCGCCGGTGAGCTTGGTGTAGATTTCCTCGCTGATGTAGGGCGCGAAGGGCGCCACCAGGCGGGCCAGACCTTCCAGCACCTCAAAGGTGGTGTTGAACACAGCCTTCTTATCCTCTGTCAGCTCGCTGCCCCAGAAGCGGCGGCGGTTGCGGCGGATGTACCAGTTGGATAAGTCTTCATTGACAAAGTTCTGAATCTTGCGGACAGCCTTGGTGAGGTCATAGATTTCCATCTCACCGCGGACCTCCTGCACCAGACGGTTGTACTTGGACAGCATCCAGCGGTCGATTTCCGGGCGTTTGTCATAATCTACAAAGAAGGTTCTCGGGTCGATACCGTCGGTGTTGGCGTACAGGGTAAAGAAGTTATAGGTGTTCTTCAGGGTATTAAAGAATTTACTCTGTACCTCCTTCAGGCCCTCCACATCAAAGCGGGTGGGCGTCCAGGCTGGAGACACGTAGAGCAGATACCAGCGGAGCGCGTCGGCGCCGTACTGGTCAAACAGCTCAAAGGGATTGACCGTATTTCCTCTGGATTTAGACATTTTCTGACCCTCAGCGTCAAGGATCAGGTCGTTGACCAGCACCTTTTTGTAAGGAGCTTTCCCAGTAACAAAGGAGGAGATGGCCAGCAGTGAGTAAAACCAGCCGCGGGTCTGGTCGATGCCCTCGCAGATGAAATCGGCCGGGAACTGGCTTTCCCACAGCTCTTTGTTCTCAAAGGGGTAGTGGTACTGGGCAAAGGGCATGGAGCCGGAGTCGAACCAGCAGTCAATGACGTCCTTGACACGGGTCATGGGCTTGCCGCATTTTGGGCAGCGCAGGTGCACGTCGTCCACATAGGGGCGGTGCAGCTCGATGTCCTCGCTGATGTCCTCAATGGCTTTCTCAGCAAGCTCAGCTCTTGAGCCGACAGAGGCCAGCTCACCGCAGTTTTCGTCGTCACAGCGCCAGATGGGCAGTGGTGTTCCCCAGTAACGGCTTCTTGAGATGGCCCAGTCGTTGAGGTTTTCAAGCCAGTTGCCAAAGCGTTTTTCACCCACAAATTCAGGATACCAGTCCACCCCATTGTTGTTCTCGATGAGACGATCCTTGATCTTGGTGATCTCGATATACCAGCTGGGTTTTGCGTAATATAAAAGCGGTGTCTTACAACGCCAGCAGTGCGGGTAGTTGTGGAGCACTTTTTCTTTCTTAAACAGCTTGCCGTTTTCCTTGAGCCAGGTGATGATCTGGATGTCCAGGCCATCCTCCATGACAAAGTGTCCCTTCCAGGGTGTTTCGGTGTATTTACCGTCCTCCCCTACAGGCTGGAGCA
This sequence comes from Eubacterium maltosivorans, assembly GCF_002441855.2. Taxonomy (NCBI): domain Bacteria; kingdom Bacillati; phylum Bacillota; class Clostridia; order Eubacteriales; family Eubacteriaceae; genus Eubacterium; species Eubacterium maltosivorans. The sequence goes on along the minus strand of NZ_CP029487.1, from coordinate 3,278,600 downwards.
CAGGCAGGTTGTATTTACGTCCAACCTGGTAGTCATCCTCCCCAAAGGCCGGAGCAATATGAACCACACCGGTACCGTCCTCGGTGGTGACGTAGTCGGCACAGGTAACAAAGAAAGCTTTTTTATTCGGCGGTACAGGCACAAAGTCCATGAGACGTTCATAAGGAATATGCTCGAGGGCTTTCCCTTTCATTTCCTCGATGATTTCGTAATCGTCCCCCAGCAGTTTGGGCGCGAGCACCTTGGCGCAGATGTAGACCTCGCCCTTGCTTTTTGCCTTGATATAGTCGGCCTCGGGATTGACGGCCAGGGCCACATTGGCGGCCAGCGTCCACGGTGTGGTGGTCCAGACCAGGAAGTATTCATCGGCGTCGGCGCGCTTGAAAGCCACGACAACCGTATTGGTCTTGATTTCCTGGTAGCCCTGGGCGACCTCGTGGGATGCCAGCCCGGTGCCGCAGCGCGGGCAATAGGGCAGAATCTTATGCCCTTCATAAATATATCCCTCGTTAAAGAATTTATTTAAAATCCACCAGACGGATTCAATGTAGTTGTTGTCCAGCGTAATGTAGGGGTTTTCCAGATCGATGAAATAGCCCATGCGCTTGCTCATCTCGCGCCACTGCTTTTCATAGCTAAAGACAGAGTCCTTACATTTTTTGTTAAACTCTGCGATTCCGTAAGCTTCAATCTCTGGCTTACTACTGATCCCCAGCTGCTTTTCGACCTCAATCTCAACCGGCAGTCCATGGGTATCCCAGCCGGCTTTACGCAGCACGCGGTAGCCTTTCATGGTCTGGTATTTACAGACCGAGTCCTTTAAGGTACGGGCGATCACATGGTGGATCCCCGGTTTTCCATTGGCCGTCGGCGGCCCCTCATAGAATACAAAATTTTCTGCGTCGTCGCGGTTTTTGATGGTTCTGTCTAAGATATCCATCTCTTCCCAGCGGCTGGCGATTTTATTTTCAGTTTCACTGACACATTCATTGGATAAATTTTTAAATACAGCCATAGTGCCTCCTCATTTGATAATGTTATTTTGATCGTTATTTTGCAGGATCATCAAGCATTAAAAAAGCTCCGCCCCTGCAACAACGCAGGGACGAAGCGCAAAACTCCGCGGTACCACCCAGATTGACAGACTGCGCCCCTATAAGGGTGCCTGCCCACTCGATAAAGATAACGGTTTCCCGTGGTTTCCTAACCGGCTGGCTCAAAAACCCTGCTCAGAGGTGATTTCCATGACCGTTGTTCTGGTAACCTTTCAGCACTAGGGTTACCTCTCTGAAAAACGTGTGATCACAGCGTCCTCGTCATTGCATTTGATCGATTCATACATGAAGTCTATTTTACCTAATATTCTGGAGAAAATCAAGTGTATTCTTTAGTTTCTAAAGAAAATGGTTTATATTTTAGAGAAAATCGTTTATAATGAATTATACGGAATCATTAATAGTATTTTAGAAAGATGAATGAAGGTGACTCAACATGAACACGAAAAAAAAAGTACTTCTCGGCGTTTTAGCAGTGATTGTCATCATCGTGGGCATTATGTTTTTTGTTCCCATGTTTAACGGATCAAAAGACGCTGCCAAAACCACCCCGACCAGCGCGCCCTCCGTCGCGGACAATACCCCGACGGCAACCCCGCAGCCCACAGTTGACAACTCAGCAACCACCGAGGGTTTACAGACCCCGCCGGAAATGCAGGAGGTCATTGACGCGAACCAGGCCGACCTCTATAATAATGAGGACGGACAGCTGGCCCAGTCCTACCCCAGCAATCTTCTGCCGCTTTACAAAGTGAGCGGCGTCGGAGACTCCCACGATATTACCACAAACAATGGAAATCCCGGCTGGACAGCGGTTTACGGCTCCACTGCCGACACGGCTGAGCTGGCGCAGTTTTATTCGGATCTCATGGCTTCTGCCGAAAACTTTAACCAGGCCGACAGCGACGCTTCTACCACCATCACCGGCAACGTGGACGGCTGCGATATCAGCGTAACCATCAGCCCCAACAATCCGCAGCGCACCGGTCTCGACTACGCGAGCAGCGTGAGCATTTTTATCGAAAAAGTACAGTAAAACCCATAGGGACCAGAATCCGCACGATTTTGGTCCTTTTTGGTCCTTTTCATTCCCTGCCAATGTGCTATAATGGATGCAACGTTTTATTTTCGGAGGTCTAAAAGTGAACATCACAACCAAAAAAGTATGCTATACGGCGCTGCTAATGGCCGTTACCTTTATCATGATCTCAGTCGTGAAGATCCCGATTCCCAACGGCTACATCCATTTGGGCGACGCGGCGGTTTTTCTGTGTGGCTTTATTCTGGGGCCGGTCTACGGCACCATTGCGGCGGCCATCGGCGCAGGGGCGGCGGATTACTTCGCCGGCTTTGGGGCCTATATCATCCCTACCATGCTGGCCAAAGGCGTGATGGCTTACCTGACTGGATATTTTCTGCGCGGTAACCCGGGACGGAAAAAAGAAATCGCTGTGATGGTAATTGCCGGAGTGATCATGACTCTGATCTACTATGTATCAGAAATTATCTTGTACGGCAGTTTTGTCTCTCCGCTGGTTAATATTCCTTTTAACGCTTTGCAGGCCATTGTGGGCATTGTCATCTCCATGCTGCTGTTCCGGCCGCTGGCTCAGTTCCGCATCGAATCTTAAAAGAATTTACTATTTTTAATCGAATTGTGATATAATGAAGATCACAATTCGATTTTTTAATTGGGACTATCTTTTTATGTAATGGAGAGAAAAATGAAAAAACTAATGACAGCAATTTTGACATTTGCTCTGATCTTTAATTTTACAGTGCAGACAGCCTGCGCCTCTGTTTACAAGGCAGGCTCCTTTTCTGTTATGACCAGCACACGTGACCCGGATGGCGGAAATAACGAGACTGAAACACCGCCAGTAGAAGACCCGGACCCTAATCCTGATCCACAGCCCGACCCTGATCCACAGCCCGACCCTGATCCACAGCCGGACCCTGAACCCGATCCCGCTCCGGACCCAGCTCCGGATCCAGCGCCAAACCCAGACCCGGGGCCAAGCGACAACAACGATGGCAGTGATTATAATGATGGCTACGACGGCAGCTATGATAATAACGACTACACACCTTCCTATTACAACAATTCCTATGATGACAGCGACGACTATGTGCCCACGGAATCCACAACGGTAGAAACCACAGTGGAGGAACAGGTGCAGGAAGTCCAGAAGGTGGAGGGCGATTATCCCATCACGCTGACTGTTAAGGAAACGACCATCGACGTCAACCTGCCGTCAAACGCTTATACGGCAGCTACCAGCCAAAATACGGTGACCGTCGAATTTAACAACGATGCATTGAACGCGGCCATTACAGCCGGTGCCGTTAAGCTGACCGAAAAGCAGCAGGCGGGCTCCTCTGCCCTCACCAAGCTGGTTTTAAAAGCTCCGGCCATTGAAACTAAAGGGCTTACAGATCCGGAAGTCAATATCCGCGTGCCCGCGCCGGCCCTCAAAAATATGCAGACCGGCAAAATCGTTTTAAATGTTCCTGTCAATAAGGATTCTGTCATTGTTTCACCGTCCATTTTAAAAAACGATGACCTGAGTAAGCTGGCCGACGGCGACAAACTGGTCCTTGGACTCAAAAAAGGCCCCAGCCTTTCAAACAGCAGCTATAAACTGTCTGAAACTAAGCTGACGCCTGTGACCACACCTTTTACAATTGAGGCGTCAACCCTAAAATCCACAGGAGCTCTGTCCTCGCTTTCAAGCTTTGAGAAACCTCTGGAAATTAATATTGCCCTGACCGATGACCAGGCCTCAAAGCTTCAGTCAGAATCCCAATTCACTGCCAGCAAGTACAACAGCGAAAACGACAGTATCGACCCGGTTGTCACCACTTACCACAATGATACCAAGGTGGCGACCTTTAATGTAAACGCCCCGGGGGATTACCTGATCCTTTTAAAAACGACGGATAAGGGCATTAACCCACTGTTTATCGCGGTTCCTATTGTGATCGTGCTGGCCGGCGGCGGTGTCTTTGCCTTTTTCAAACTCAGAAACTGGCGGAGCCGCAATATTTTCGGCGATTATGACGACTAGTCCTTGTCCTGAAGACAAATATCCGATATAATGGAAACAGCTTAGGAAGGGAGCAGCCTGTTTATGAAAACAAAGAAAATCATTGCCCCTTTGGTCATTGGACTGCTGCTGATCTTATATTTTGTGGGTTTTATCATCGTCTGTTTTCTGATTGATGTCCCACTGATCATTAAGATTTTGTGCAGTATCCTGCCACTGGCGCTGGCCGGCGTTTCCCTCCATGTTTTAATTCAGCGAATTGATGAGATAAGGAGTGGAGAAGAAGATGATCTTAGTAAATACTGATTATATCAGTGGTAAGGAATTTGAAATGCTGGGCCTGGTCAAGGGCTCGACCATTCAGTCCAAAAACATTGGGCGCGACATCAGCCAAGGGTTTAAAACCATTGTGGGTGGTGAACTCAAGGCTTATAATGAAATGATGAACGACGCGCGCGCACTGGCTACCAAACGGATGGTACAGGAGGCCGAGGGCCTGGGTGCCGACGCGGTAGTCAATATCCGTTACGCCTCATCGGCCATCATGCAGGGGGCTGCCGAGGTTATCGCCTACGGGACAGCGGTTAAATTTGTATAAAAGAAAGCACTCAGAACCTGTATCTGAGTGCTTTTTTATTACGCTGATCCGTTTAGAGCTGTCTGACGACAATAATACCCTCGCTGTTTTCATAATAGCTCTTGCCAGGTTCCAGACGCATACATTCCATGTATTCCCGCGCGTTGGCGCGGATGCTTTCGATCTCGGCATCGGTAAGGGGACGGATCACCTTTGCCGGACTGCCCATGACCAGGGACCCCGGCGGAATGACTTTGTTCTGGGTGACCAGGGAGCCTGCGCCGATGATGGTGTTTTCACCGATCACCGCTCCGTTTAAGATGGTGGAGCCCATGCCGACCAGCACATTGTCTTCAATGGTGCAACCGTGAATGGTACAGTTATGCCCAATAGTCACGCCGTCACCAATCTTCACAGAATATCCTCCCGGTGCCACATGCACCACGGAGCCGTCCTGTACGTTGCTGCGTTCGCCAATGGTAATGCTGTCCATATCCCCTCTCAGTACCGCCTGGTACCAAATGCTGCTGTAATCGCCGATCCGGACCTTGCCCAGTACATCGGCACTCTTCGCGATAAAAATATTTTTTCCTGACATCGAATCCTCCATCGTAAGTAACGTTTCTATTAACCTTTATCTTACACCCTTACACCGCGTTTGTACATGCTCTCGCAAAAACTTCTACCGACTGCGCAAAAAAATGCAGATGCGCTCAATAAAAAAGTCCGAAGCTTTTTAAGGCTTCGGACTTTTAATTTCATAAGAACTTCTAACTATCTGGTTGCCATTTCTTTCTTAACTGCTTCTGTGAACAGTGGTAAGATTTTGAATACATCGCCAACGACACCAAAGTCTGCTACGTTGAAGATCGGAGCAGTTTCGTCTTTGTTGATCGCGATGATGACATCAGATTCTTCCATACCAGCTAAATGCTGGATTGCGCCGGAGATACCGCAGGCAATATACAGATTCGGACGAACGGTTTTACCAGTCTGACCAACCTGACGGTCTTTTTCAACCCAGCCAGCATCTACACAGGCTCTTGAAGAAGAGATGGTTCCGCCTAAAGCGTCTGCCAGGTCTTCAAGCAGCTTGAAGTTTTCTGGAGATGCCATACCACGGCCGCCAGATACAAGGATTTTAGCATCCTGAATATCCATTTTTTCGGCAACGGTTTTAACAATTTCCATCACTTCTACGTTCATGTGATCGCTTAAGCCAGCAACTTCTTCTTTGATTACTTCGCATTCCGCTGCGTCGTTTGTAGGAAGTTTCTGCATAACGCCAGGACGTACCGTTGACATCTGTGGACGGTGATCCGGACACAGGATAGTCGCCATGATGTTACCGCCAAAAGCCGGACGGGTCATCATTAAGCCCTTATCTTCTGGGTTGATTTCCAGTTTTGTACAGTCTGCGGTTAAGCCGGTATGAACACGTGCAGATACACGAGGAGCCATATCACGGCCAATGGCGGTAGCGCCAAACAGAACAACTTCTGGTTTGTATTTGTTAATAATTTCAGTAAATGCATGTACATACGGTTCGGTTGTATATACTTCTAAAGCAGGATCGTCGACCATGATGACTCTGTCTGCACCATGACGGGCTAATTCTTTACCCATAGCGTCGATTTTAGAACCTAAAACAACAGCAGTTACTTCTGTATCTAAATCATTGGCTAATTCTTTACCTTTACCAATCAGTTCGAAAGAAACAGGAGTAATAACATTATCTACCTGCTGTACAAAGACGAAAACACCTTTATAATCTTGTAAACTCATCTATGTTCACCACTTTCCATTAAATAATGAATTTTTCTTTCAATTTTTCCAGTAAGAAATCAGCAGATTCCTGTGGATCTAATTGAACAACAGTTCCGGCCGGTTTTAAAGCTTTTGGGAAGGATTTGAATACGCGTGTCGGAGAACCCTTTAAACCGATGTTGCTTGTATCAACGTCGATGTTTTCCAGTGTCCAGACTTTAACTTCGTCTGTTCTGTAAGCGTCAAAGATTCCACCTGGAGTCATATAACGCGGTGTATTCATTTCGCCTAAAGCGGTAACTAAGCAAGGCATCTGTACTTTAATGGTATGGTATCTGTCTTCATACTGACGTTTTACGATAACAGAATCGCCTTCTACCTTAATATCTTCTGCGTAGCTGACATTTGGAATGTTCAGATGTTCAGCGATCTGAGGACCAACCTGAGCGGTATCGCCATCAATTGCCTGACGGCCTGTAATGATCAGGTCATAGTCTAACATTTTAACCGCAGCTGCGATGGTTGTAGAAGTAGCCCAGGTATCGGCGCCGCCGAAAGCTCTGTCGGTTACTAAAATCGCTTCATCAGCGCCCATAGCGAGTGCTTCACGAAGAACGTCATCTGCCTGAGGTGGTCCCATGGAAACAACGGTAATGTGCGCACCGGTAGCATCTTTCAGCTCTAATGCAGCTTCCAGACCAGCTTTATCATCTGGGTTCATAATACTTGGAACGCCATCTCTAATTAATGTACCTGTTACTGGATCAAGTTTAACTTCATTTGTATCAGGAACTTGTTTTACACAAACTACAATATTCACCTAAATTTCCTCCTTTTGAACTTCCTATTTCAGAACGTTGCCAGATATAACCATACGTTGTACCTCGCTTGTTCCTTCATAAATTTCGGTAATCTTAGCATCACGCATCATACGTTCAACTGGATAGTCTCTGGTGTAACCATAACCACCAAGTAACTGTACACATTCTGTGGTGACAGCCATAGCGGTTTCAGCTGCGAAAAGTTTAGCAGTTGCTGCTTCTACAGAGAATACTTTCTGTGTATCTTTAGCGATGGCTGCTTTGTAAACCAGGTTACGGGCAGCTTCGATACGTGCGTACATATCGGCTAATTTGAACTGTGTATTCTGGAATTTGGCGATAGAACGGCCAAACTGTTTTCTTTCTTTAACGTAAGCAACGGTTTCGTCGAAAGCGCCCTGAGCCAGACCTAAAGCCTGAGCAGCGATACCGATACGGCCGCCGTCCAGAGTCTGCATTGCGATACCAAAGCCTTTACCTTCTTTACCAAGAAGATTTTCTTTTGGAACGATGCAGTCTTCGAAAATTAATTCGGTTGTGGAAGAACCACGGATACCCATTTTCTTTTCTTTAGTACCGATTGAGAAGCCTGGGAAGTCTTTTTCTACGATGAATGCAGAGATACCCTTGGTGCCTTTGCTCTTGTCGGTCATGGCGAAGATGATATAAACATCTGCTTTGCCGCCATTGGTGATGAAGATTTTAGTACCGTTTAATACATAATGGTCGCCTTCTAAAACAGCCTTTGTCTGCTGTCCGGAAGCATCGGTACCAGCGCCTGGTTCAGTTAAGCCGAAAGCGCCTAATAATTCACCCTTAGCTAAACGTGGTAAATATTTTGCTTTCTGGTCTGGAGTACCGAATTTACGGATTGGGTCCATACCTAAAGAAGTGTGTGCTGAAAGGATAACGCCTGTAGTACCACAAACGCGGGATAATTCTTCAACAGCCAGGATGTAAGCTAAAGTGTCACAGCCCTGTCCACCGTCTTCTTTGGCAATTGGAATACCCATAAAGCCATTTTTAACCATTTTATCAACGGTTTCCTGTGGGAAGCGTTCTTCTTCGTCAATTTCCTGGGCGATTGGTTTTGCTTCATTTTCTGCAAACTCTCTGTAGAGTGTGCGCAACATTTGATGTTCCTTACTCAGATTGAAGTCCATACTGTTCCTCCTAAATATATTTGTCACACAAGCTTATTTTGTGTAATCAAAGAATCCTTTTCCTGTTTTCATACCTAAAACGCCTGCGCGTACCATTTTCCGCAGAAGTGGAGCCGGAGCGTACTTGTCAGAGCCTGTTTCAGCCTGTAATACTTCCATAATTGCCAGGACAACGTCCAGACCAATTAAGTCGCCTAAAGCCAGTGGTCCCATTGGGTGGTTTGCGCCTAATTTCATAGCGGTGTCGATATCAGCAGCGGAAGCAGTACCAGCAGCATAAACTTCGATACCTTCGTTGATCATTGGAACTAAGATTCTGTTTACAACGAAACCTGCAGCTTCGTTAACCTGTACCGGTGTTTTGCCGATATCTGTTGCAATCTTCTTAATAGTATCAACTGTTTCCTGAGAAGTATGGTAACCAGCGATAACTTCAACCAGTTTCATAGCCGGAACCGGATTAAAGAAGTGCATACCAATAACTGGACGATCAACGCCCTGAGACATTTCTGTTAAAGATAAAGAAGAAGTGTTGGAAGCAAAAATACATTCTGGTTTACAGATTTCCTGTAATGCCTGGAATAATTCATGTTTCATTTCCATCTGTTCTAAGACAGCTTCAACAACCAGATCACAATCCGCAACAGCATCTCTTAAACCTGTTGTGATTTTTGCTAAGGTTGCGTCCATTTTAGCCTGATCGATACGGCCCTTAGCAACCTGTTTTGCTAATGCTTTTTCGATTTTAGCTTTACCACCATCGGCAAATTCCTGTTTGATATCACAAAGTACAACTTCATAACCATCGGTAGAAGCGAAAACCTGAGCAATACCAGATCCCATTGTACCGGCACCAATAACGCCAACTTTCATTTTAAGTCCTCCTAGATAAATTAAAAACTTTTTTGTATTCTTGTATATACAGATTTGTATATACAGGCGAAAAGCCCAAACTCAAGGGTATTTTTATACAAAAATACCCTTGAGTTGAAAATCATATTAAATTACAAGCTTAACGATTCTGGAAAGGTTCGTGTTTACGTTTTTCCAGGAAAGCAGCCATACCTTCTTTTTGATCAGCAGATTCAAAGCATCCGCCAAACTGTTTTGCTTCAAAGGCAATTGCGTCGTCCATACCCATTTCAAGACCATCATTGATAGCTTTTTTAGTATTGCGAACAGCAATTGGAGCATTGTTAGCAATTTTACCAGCTAATTTCAATGCAGCAGGCATTAATTCGTCTGCCGGATAAACAGCATTAACCAGGCCCCAGCTCAAAGCGTCAGCCGCTTTGATATTGGTGCAGGCATACAGCATTTCTTTTGCTTTACCAGTCGGGATCAGACGTGCAAGACGCTGAGTACCACCGAAACCAGCAGTGATACCAAGGCCAACTTCAGGCTGGCCAAAGGTTGCATTTTCAGAAGCCAGACGAATATCGCAGGACATGGATAATTCACAGCCGCCGCCCAGTGCAAAACCGTTAACCGCAGCGATAACCGGGATTGGTAAAGTTTCGATCTTTCTGAAAATATCGTTTCCTTTTTTACCAAAAGCTTCGCCTTCAGCCTGAGTCAGGCTGCTCATTTCACCGATGTCCGCACCGGCAACAAAAGATTTCTGACCGGCGCCTGTAATAATCAGGCAACGGATCGTATCTAAATCAACACCGTCGATGACCTTGTCCAGATCTTCAAGTACTTCACTGTTTAAAGCGTTTAAAGCCTTTTCACGGTCGATGGTGATAACAGCAACTGCACCCTGTGGTTCATATTTAACAAAACCCATTGTAATTACCTTCTCTCCTTAATTGATATGTTTAATTTCCTTTTTCTGCTAAGAGAAAGATCGAAATAAAAGGCGTAAGCTGCAGAAACGACGTCTTGTCATTTCTATATGAGCGCGCTGACCGCAGCTACACGCAGCTTACCGAGTAATTCGTCCTTTACTTTTGCAAAATTAGTCCATTTCTACGATGGTGGACACGCCCATACCGCCGCCTACACATAAGGTTGCAAGACCTTTTTTAGCGCCGCGTTTCTGCATTTCGTGCAGTAAGGTTACCATGATACGGCAACCGGAAGCACCAACCGGGTGACCCAGAGCGATGGCACCGCCGTTTACATTCAATTTATCTTCAGGAATATTTAAAGTTTTGCCTACAGCACAAGACTGAGCTGCGAAAGCTTCATTTGCTTCAACTAAGTCCATATCATCGATGGTTAAACCAGCTTTTTCTAAGGCTTTGCGGCTTGAGAAGATTGGTCCAACACCCATGATGGATGGATCAACACCAGCGGAAGCACCGACAACAAATTTAGCCATTGGCTTAACGCCTAATTCTTTTGCTTTTTCAGCAGACATAACAACGATGGCAGCAGCGCCGTCATTGATACCAGAAGCATTTGCAGCAGTTACGGTACCGTCTTTTTTGAAAGCCGGACGCATTTTGCTGATACCTTCGGCAGTTACGCCTTTTCTTGGGAATTCATCAACTTTGAATTCAACAATTTCTTTTTTAACTTTAACCGGAACTGGTACGATTTCATCGTCGAAACGACCAGCTGCCTGAGCGGCTTCACATTTCTGCTGGCTCTTAGCGGCGAAATCATCCTGATCTTCGCGGGTTACATCATACTGTTCTGCTACATTTTCAGCAGTGATACCCATGTGATAGTGATTGAAGGCATCGGTTAAACCGTCTTTGATCATGGTGTCGATGAACTGGCCGTCGCCCATTCTGTAGCCATAGCGTCCTTTAGGAACAGCATAAGCAGCGCCAGACATGCTTTCCATACCACCAGCAACAATAATATCCGCTTCTCCAGCCTGGATCATAGCAGCTGCAAGGTTGATGCATTTAAGGCCAGAACCACATAAATTGTTAAGTGTTAAAGCTGGAACTTCAACAGGAATACCAGCGTTTACAGCGGACTGACGAGCGACACTCTGTCCCTGAGCTGCCTGTAATACACAACCCATTAATACTTCGTCAACGTCTTCCGGTTTAACACCTGCGCGGTTTAATGCTTCTTTAATAACGATGGTTCCCAAGTCTACCACTGGAACGTTTGCTAAAGAACCACCAAAACTACCAATTGCTGTACGTACAGCACCAGCTAATACTACTTCTTTTGCCACTTAAAATTCCCTCCATTAATTCTCACATTTCCATGTGAATATTTGAATCATTTATCTTATACTCCAACTGTCCATTTATAGAACAAAAGGAGTATCTGTTAAATATATAACAATACTACCACATATTTGGCGAATTTGCAATAGATTACAGGAAAATTCTGTTATTAAACGGTCTTTTTTTGTGAAATATGTATATACAGGTATATTGACCCCCTATAACTACTCAAATCATACATAAGCGGTGTTTTATTGTATATTTATACTACTCAACAAAGCTTTAAATTAGCCTTATTTTGAGATTTCTTTTTTCTTAGCATAATTTGTGTTAAAATAGCCCTTAAGAAAACCGCTAAAAGCTAAAAGAAAGAAAATGAAATCATGAACCTATTATCCGTCATCAACCTTAAAAAAACCTACGGTGTCAAAACCCTTTTTGAAAAAATCAGTTTCAACATCGAGGACAGCGATAAAATCGGCGTCATCGGCGTTAACGGCACTGGGAAATCCTCCCTGCTTCGCATTGTCGCCGGGCAGGATACCCCGGATGCTGGCGAAATCCGCATCTACGGCAGCAAACGCATTGAGTATCTGGCCCAGACACCCGAGCTCGACCCAAATGTCACCGTCCTGGCCCAGGTCTTCCGGGCCGACACGCCGGAGATGAACACTCTGCGGGACTATGAGAGCACTCTGGATCTCCTGGCGCGTTACCCAGAGGATGAAAAACTCCAGAAGCACCTTCTGGCTCTGACCGATACCATTGACGCAGGCGGCCTGTGGAACCTGAAATCCCAGGTCGAAACCATCCTGACCCAGCTGGGTATCAAGGACTTCGACAAAACCATCGGCACCCTGTCCGGCGGGCAGCGCAAGCGCGTGGCAATGGCCTCCGTACTCCTGACCCCCTGCGACCTCCTGATCCTTGACGAGCCCACCAATCACCTGGATAATGAGACCATTGCCTGGCTCGAAAAGTATCTGGAAAACCGCAAGGGCGCCCTCTTAATGGTCACACATGACCGCTATTTTCTGGACCGTGTCGTGAACAAAACCGTCGAGCTGGACGGCGGCGCCCTGTACGAATACACCGGCAATTATTCCGAGTTCGTCGAAAAAAAGGCCGCCCGCAAAGAGTTCGAAAACATTATGGAACAGAAACGACAGAACCTGTACCGGCGTGAGCTGGCATGGATCAGGCGCGGTGCACGTGCCCGGACCACCAAACAGAAAGCCCGGATTCAACGCTTCGAGGATATTAAAAACAGCGCCGCCGACCTGAGCGAGGATATCCTCGAAATCAACGTAGGCTTCACCCGACTTGGTAAACAGGTGATAGACATGGACCATGTGTCCAAGTCCTTTAAAAACCAGTGCGTGGTGAAGGACTTCAGCTACATTTTCGGGCCCGATGAACGCATTGGCATCATCGGAAAAAACGGCAGGGGGAAATCCACTCTGCTGAATCTGATTGCTGGAAAAATCCGGCCAGACAGTGGAACCATCATTATCGGCGACACGGTCAAAATCGGCTATTTCTCCCAGGAATCCGAAGACATGGATCTGAATCTGCGCGCCATTGAATACATTCGCGAGGGCGCTGAAACCGTGGAAAACGCCCGGGGTGAGGTCATCACTGCGGCCCAGATGATGGAGCTGTTTCTTTTTGACCGCTACGCCCAGTGGGTGCGGATCTCCGAACTGTCCGGCGGTGAACGCAGACGCCTGTATCTGCTCCGTATTCTTATGTCCGCACCGAATGTTCTGCTCTTAGACGAGCCCACAAACGATTTGGATATCGATACTCTCAAAATTCTGGAAAATTACCTGGATGATTTCCAGGGCAGCGTGCTCACCGTCTCCCATGACCGCTACTTCCTGGACCGGGTGTGTGATACTATCTTCTCCTTTACAGGCCGCGGTAATATCCTGGTGCAGACCGGTAATTTCACCGATTACATGCAAAAGCACGCAAACCGGGATCAGGACGACAAGATTAGTAAACCCAGTGAACAAAAAACCGAGAAGCCCCGGCAAAAGGCTGTGAAGCTGAGTTACCGGGAACAGCAGGAATATAACTGCATCGATGCTGATATGAAGCAAATGGAGGACCGCTTGGAGGCCATCGACCAGGAGATAGCCGTAATCACTACCGACTACACCCGTCTCCAGGTTCTAACCGAGGAAAAAGAGTTGCTGGAGAACACACTCCTTGAAAAAATGGAGCGTAAGGAGTACCTGGAAGACATTATTCGTCAGTCAAAGAAAAACAGGGGATGATAAAGTGCTAATTCAGCCCCTAATATAAATAGGAAGAAAAATTAAATTTTACGCTTTGTTTTACTTTATTTATGCTTTGTTTTCTGGTAAACCATCACCCCTGCGGCAATGACCGCCGCAATGGCAACAAACCCAAGGCCAAGGAAATCCATGCTGTCTACACCTGTATCCGCATTGGGAGACGCCGTACCCGTAGAATACTTAAGCTTGGACGAGCGTCTGACATTGACGGCCTTAACCTCCATCGCTGTGGGCTCGCCTTCTGCCTCTGATGCCACCTCAAAGCTCACCGGGGTGGCGTCCAGATGATAACCTGAGGGCGCTTCGGTTTCCATGACCTGATAGCGCCCGGGCGCCAGATTGCTGACCCAGATCCTGCCGTCTGAATCGGTGACCATATCCTTCTGGAGCGTATAGCCATTGGCATCCAGAATTTTAAAGCTAGCCCCTGCCAGCGGGTTCCGTTCTTCGTCCATTTTTAAGATTGACAGGCGTCCCTGGTAGCTTATATGTACCCCCAGATCCACCACAACAGGTTGAGTCTGTGCCGAATCGGAAATGGTGAAATCCATGACCTCGCGGTTTCGCAGAAAGCCGCCGGGTGCCTCAGTTTCAACCGCCCGATAGGTTCCTGGCTCAAGGCCGTCACAGCGGACGCTACCGTCTGCGCCTGAGGTAACAGCGGCTACGGTCCGGTTGTTTTCATCTGTTTTTAAAACCTCGAACCGTGCCCCCTCCAGGCCATTGCCGTTTTCGTCCTGTTTTTTGAAAACAACACTGCCCCGGGGGCCGGTTTGGGTTCCGAGCGTCTGGACAACAGCCGGCTCGGCTCCAGCTGCTTCCAACCGGTCCGTCACCTCGGCATCACCGGCAGCCTCCTCACTCAGGGCAATGACGGCCACACCATCGGTGCCCACATAAACGGTGCCGTAAAGCTTACCGTTTTTATCGGTCAGAGGCAATGACAGCTCCTCGGTGATGATCACGCTTTCCGGCAGCTTAAAGGTATAATAGTTTCCTGACTTCAGAACTGCTGCCTTCTCCACAGCCGCCGAGCTGTCCGGTTCCATCTTGTCAGCGGACTCGCTGCTGCCTTTATCAGCAGGCTCCGATTTGTCCGCCGGCTTTATGGTATCTGTTTTTGCCGGCGCAGTGGGCGTGGGCTTTGTTTCTGCCCCCTGGGCCGCCCAAACGGGTGAAAACGAAAATAATATGACCATGAGAAGGACTGTCAGAGTGCCCGTTATTTTTTTCATGCTGATTCCTTTCTATGAATACAATGGGAAAATCTCCAAAATTTTATAATACATTAAAATATCCTATGTATTACTTACCCATAAAAAGGCTTTTCCCACATCTTAAGAGCTACCTGCTTTTTTCTTTATGCTTTTAGCTTTAGAAGAAAGTTAGTTGTCATTTCTTGCTCTCTGTCAGGAAAAATCGAACAGCATCTGTCCAAAGCTGTAAGTTTTTGATATAATAGTATCGTAAGATATTTTGAATTTACAGGAGTGTATAAAATGCGCAAGGACAACGATCAGCGAATCTATCTCAATGACGACGATCCCACGGTGGTTTATCTGAAAAATGTCATTGATGACCCCGATATTCAGGTGGGGGAACATACCTATTATCATGATGAAAAGAATGACCCTCGGGATTTTGTAAAAAACAACGTATTGTACCACTTTCCCGAGTTCCACCAGGATAAGATTATTATCGGGAAATACTGTTCGCTGGCTTCAGGCACGACCTTTATCTGTCCCCTGGCCAACCATAACTTTGATTCTCTGGCCAACTATCCCTTCCCCATTGTGAATGCTCACTGGGCATTGGACGAAAGTTTTTTCTCCGATGACAAGGTCTGTACCCTCAAAGGGCCGACGATCGTGGGCAACGATGTGTGGATCGGGTACAACAGCGTGATCATGCCGGGTGTACACATTGGTGACGGCGCCATTATCGGTACCCGCAGCGTCGTGACAAAAGACGTCCCGCCCTACACAGTGGTAGCCGGCGACCCAGCCAGGCCCATCCGTAAGCGTTTTGATGATGACACCATTGAGAAACTCATGGCACTGAAATGGTGGGATCTCCCCGACGAGGAGATCCGTGAATTTCTGCCCGAACTGATCAACGGCCATATTGACGCCGTTCTCGAAAAGAAATGGCTTGGCGATGCGGCCCGTACAGTTATTGAACGACTGGGAAACACGAAATAAAAAAAGGACTGACACCAGTCCTTTTTTTACGTTTATTCTTCACATCCCTCATGCCCATACTTATTCAGGTAGCGCTCGCGTTCGGCTGCGACCATCTCGTCAGGGATTACGGCCACGTCCACACCGCCCTTGAGTGCCAGATAAGATTTAGCGGCCTTCTCGGTGACCTTACAGCAGGTGAGGGCCTCGGTCATATCGCGGCCAAAGCACATGGGCGCATGATTCCGGATAAGGATTGCATTCTTCTGACCAATGGTTTCAATAACAGCCTCGGCCAGCCGCCGGTGCTGCCCGGCATTAATGTATTCAGGTGTTACTGGAATACCGCCGCCGATGAGCTGGCTCATTTCCTCAAAAATTGGGGGAATCCCCTGCTGAGAAGCGCACATGGCTGAGGCGTAGGTGGGGTAGCATTGAATAATGGCATTGACGTCTTCACGTCTTTCGTAAATCAGACGGTGAATATGGACCTCGGAGCTCGGATACCAGACACCCTCTACCTTACAGCCCTCGGCGTTTACCACCACCAGATCCTCGGGGTAAATATCCGTAAAAGACACCCGGCTCGGGGTAACCAGCAGCTTTCCTTCACCCAGGCGCATGCTCACATTGCCCCAGGTGCCAATGACCATTTCGTTGGCTTCCAGCCATCGGCAGGCATCCACAATGGCTTTTCTTTCTTTTGCGTATTCCATAACATTCTCCTTTCACACATTTAAAAGCAGGATAACCTTTTCATTCCAGATTCAGGAAAACCCGAAGACAGGATTATGTCTCCGGGTAAGGTTTGTTTAAATGTTATTATACTCTTTTAAGGAGAATTCATCAACTAAACTTTTAAGGTTCTTAAGACTTTCATTCCTTCTTACTGCTCGTGACCGTAGCTGTAAAGGAATCGGTGACGTTCTGCCTTAACCATATCCTCTGGAATAGTGGTGATCTCCACACCGCCCTTAAGCGCCAGATAGCACTTGGCTGCCTTCTCAGTTACCAGCGAGCAGGTGAGCGCCTCTTTGAGGTCACGCCCTACACAAACAGGGGCATGATTGCGGATCAGGACAGCGTTTTTATCGCCGAGTGCTTCGGCTGTCACCTCTCCCAGACGCACATGCTGTCCGGCGTTCACATATTCAGCTGTGATGGGGATTTCCCCGCCGATCATCTGGCTCATTTCCTCAAAAATGACAGGAATACCGTGGTCCGCCGCACACATGGCTGAGGCATAGATGGGGTGGCAGTGAACCACTGCGCCCACGTCGGGCCGGTTGACATAAATAAGCCGGTGTACGTGCATCTCAGAGGTGGGGCTGTGTTCGCCCTCAAGCTTGCTGCCCGCCATATCCACAATCACCATGTCCGCTGGTGTCAAGTCCTCGTAGTCGATTTTGCTGGGTGTCACCATGATCGTGCCATCATCCAGGCGCACACTCACATTTCCCCAGGTACCGATGACCATGCCGGTATCCTGGAGCCACAGGCAGGCATCGATGATGGCCTGCCTTATTTCCATGTATTTCATCTTGTTCTTCCTTTCTTCCCCAGTTTCCAAAAAGGAAAACCCGGAGGCCAATCTGCTGTCTCCGGGTTTTGATGGGGTTTATTCATTTCAGAAAATAGTCACATGACTTTGGTTATTAGAGATCCTTTTTAGCTTTACGCTGGCCGTAAGAGTTATTAAAGCTGTCAATCATGCGGGTCATTTCGTCGTGGTCCAAAAGCACCGGCGTACCAATAGCTCTTGCTTTAACATAGACTTCCGCGCACTGTTCGATCTGTTCCACAATATTGAAAGCATTGAGGATATCGCCGCCTCCGGCGATAAGACCGTGGTTAGCCATAAAAGCGGCATTGCGTTCTTTCATGGCTTCGAAGGTATTTTTAGCCAGTTCCATTGAGCCGTAGGAGGCGTATTCAGCACAACGGACATCATAGCCGGAGAATGCGACCAAATAGCTGGAAGCCGGCAATCCTTCTCTCAAGGTTGCCAGAACAGTACTGTAAACTGAGTGGGTATGCACCACTGCGGCAATATCGTCGCGGTCAGTATAAAAGATACGGTGGAGCTCGTGCTCGCTGGAGGGCTTACGGTCACCGTCCACAATCTCACCCTTCAGATTCATGACAACAATATCTTCGGGCTCAGTTTCAAAATAGTCAATGCCGCTTGGACTGATGGCAAACAGACCTTCTTCCCGGTTTAAAATACTGATGTTTCCTCCAGTCCCCTTGGTTAATCCGTGGGTAATCAACATCTGGCAGTATTTAACAACGTCTTCTCTTTCTTTTTGCAGTAACATTTTTAATCTCCTCTTTATTATATATTTTTTCAGGTTTATCTTTCCAGCCCTAACGGTATTCGTACAACATTCTTCGGCCTTCTGAAAAGCGCTTTACATCGGCGACAATCTGTTTGGTATGATTAATAAGGACGTCGTCGGTAGCACCGGCAATATGGGGTGTAATGACCACATTGTCGAGTTCAGTGATATATGGATGGTTGCTGGCAATAGGCTCCTTAGCATAGACATCGAAGGCAGCGCCGGCAATCCGCTTTTCCCGGAGTGCGTCGATCAGGGCTTCCTCGTCAAGAATTGCGCCTCTGGAGCTGTTGATAAAATAAGCGGTCGGTTTCATGAGAGCAATCATTTCACGACTGATAATACCAGTAGTTTCCGGAGTAATCTTCATATGGCAAGTAATAAAATCAGCGTTTTTCATCAGATCTTCCAATTTTTCTGCTTTTTTAACGCCGACTTCCTCCAGATCAATAGGACAGAGAAACGGGTCATAAATCAACAGTTCCATACCAAAAGCGCGGGCAATTTTGCCTACACGACGGCCGATACTGCCGTAACCCACGATTCCCAGGGTTTTGCCATGGAGTTGAGTCCCCTTAAAGACCATATAAGGTGAACCGGGTTCCATATCCCAAACCATATCGACCTTTAACCCTTCCTTAGTCACTTTCTGGGCATTGGGGTCTGCGGTAAATTTACCTTCTTTCAATGCCTTGTAAGCCATTGGGATCTTTCTGGCGATGGAGAGTATGAGACCTACAGTCATCTCTGCCGTGGTGTCAGAATTACGTCCTGGTGTATAGATAACAGGGATACCTCGTTCTTTTGCTGCAGCCATATCAACATTGACAGGAGTGGCTCGTGTACAGGCGATAAGCTTGAGGTTCGGGGCATTTTCGATGACCGCTCGGGTAATATCATCATAGCTTGTGATGATAATGTCCGCGTCGGCGGATTTCTCCATCAGCTCCTCCTCCGGCATTTTTGGCAGGCCAATGGCCCAGCCATCCTTTACCACTTCGCCCATTTCGTATAATGGCTTTAACTGTTCTTCATCATATTCTGCAGTAAAAAAAATTTTCATTGTGTTATCCTTCTTTCTGTCTCTAGTTTTCACGAGTACGTTTACTGATGGTTTTCATCACATCGGCACGGGCTGTCCACAGGCTTTCGCAGGCAATACGGATGCCCTTATACAATGTGTAAATATCTTCGTAAATCGCATTCTGGTCTGGTCTCGGACGGTAAATACGCTCGGATTTGCAGGTTCTTCGGGCCGCATCGGTATAGCTTTCATATTCGCCTACCGCAAGTCCTACCATCATGGCAACTCCTTTGGCACCAAACTCGTTTCCAGCAGAAACAACAACTTCCATACCAGTGACGTCTGAGATCATCTGCGCCCAGATCGAGCTCTTGGCTCCCCCGCCGGCAATAAAAATTTTGCTGTTTCTATCCGCGCCCTGCAGGCAGTCTTTAATGGAAAGGGTGATGCCTTCGTAAACCGCATGAACTAAATCTGCACGCTTGGTGTTTGCGCTGATACCAAAGAAGTTCGCCTTGGCGTGCGGGTGATAAAACGGAGCACGTTCACCCGCTGCACTGATGTAGGGATGGTAAATCACGCCGCCGCTGCCGGCCGGAACGTCCTTGATCATGATATCGACCTTAGAAAAATCCTTAGTCAGAGCAATTTCGTTGAGCACCCAGTCGATGTTCGGTGTTCCGTTCATGGTTGGCATCAGATTGACAAACAGATCGCCCACCGCATGCTTTTCAAGGCGGGTTCCCTCCTTGCCAAATTCGCAGTCTTCCTTTTTCATGAAGATTTCATTGGCGCAGGTAGTGCCTAAGATAACGCAGATGTCCTTGTCTTCTACGGCTCCGATCCCCACCGCAGCGGCGACAACATCGATGGCTCCCGCTACGACCGGCGTCTCTGGATTAAGGCCAAGATCCTTCGCGACACCGTCAAGAACATTACCGACGATTTTGTTGGAAATAACCACTGGAGCGATCAGATCTGCATACTCGCCCAGATCCAGTGCCTTTAACAAATCCACTGCCACTTCACCTTTTTCTGCGTCCATTAAAGATGTTCCTGTGTCACTCATATCGCCATTGATGATACCAGTCAGCTTATAACGCACCCAGTCCTTACAGAAGAACATGGTTTTCGCTCTGTCCAGTACTTCCTTGCGGTTGTTTTTCATCCACTTCAGCAGCATCAGCTGTGTTCCTGTCAGCGGCGGTGTCCCGGTTGTTTTGAAAATCATTTCGCCGAGCTTTGGATCATCCTCTGTCACCTTGGCGACTTCATCGGCAGCGCGGCCGTCACACCACAGAATCGCATCCTGTACGGGTTCACCGTTTTCATCCATGAGCCAGATACCCTCGCCCTGGCCGGTGACGCCGATACCCAGAATATCGTCTGCCTTTGCCGGTCCGTTTTCCATGATCATTTTGATACAAAGAGCAACCTTTTCCCACAAAATATTCATGTTTTGCTCTACATCTGTATCACCGATATAAATGGGCTCGTTTTCCAAAGTTTCGACTAAAATTTCATTGCCGTCCACATCAAACAAAACTGCCTTTACATTCGATGTCCCCGCATCAATGCCGATAATATACTTCATGTTTTCCCTCCGAGAATCATAGTTTTTTCAGACAACGGCGTCCCCCTTGTTGTCACAATGCGGCCGTTGACTTATCTATCTAAACCACAAGGTGGTTCAAACCAGTTTTACAAACTAAGAGTTCTCACAATGCGTTCTGCTGTCATATCGGTGGTGATGAGTGTGTCGATGACCCCAGAGGCCAAACAGCCGATGATAGCTTCGGTCTTATCTTCCCCACCAGCTATGGCCACAACATTCGGAATATTTTTCAGAATGTCCATATTCGCGCTGATAACACGGTCACGGATAAAACAATCCTGCCAGCGGCCATCAATGGTTACTGGATTCACACAGACATCTCCAATAAAACCGTCCTGCCTCAGCCGGTCAATGTCCTCGACCTTCAGCAGACCACGCTTACACATGGTAGACTCCCGGCTCACCTGCCCGATCCCAAAGAGCGCCACATCACAGCGCCTCATGAGCTCATAGGACTTTTGAATGGTCCGCTCTTCCATTAGCATTCTCTTTGTCTCCGCGTGATCGACAACAACTGGCGCGTAAAGCATATAACACACACTGTCCAGCTTATCTGCCAGCGACCGGGCGATTTCATCCGACTTTAACATATCCATGTCAATGTTTTGCGCTCCGACCATCTGCACCACTGTGCACTCACTCCGCCTTTTAAAAGAAAGGTTCGAAATGGTTGCCGCCAGCGTTTCCCCCCAGGATACCCCAATGCTCATACCCGGCTGAAGGTAATCCTCCAAATACTGAGATGCCGTATTTGCAAGCGACGGCAGATAATTGCTCTCACCATCATACGATTCCGCAATGATTACTCTTTTTAAACCAAAATGTTCCTCGATCGCCCCTTCATACGCTACATTTCCCTGAGCATAGCCGTTAACCTTTATGGTGACAATGCCCATATCCCTCAGGGAGCTGATGATCCGATTCACACGCTGTCTTGTAAAAGAAAGCCGCTTTGCGATCTCATCCTGCGTCATGCCTAAGGTATAATACCAGTGCGCGATCTTGATATACAGATTTTTATCTTCCATGGCAACCTCCAAATAAGTGTCCATATTTTTTTCATTATTACATATGTCCACTTATTTTTCAATTGCGTTACATTTGTATTTTTATTTTACAAATGTATTTCATGAATATAATTTACACCGTTTCCTTACATTTGTCAAGTAATATTACATTTTCTCACCATTTTTTTAAGGTAATAGTTCTGATTTTATCTTTTTAGCCCTAAAAAGCGCAAAATAAAAAGCCTAATGCACAAAAACGCACATCAGACTTTTTATTCATAAAAATTGCTTTTATTTATTTAATTTACTTTTATTTCCCAAAAATCTCCGTCCGTCGTTCCCACAACGGCCCGAAAGCAGCTCTGAGCTCGCGGTAGAAGGTATAGCCCTTTTCGTACATCTCATTTTGGCGGGGTTTATATATCTTTTTAAGCCGGCAGCATTTAGCAGCGGCGTCACCCACGCTCTCAAAGAGGCCAATGGCGACCCCGGCCGTCATGGCTGCCCCCAGTGCTCCGAACTCGGAGCCCTTAGTAACCACAACGGATTGTCCGGTCACATCGGCAATCATTTGGGACAGTGTCTCGCTTCCTGCGCCGCCGCCGGACAGCAGCAGGCGCTCACCATAGCTGCCGCCCTCCAGACAGTCACGAACCGAGAAAGCCAGTCCTTCGTATACCGCGCGCATAAGATCTCCCTTGGTCGTTCGTGAGTTCACCCCAAAAAAGCTGGCGCTGGCATCTCGATGCTGAAAAGGAGCCCGCTCACCGGCAGCGGACAGATAAGGATGGTAAATAATCCCGCCGCTTCCCGGACGGGTATCCTCGATAAGGCCCTCGACCACCCGGTAATTGGCGCTTCTGGCAATCTCACGCATCATCCATTCGACATTTTCCATACCGTTTATGGTGGAGGACAAATCTATGGCCAGATTCTTCTGCACGTGGTGCAGGTAGTGTCTGCGGCAGCGTGTCACATCACAGTCATGGAGCCGCAGCACCTGTTCCACAGCGCAGGTAGTGCCCAATACCACCGCGGCGTCACCCACGCTCACCGCACCAGTGCCTACCGCTGAGGCGACCACATCCATGGCCCCGGTGACCACCGGGATTCCGATCCGTAAGCCCATCTTTTCCGCAGCAGCCGCTGTCAACGCCCCGGCAACTGTATCGGAAGACAATACCTCAGGGATGTTGTTTTCCACCTCGGACAGACTGAGCACAGTCAGAGCCTGTTTGGCCGGCGCGCCGTCGATAAGTTTTAAATAGGCGGCGCCTCCGTCGGTGGGATCTGTGGCTATTTTATCCGTCATACAGTACCGCAGCCAGTCCTTTGCGAAAAACACAGTCTGAATCTGCTGGTACACATCCGGGCGGTTATCCTTGGTCCACCACAGCAGCAGAAGGGGGCTCCCAGCCCCTATCGGCGTGCCCAGATTTCGGTGCACCAGCTTGCCGATCCCCGGTGTTTTTTCATTGACAGCCCAGTTTTCCTCATGGGCGCGTCCGTCATTCCACAAAATTGCTCTGCCCACTGGCCGGTTGTTTTTATCCAGAGCCCACAGCCCCTCACCCTGTCCGGTCACCCCGACTGCCAGGATATCCTCAGGCTTTGCAGGGCCCTTCTCCATCAGCAGGCGCACGCAGGCCGCTGTTTTTTCCCAGAAGAAATTCATATCCAGTTCCTTACGTACACCGTCCTCTATAATATCGCTGGGTGCAGCCACAGTCTCGATCTCATGGCCTGTGGTATCGAAAAGAACTGCCTTTATTTTGGTGGTGCCGCCGTCAATCCCGATGATATAGTTCATTTTTTCATCTCCCGTATATTTCTTGACTCACTGCTAATGATTCTGTGTTATAATAAATTACATTATACCAAAAAAACAATGAAAAATCGATAAAGGAGCATTGATATGAAACTATATTCCTGGAACGTCAACGGCATCCGGGCGGTGGCACAAAAGGGCTTTACCGAATGGGTCGAAGCCGCTCAGCCCGATATTCTATGCCTTCAGGAGGTCAAAGCCTCTGAGGATCAGATCAGCGAGGACATCAAGGGCATTCCCGGCTACCACAGCTTTTTCCACTCTGCCGAGCGCAAAGGCTACAGCGGCACTGCTGTTTACTATAAAGAAGAACCTCTCTCAATCACCACCGGACTGTCCGATGACCGCTTCAACCATGAGGGCCGTACCATTATCATGGAATATCCGGCGTTCACCCTCTTTAATATTTACTTTCCCAATGGTCAGAAGGATGATGAGCGTCTTCAGTTTAAAATGGATTTTTATGACTGTTTCTTAAAGGATGTCAACGCCTTGGTCGACCAGGGTAAAAAGGTCATCATCTGCGGCGATGTCAACACTGCACATACCGAGATGGACTTGAAAAACCCCAAATCCAACGCCAAACGCTCGGGCTTCCTGCCTATGGAGCGCGAGTGGCTTGACCATTTCTTTGAAAACGGCTATGTGGATACTTACCGTCACCTGCATCCAGATACCATTGAGTACTCCTGGTGGTCCTACCGTTTTAATGCCCGGGCCAACAACGCCGGATGGCGCATCGATTATTTCTTTGTGTCCGACAACGCCATCGGCATGGTCAAAAACGCCGCTATCCACACCGATGTCACCGGCTCTGACCACTGCCCGGTTTCCATCGAGATTGAGGTCTGAAAAGCCTGACCCGGTTATGATCCCCTGGTATACGCTTTTAATTTTTACTGGCAGCAACAATAAAAGCCACTGCAAAATCTGCAGTGGCTTTTTCGTGCATTGTGCTGTTAAATAAATAAGGTGGTCCCGACATTTTCATTGCTGGCGATATAGGTGCCGACGCCCGCGTACTCAATGCCGTCAATGAGCTCTTCCTTTTTAATCCCCATGAGCTCCATACTCATGGTGCAGGCAATAAAGCGTACCCCGGCGTCCTGAGCCTTGTGAATCATGGTTTCGATGTCGTCCACATTTTTCTTTTTCATGATGCTTTTGATCATGGCAGGCCCAATCCCCAGCATATTCATTTTGGATAAAGGCAGCCGCCTGGCGCCCTTTGGCATCATCAGGCCAAACATTTTTTCAATCAGATTCTTCTTTACCCTTGGCGCCTTCGGCTTACGCAGCACGTTCAGGCCCCAGAAGGTAAAAAACAGGGTCACATCCTTGCCTTGGGCTGCTGCGCCCTGGGCGATGATCATGGCTGCGATGGCTTTATCCAGCTCACCATCAAACACAACCATGGTGGCGTTTTTCTGAACCGCCGGAGCGGCTGCAGCCAGACCGCAGGCAGAGGCGCCGCCGCCCTTCCGGATAGTGGCAATGTATTAATTTCCCCTGGTTTCCTGGGAAATAAGGGTGTGTCCATTGGTTTTGCACCAGCATTCCACATCCTGTACAAAACCAAAATCGGTAGCAATGGTCTGTACCAGCTCGCCTTCTTTTACCTCACTCACAGCCTTATAGGTTGCCATCAGCGGGCCGGGGCACTGAAGCCCGGTCACATCCACTGTTTTAATAGGGTTTACGTCTGCTTTCGCCCCCTTGGGGGCTTCTGGCTCCCCCGGCTGAGAGTCCTCCACGTCAAAGCTTGGCTCTGCCAGCTTGTAGTGACCGGTTTTATAGGTATTGTAGCCGCCAGCCAGGTTATAAAGATTGGTAAAGCCGTGATCCTCCAGGATACGAATGGCCAGATAACCTCTCAGGCCCACCTGGCATGTAATATACAGGGGCTCATCCTTTCCCACTGGAATCTCGTCGATATGGTCTCTCAGGGTATCCAGTTCCAGATTGTGGGAGCCTTCTACATGACCGGCACCAAATTCGACCGGCGTGCGGACATCCAGCAGATATCCGCCTTCCGCGATGATGTCGTCAATTTCGTCCCACTCAACGGTTTTGTAGACGCCCTCGTCGATGTTCTGGGCAATGTAGCCCAAAATGTTGACCGGATCCTTTGCGGCTGAAAAGGGCGGCGCATAAGACAGCTCCATGTCCTGTAAGTCGTAGATCGTGCCGCCCATCTTCATCACAGAGGCAATGACGTCAATACGCTTTTCAGTGCCTTCCTGGCCCACAGCCTGGGCGCCCATAATTTTTAATGTCTTAGGATCATAAATGAGCTTTAATGCGATATTTGTGGCGTCTGGATAGTAGCCCGCATGGTTACCGCGATGGGCGTGAATCTGCTGGAATGGCAGTCCTTTTGCCCGCAGCTGTCCCACGTTGTTACCGGTGGTGGCGAAAACTTTGTTAAAGACCTTGGCTACAGAGGTTCCCTGAATGCCATGGTTTTTAAAGGGAATACCGTTGATATGGTCCGCTACGGTGCGGCCCTGACGGTTGGCTGGCCACGCAAGCGGCACAGCGGTCTGGGAGCCGTCCACAAAATCGCGGACCTCAATGGCGTCTCCGATGGCGTAGATATTTTTAATGACCTCACCGCTTTCGCCGTCCATGACTTCGTAGGTTTCAGTGGTGACAATGTGGCCTCGTGGCCCCAGCTTTAGGCCGGCGTCCTTTGCCAGCTTGTTTTCCGGCGCCACTCCGATGGCCAGGATCACCATATCCGCGTCCAGCTTCATGCCGCTTTCCAGCACGACGCTTTTGCCAGCGTCCTCAAAATGGTCGACGCCGTCGCCCAGGATCAAATTGACGCCGTGGGCGTTCAGCTCCTGATGGATAATCTGTGCCATTTCGTAGTCAAGAGGCTTTAATACCTGGTTCAGCTTTTCGACCAGGGTTACATTAATGCCCAGATCCCGCAGGTTTTCAACCATTTCGATGCCGATAAAGCCGCCGCCTACCACCACGGCACGTTTAGGCTTCCGCTCGGTCACCTCGGCTTTGATCTTATCCGTATCGGCCACGTTGCGCAGAGTGAAAATGCTGTCCGCCTCAGCCAGTCCCGGAATCGGTGGAGCAATAGGCTTAGCGCCCGGAGACAGGATCAGGTGGTCAAAAGTTTCAGTATAAACCTCACCGGTTTTGGTGTTTTTAACCTTTACGGTGCTGTTTGTGCGGTCGACGGAAACCACTTCACTGAAATTGCGGATATCCAGATTAAAACGCTTGGACATTCCGGCCACGGTCTGCACCAGCAGCTTACTGCGGTCCTTAATCACATCCCCGATATAGTAGGGCAGCCCGCAGTTTGCAAAGGAAATATACTCATCGCGTTCAAAAAGAATGATTTCGTCCTCTTCGCTCAAGCGTCTCAAACGTGCCGCAGCGGTTGCACCGCCGGCTACACCACCGACAATCAGAATTTTTTTCATTGTTGTTCCTCCTTGAATAGAACTTCTACAATTTCTTTAACCTGTTCATTACAGAGCTCATAGTAAATTTCATTTCCCTCGCGGGTTCCGCGCACGATGCCAGCTGCCTTGAGCTTGGACAAATGCTGAGAAATCCCCGACTGGGACACATCCAGACAGGACTCCATATAAGAGACATTGTTGCGGCCTCTCTCCATGAGCCCCCGCACCATACACAGCCGCACCGGGTGGGCCAGCGCCTTTAAAATCCCGGCGGCCTGCTCGTTTTCCTGCTGCCTTTTTTTATCCATTGATCGACTTCCTTTATTCGTATATTATAATTTTATAATATTATTATATTATATTTTATTAATATCGTCAAGATAATTTTTAGCCGGTCGTTCTCTAACATACTTTTAACATAAAAAGATAGCTTTTTTCCCTTTTTTTCTTTATAATAAACTTAAAGAACAAAAAAAGGGGACTCCTATGAGATTTTCTAAAATCGAAAAAGCCTGGATCCTGTACGATGTGGGCAACTCAGCCTTTGTCATGCTGGTTTCTACCATTATACCCATTTATTTTAAAAACATTGCCTCCGCCGCCGGAGTTTCCATGGCGGACTCGACCGCTTATTTCGGGTACGCCACCTCCCTTTCCACCCTGATCGTGGCAATACTGGGGCCCATTCTCGGCACCATCGGGGACACCAGCGGCTACCGGAAACGTCTTTTTCTCCTGTCGCTGGGCGTGGGGGCCGCGGGATGCGTGGCACTTGGGATTCCCATGGGATGGCTGCTCTTTCTCGTCATGTTTGTCGTTGCCAAAATCGGCTATAACGGCAGCCTTATTTTCTGCGACTCCATGCTCACCGACGTTACCACCGATGACCGCATGGACGAGGTCTCAAGCGTGGGCTACGCCTTTGGATATATCGGCAGCTGTATACCCTTTGCGGCCTGCATGCTCCTGGTGCTCTTTGCCGGAAGCATTGGTATCAGTACCCAGCTGGCAACGTCCATTTCCTTTGTCATCACCGCGGTCTGGTGGGTGTTGATGACAGTCCCTCTGCTCAGAGGTTATCAGCAGAAATTTTCTGTGGGACACGTGTCCAATCCGGTAAAAGAGGGTTTTGTGCGCCTGGGCAATACCATTAAAAATATCCGTCAGGATAAAAACATTGTGCTGTTCCTGGTGGCGTTTTTCTTCTACATCGACGGTGTCTACACCATCATCGAGATGGCAACCTCCTATGGTAAAGATGTGGGTGTGGGCGACAACGACCTGCTGATGGCTCTGCTGCTCACCCAGATCGTGGCCTTCCCCTTCGCGCTCCTGTTTGGCTGGCTCTCGAAAAAGGTCAAAACTGAGAAGCTGATCTACACTGGGATCATCGGCTATTTTTTCATCGCCCTCTTTGCCATTCAACTGGATAAGGCGTGGGAATTCTGGTTTCTGGCGGTCTGTGTCGCTATCTTTCAGGGGGGAATCCAGGCGTTGTCCCGCTCCTATTTTGCCAAGATCATCCCCAAGGAGAAATCTGCCGAGTACTTTGGTTTTTACGACATTTTCGGCAAGGGCGCGGCCTTTACCGGCACCCTGCTCGTCAGCGTCGTCACTCAGCTCACGGGTCACTCCCGCTATGGCATCATCTCTATCTCCTTTCTGTTTGTCATCGGCTTTGTGCTGTTCGTGCTGGCTGTGAGAAGGATCAACCATGAAAAAGCCAGTGGGAAACAGGCGGGCCTTTAAGCTGCTTCCGAATTTTATTTTTTCTGTCCCCATGCTCAAAAGACTCAAAACCACCGGCAAATGGCGTTTTGAGTCTTTTGAGCATGGGTTCTTCAATCATAATAAAAAATGAAAATGCGCAGTGGAGCTTGTTAAATATATATATCTTGTTATATATTTAACCGTTTACATATTTATTTTAAAGATTATAAAAACAAATTTAATTCTAGAAAGGCATCCTCAAAAGGCTCAAAACACCAAGGATCTGTAGTTTTGAGGCTTTTGAGGATGCCTTTCTAAGAACTCTTTTATTTTTTCCGAATGCGCAGCCCCTTGGGGAAGTGGTTTTTGATCATACCCTGGCTGGCTTTTCCAAAGCCCAGGGGCCATTTATCAAAGCAGACCAGCACCCAGCCTTTGAGATCTGTCCCGATGATGGGTTCCCCTTTAAGATAGGTGTAGGCCTCCTCCTCATCTCTCACAGTGTAGATGGTTTTAAAGTCCTCAGGTCTCAGCACCATGGCCAGGGTGTGGGACGGCTCAAAACGGTTCTTCTTGAGGGCGCCCAGGTGAATGCCCGGACGCAGTACCTTCAAACCCTCAATGTCCCGCAGTGTGATGCCCTCTGGCAGGCTGTAGAGCTGATCCCCCTGCAGATGCAGGTTGCCAAACCGCCGGTTCAGATACGCTTTGGCAAAGGTCTCATAATCGTCCAGGTCTCTGCGTCCAGCAGGCTTCAGCCGGGATTTTCCCTTGAGCTTAAGGGGCTCTTCCTCCAATGGACACGCCGCTGTTTTGCGAAGCTTCGCGATAAAATGCCCCTCGCCCCGGACATGGAAGGGCATGACGTGGAGGGTCTTTGTGAGCGCTGGCGTCCCTTTTTCTGACCACTCCGGCCGTCCCCGGTCGTCAAGCCCTCTGAGATCAATATCCATCAGCTCATACCGGTTATTTCCCAGGAAATCTTCAATGACCTGTTCGTTTTCCTCGGGCGAGAAGGTACAGGTCGAATAGACTACGATGCCTCCCGGCTTCAGCAGCTTGTCCACACTCTCCAGAATCTTCAGCTGGCGTTTCGCGCAGTTCACCACCCGTTCCGGGTTCCACTCCTCAGCCGCCCCGTTGTCCTTTCTGAACATGCCCTCACCGGAGCAGGGCGCGTCCACCAAAATTTTGTCAAAACGCTCGTGAAACCGCGCCGCCAGGCGTTCTGGGAATTCATTAAACAGAAGGGCGTTGGCTACGCCCATACGTTCCACGTTGCTGGCGAGGATCTCGGCCCGGTTGTTCACCAGCTCATTGGCCACCAGCAGCCCCTGGCCCTCAAGCTTACAGGCCAGCTGGGTCGATTTTCCGCCAGGCGCGGCACAGAGGTCCAGCACCCAGTCCCCCGGCTCCGGAGCGAGGGCCTCGGCTGAGGTCATGGCTGTGGGCTCCTGCACATAGTACAGCCCCGCGTAGTAAGCTGGATTTTTGCCCGGACGAATATCACTGTCAATGTAGTATCCTGTCGGGCACCAGTCCACAGGCTCCAGCTCAAAGGGCGTCTTCTGGGCCATCTCCTCCGGGGTGCACTTCAGCGTATTGGTCCGGATGCCCTTGTTCACTGTCCCATCATAAGAAGTCATGAGCTTTTCATAATCCTCATCGCTCAAAAGTCCCCGCATTTTTTCTTTAAAGGCCTCTGGTATCTGCATGTTTCATCTCCGTCTTAATAAATTGAAAATTGAGAATGGAAAATGAAAGTGCCCTTTTACTTACGTAAAAGCGATTAAAACAGCGGCCTGCGGCCGCAATCCAATCTGCCGACAGCGGATTGGTCCCTGAATTTTCCATTTTCCATTTGTAAGGTCTGTTATGTAAGCCCGATGCTTTCGTTTGCTGAAAGCACCGGGCAAACCCGCTTCTGTTTCATCATTTTCTCGGCTTCGCAAAGATCATCCGTCCCGCGGCGGTCTGCAGGATACTGGTGACGATCACGGTAATGTTGTCACCGATATACTTCCTGCCGTTTTCCACAACGATCATGGTGCCGTCGTCCAGGTAGGCAACCGCCTGACCGGATTCCTTGCCGGCTTTTACCAGCAGCACCTTCATCTCCTCACCGGGCAGCACCACCGGCTTCACGGCGTTGGCCAGCTCGTTGATATTTAAAACCTCGGCGCCCTGAACCGTTGCTACCTTGTTCAGATTGTAATCATTGGTCAGGATTTTACATTTGGTTTCCTTGGCCATCCGCACCAGCTTGGCGTCAACCTCCTGAATATCGTCGTAATCCTCCTCAGATATCTGTACCGGTACGTCCAGATCATTCTGCATCTTGTTGATGATATCCAGGCCTCTCCGTCCGCGGTTACGCTTGAGATCATCCGAGGAATCCGCGATAAGCTGGAGCTCATTGAGCACAAAGACCGGGACGATAAGCGGCCCCTCCATAAACCCGACCTTGCAGATATCGTAGATACGGCCATCGATAACCACGCTGGTGTCCAGCACCTTGGCCGCAGCATTGTTCTTTTTCTTTGAGATCTTCCGGGTTGAGGCAGCGCTGTCCCGGTCCTTTTTTCCTGACTGAATCGCAGCCACAATATCGTCTCTTTTCTTAACTGGCAGCGTAAAGCCCAGGTAACCCAGGACGATATAGATCACTGCAGTCAGAAGGCTGCTGACCCACGGAAACGGGATCTGATAAAAAGCAAAGCTGATCAGCATTGCGATGATCAGGCCGATCACCAAACCTCCGACGCCCAGAGCAATGTCGACGAGCCGGACATCTTCCATACTGGCTTCCACCATTTTGGTAAGATTTTTAACCCCCTTGAGTATAAGAGGGAAGAAAATAAAAAAGATAAGTCCACATAAAACCATAATAACAATATAAGTTCCCAGCTCGATTTCCGGTGTAAATTGGATGCGCAGAGTCGCCTGAATCCACTCATTGATGATCACCATCTGTGCCAGAGCACTCCCCAGCAGAACGCCCAAAATCGAAAAA
Organism: Eubacterium maltosivorans; assembly: GCF_002441855.2. Taxonomy (NCBI): domain Bacteria; kingdom Bacillati; phylum Bacillota; class Clostridia; order Eubacteriales; family Eubacteriaceae; genus Eubacterium; species Eubacterium maltosivorans. The sequence continues at coordinate 3,246,583 of NZ_CP029487.1, read as the reverse complement.
CATACTCTTAAAAATTTTTGCAGCATTTCATGTTCACCTCCTTTCCATTCATAATATTTTTATTATATCACGATTAGCCTTAAAAATCTGTTAAACCAAAAGCATCATACAAAGAAAGAGCTGTCATAAATGACAACTCTTTTCTAAATCATCGCCTTACGCGTCCAGATCGCGCTAAATTTTTTCTTCTATAACCTGAAGCGATTCTTCTTTGCTCCTGCCCTGTACCAACACCATCTCACTGATGAGAAAGTTTCTGGCGGAGGTCAGCATTTTTTTCTCTCCGGTTGAAAGTCCCTTTTTCCGGTCCAGCAGCGTCAGGTTTTTCACGACCTTGGCAACGTCAAAAATATCGCCGCTTTTCAGGATATCCATATTATCCTGGTACCGCTTGCTCCAGTTGCCGTTCATCTGGTCGCTCGGCCCCTCAAGGCTGTCGAGCATTTTTTCAATGACATCGGATGTTACTATATCACGTACACCAACCTCGTCCGCTTTGTCTACAGGAATCAGGATTTCCATTCCCTCAGATACAATTTCCATTAAATAGTACATCTGGGTGGTATCAAAAATTTCTTTTTCCTCGATGTCTTTGACCACACCTGCACCATGCATTGGATATACAATTTTATCGCCGATTTCGTACATTATATACACCTCAATCATAATTGCTGCTTTCATTATACCATAAATAAAACATAAATGTAATATTTTATAAGAAATTTAATGCTTTGTCAATGAATTTTTTTATTTTCTAGCCTTGCGCGGTATAAAAGGATCCCTGAAATAAAAAGCGTGGTCAGCTCTGCGGCCGGAATGGTCAGCCACACACCGTCCATACCCAGAGCAGGCGGCAGAACAAGCAAAAAGACCACCACAGCGGCCAGGCCCCGGAGGATGGAAACCGCAAAGGACGGTCCCGGACGGTTGATGGAGGCGAAGAATGAGGTCGTCACAATATTGGCCCCCATAAACAGAAAAGCCATAAAATACAAGTGAATACCGGCTGAGGCAATCCGGGTCATCTCCATATCTCCCTCCCGGTTGAATATGCCCACAATGTCCTCTGCCGCCAGAAGCCCGAACACCAGGAACAGCAGCCCTGAAATTACCCCCAGCAGAATCGCCGCCCCGTAGGCCCACCATACACGCTCTGTCTTTTCCGCGCCGTAATTTACACTGATAATGGGCTGTATGCCCTGGGCGATCCCGGTAAAAACCGCCACCGCAATCAGCGCAATGTTTGAGATCACTCCATAGGCCGCCACGCCGACAGTGCCGGACAAGCGCAGGATCGTAAAGTTAAACAGCAGGATAATGATCCCAGAGGAAAACTCTGTAACAAAGGACGGCAGTCCTGTTGCCAAAATCTCCTGCACTGTCCTTATTTTCGGCCTGCACGCCACTGGCCGAAAGTGGTTCTGCCGCCGTATAAAATGCAGGGACAGCACCAGCATGCTGAGCACTGGCGCCAGCCCTGTTGCCAGAGCCGCTCCAAACATCCCCATCCCCATAGGAAAGATGAAAACATAATCCAGCACAATATTGCTGAAGCTTCCTGTCAGCATCGCTGCCATGGAGAGCTGGGGGCTTCCGTCATTGCGGATAAAGCAGACCAGAATATTATTGATCATAAAAGCGCATGAGAAAAGCAGGATCGTCCTCAGGTAGCGGACTGAAAGCTGGAGGATCGCACCCTCTGCCCCCAGCAGTCTGGCAAGGGCAGGTGTGAAAAAAAAGCCAGTCAGCGTCAGCACACATCCTATGGCCGCTCCCAGCGCCAGCGCCTGGGTAAAGACCCTGTCCGCCGCCGCATCCCGTCCCTCTCCCCTCAGAACCGCGTACCTGGTCGCGCCGCCCATTCCAAGCATGAGGCCCGCGCCGTTAATAAAGCTGTAGGCCGGCAGCACCAGATTCAGGGCCGCCAGGCCGCTGTTGCCCACGCCGCCTGCCACAAACACTGTATCTGCCAGAATATAGCAGGACATCCCAATCATACTGAGGACATTGAGTGACACATAGTGCACAAAGATTTTTGGCAGACGGCCTGTAATTATTTCTGTTTTTTCCATATTCTCCTCCTGAAAAATAAAAGCGCTGATTCCTCACACCCCATGGCCTACGGTGTAAGAAATCAGCGCTTTAGAGCGGCGTCCCTGTCCGGCGACAGGAGCGCCCAGCGTTTAATTTTTAGTTTAATATAATTTACCACATTTCTGCGAATACGGCAAGTTTTTTAAGGATTTGTTAAATGAGCATAGACAGACCGATCCGCTTGCGCTCCACATCTACAGACAGCACCTTGACGGTAACCACGTCGCCAACGGATAAAACATCGGTGGGATGGGAGATATAACGGTCGCTGATCTGGGAGATGTGGACCAGACCGTCCTGGTGCACCCCAATATCCACGAAAGCGCCAAAGTCGATGACGTTGCGCACAGTGCCCACCAGCTCCATGTCTGGCTTCAGGTCCTCAATGCTCAGAACATCGGATTTAAGGTGTGGCTTTGGCGCAGAGTCGCGGGGGTCGCGGCCCGGCTTTTTCAGTTCCTTGATGATGTCCCGCAGAGTCGGCTCACCAATTTCCAGCATCGCCGCTGTCGCCTTTATGTCCAGAGCGTTGAGCCGGGTGACCGTTTCGGCCAGCTTATCTGCCTCCAGGTCAGCGGTGGTCAGCCCCATACTTTTCAGTAAGTTCTGAACCGCTTTATAGGATTCGGGATGGACACCGGTGTTGTCCAGAATATTGTCCCCATCGTCGATCCGCAGGAAGCCCGCGCACTGTTCAAAGGCCTTTGCACCCAGCCCCTTGACCTTTTTGATCTCCTTACGGCTCCCGAATTTACCGTTCTGCTCACGATAGTCAATGATATTTTTCGCAATGGTTTTGTTGACCCCTGCCACGTGCTTTAGGAGGGACACAGACGCCCGGTTAATGTTGACACCAACATTGTTGACCGCGTCCTCCACCGTATCGTCCAGAACCTTTTCAAGCTCTTTCTGATTGACGTCGTGCTGGTACTGGCCCACTCCGATATGTTTGGGATCGATCTTTACCAGATCGGACAGAGGGTCCTGCAGGCGGCCCGCAATGGAGATGGCCCCTCTCAGGGAAACGTTGATGTCCGGGTATTCCTCAGCGCCCAGCTCCGAGGCCGAGTACACCGACGCACCAGCTTCGTTGACCACAATGTACTGCACCGGGCGGTCGGTTTTCTTAAGCATCTCAGCCACAAACTGCTCGGATTCACGGGAGGCGGTACCGTTGCCGATGGAGATGATGTCCACCTTGTATTTTTCGATCATGCCCAGCAGAATCTTTTCGGATTTTGCCACCTCATTTTTCGGCTCGGTCGGATAGACTGTAGCTGTATCCAGGAGCTTGCCCATAGGGTCCAGAACCGCGATTTTACACCCAGTACGGAAGGCCGGATCAAAGCCCATGGTGGTTTTATCCTTAAAGGGCGGCTGAAGCAGAAGCTTTTTCAGATTGAGCGCAAACATCTTAATGGCAGATTCTTCAGCTTTTTCCTTGAGCTCAGTACGGATCTCGCGCTCGATGGACGGGAAAATCAGACGCTTATAGCTGTCCTCAATGGCGCTCACCAGATAGCTGCTGGCTTTGTCGCGGAGGATGGATTTCTTCAGGTAATCCAGGATTTCCTCTGCCGGGTCCACGATTTTCACAGCCAGCACCTTACGCTTTTCGCCCCGGTTCAGGGCCAGCACCCGGTGATTGGCGATTTTCTTAACGGGCTCGCCATAATCATAATAATTTTCAAATTCTGTCTTCTCATCCGCAAAGGCCTTGGTGACTGTGGACTTGACCGCGCCCTTTTCCGTTACCATCCGGCGGATTTTCTTTCGGTAATCCGCATTGTCCGAGATGGTTTCAGCGATGATATCCATGGCCCCCTGCAAGGCCTCCTCAGCGGTTTCAACGCCTTTTTCGGGGTCAATGTAGTTTTTGGCGTCCTCTGCCAGAGCCGCTTCTGTGTCAAGCTGCAAATAGATTTTATTGGCCAGAGGCTCCAGGCCCTTTTCCTTTGCCGCTGAAGCGCGGGTTTTTTTCTTCTGCTTATAGGGCAGGTACAGATCCTCAGCCTCCTGCAGCGTCGCTGCCTTGTCGATGGCAGCTTTCAGCTCAGGCGTCAGCTTGCCCTGCTCCTCAATGCTGCCCGCGATCTCTTCCTTGCGCTTCTGCAGCTTTCTGAGATAGGTCAGGCGGGCGTCCAGATCACGCAGCAAAACGTCGCTCAGATTGCCGGTGACCTCCTTGCGGTAACGGGCGATAAAGGGAATGGTGTTGCCCGCGTCGATGAGCGCCACGGTTTCCTCTACCTGCTTTGGCCGTATATTAAATTCCTGTGCCAGTTTATCAATTAAATATTCCACGTTGTTGACTCCTCTGTAAATTACAATTTCTCATCGGTTCATTTTACCATTATAAGCCGCCGGCCGCAAGGAAACCTTTTATTTAAGATGCTTTTAAGCCTGAAAACCCTCAATTGTCAAAGGCGGCCTGCCATGTTAAAATGGTAGAAGAAATTTGAAAAAGGAGGGGTACCATGGGAAATAAGTTTATTGTGGATTCAATGTGTGACATCAGTGAAGAGATTCTGCGCCGTTATGAGTTTGAATCCCTGCCGATTCCGGTCACCCTTGATGATAAAACCTATTACGACGGTATTGATATTACCCCCGAAATGGTCATCAATTTTGTTAAAAACAATCCATCCAGCTTTCCAAAAACCTCACAGGTTCAGGCCCTCGCCTACCAGGAAACCTTTGAAAAGCACTTAAAAAACGGCGACGACGTCATCTATCTGGCTCTGTCCTCCGGGCTCTCCGGAACTTACCAGACTGCCTGCCTTATCGCCTCCGAGCTCCTGGAAAAATACCCGGGGCGCAAAATCAGCATTGTAGACTCTAAATGCGCCACCACTGGCATGATGATGATCCTGCACCAGGGCCTCAAGCTCGACAAGCTGCATAAGCCTCACGAGGAAATCGTGGAGAGCATGCGCTTTCTGGCAGAGCATATTCAGATCTTCTTCATGGTGGGCGATATCCGCTGGCTGGCCCAGGGCGGCCGTATCAGCAAAAATGTGGCCCTTATCGGTGAGATGCTCAAAATCGTCCCGATCCTTTATTTTAAGGACGGGCAGATCCTGGCCTTCGACAAGGTCCGCGGCCAGAAAAAGGCCCTGAAGAAAATGATGGCCTCCATCGACGAGCGTATGGCCGATAAGGATCAGATCGTGGGCATGATCAACAGCACTGCGCCCGAGCTCCAGGAAAAGGTCAAAAAATACATGACCAAAGAATTTGGCACTAAGCACTTCCTGACGCCCGAAGCCGGCGCCGGCAGTGCTCTGACCGTCCATATAGGCGTTGACTGCCTGGGCATCATGTTCTTCGACGCCCTGCCGGACAATTACGTGCGGGTGTACCCGTAACGAACCCTTTGAAAGCGCATGCCAGACAGCGCTGTTTTTCTGCTCATATCTCAAAAGAGGTGGGGTGCGTTCTGCACCCCACCTCTTTTTTAAATACACCGCATGAGCTGTTCCCGGCCTATTCTTCTGTGGACAAACCCGGCCAGCAGCAGATCTACAGCCAACAGCAAAAGCAGGCTGCCTGAAGACCAGAGCAGCGGGCTGCCTGGCAGCAGCCAGACCGCCAAAGCCGGTACCGCAGCCAGAAAGCTCAAAGCCGACGCCACATACAGCCCTTGCCGCGGCTTTTTCATCAGCATGGCTGCAAGTCCGGTGACATAGGTCATCAGAAGGCTAAACAGCATTCCTGCGGCCAGAAGTATCCACTGGTCCGGCGAAAACAGTGTTTCCCTGCCGATAAGGGCAGAAGCGGCAAGCACCAGCAGGGCCGAAACAACGCTGACGACCAGTGAAAACAGAAGGGCCAGCAGTCCCTTCCCCAAAAACAGCGCTCCTGTGCCGATGGGCGTGGACAAAAGGGATTCAAGGGTTTTGTAAGCCCGTTCACCACCGATGGTGTAGGCTGTCAGGTTCACCGTAATCCGGGCCGTTCCCAGGCTTAAAACCGCCAAAGCTGCATAGGCGTTGACTCCGCCAAAGAAGTAGTCCCAGAGGACGAGAAAAACGGCCGGCGCCAGCGTAAAAATTAAAAGGCTGAACTTGAAACGCCCCAGCGCTTTAAAATAACGCCATTCATGCCCCAAAACCATCAGGCTCTGGCTGCGGGTATCCCGCCGGTATCCATCCCCTGCCAGAGCCTTTCCGCTGTTATCTGCCAGAATATCGCCCCGATTCAGCTGCTTCAGCCGCCAAAGCATACAGCCAGAGATCAGAACCATGAACAGCAGAAACACCGCGCTCAGGAACACTGCCGCCTCAGTCTGGCTCTGGTACACCAGTGTCAGCAGCACGGCCAGGCAAAAAACAACAGGGATAAAAAAACGCAGGCCGCGGCTGCCGGCCTCCTGGACATCGGAGGAGACTGCCGAAGCATACAGCCCCGTCAGTGTCAGGCACACTGCGCTCAAGATAAAAAGTCCAGCCACAGCAGACAGCATCATTCCAGTGACGCCGGGCAGGGCGCCCACAGCAGCCTTTAAAATGAGCAGCGGCGCCAGACTTAAACAAAAGCTGGCGCCCGAGGCGCCGAGACAGAAGGCGCCCTTTCCCAACATCAGCTGTTTCTTCCCCACACTCGCGGACAGAAGGCTCTCAAGAGTCCGCGTTTCCTTTTCGGCCGCAAAAGACTCCGAAGCCCATTGCTTAAGCAGAAACAGTGGGTACAGCACCATAGCGTTCAGCACAAATGGGCCAGCGGACTGCCACAGCGGCAGCAGACCACCGATAGCGAAGGCTCCGCAGGCATAGAATACCAGCGTGCCGCTGTCCTTAAGGACCAGACGCCACTGCTGGGCACAGACTGCTCTAATCCCGTCCATCTTCGTCCGCCTGCCCTTCAATTTTCATATACAGCCGCTCCAGATCAAAGCTGCCGCCACCGGTTTCACGCCGCAGGGTGTCCAGGGTGTTGGTAAAGATGTTTCTGCCCTGGCGCAGAATGGCAATCTGGTCTGCTATCCGCTCCACCTCACTCAGGTTGTGGGTGGTCAGGACAATGGTGGCGCCATTTTCCTCAGCCAGCTCCTTAAGCATAGAGCGCAGACGCTCAATGCTCACCGGGTCCAGCCCGTTTGTGGGCTCGTCCAGAAGCAGCAGCCGCGGGCGGTGGAGTAAAGCGCGGACCAGCGCCACTTTTTTCTTCATCCCAGTGGAGAAGCCCTTGACCGCCAGGTTTTTCTTATCCAAAATATTAAAACGCGCGAGCAATGTGTCAATCCGCGCGTCGTAGTCCCGGCGCTTCATGCCGTAAAGCCTTGCAAAATAGCTCAGGTTGTCATAAACACTCAGAGGCTCATACAGACCCGTATCTTCCGACAGTACACCGCAAAGCCGGCGGACCTCATCTCCGTCTGTCTCCGGATTCAGCCCGCTGACCGCGACCTCCCCGCTGTCCGGCGACAGCAGCCCCAAAATCAGCCGGAGCGTTGTGGTTTTTCCCGCGCCGTTATGGCCCAGAAGTGCGCAGATTGATCCCTGCTCAATGTCCAGGTCCAGCCGATTTAAAGCCTGCACGCTTCCAAAGCTTTTGCTCACCTGTTTCATCTCAATAAATGCCATTCTCATCCCTCTCTTTCCGAAAATAGTATAGCACACTATACAATAATTGTATAGTGTGCTATACTATTTTGCGTTGATACTTGTCGTTTTCCTGTTTTTATATTATGATTAGAAAAAAAGCAGGAGCTTCGGAATGAAAACACGTATCCGCGAATTGAGAAAACAAAGGCATATTTCCCAGGCACAGCTGGCAAGGGCCGTCCAGGTCACCCGGCTGACCATCACCTCCATCGAGAATGAAAAATACACGGCCTCGCTGGTTCTTGCTTACAAAATCTCAAAATATTTTAGCCTGACCATTGAGGAGGTCTTTGATTTCTCAGAAATTGAGGAGGAAGAAAAAAGCCATGAATCCCTTTAGAAAAACCATCGTCCGCCGCTTAAAGCTCAGTGTGCTCATCGCTGTCTTCGGCGCTCTGGCCGCTATTGCCGGTATCCTGTATAGCCTTTCGTCTGGGGGGCCGCCCGACCTCTCTATCCTTTCAAAAAGCATTGGCCTGTTCGCAGGCATTGAGGCGGTCTGTATTTTCCGAATCCTGCGGTATGCCCGGGCCCTCAGGGCCCCCGAGCAGCTTGCAGCCCTCGAAATCGCCGAAAAAGATGAACGCAACCAGTCCATTCAGCTGAGAACCTGCCGCAGCACCCTCTATCTGACCCTTGCGCTTCTGGGCTTCGGCGGTATTGTCTGCTCCTTTTTCAACCCGGCGCTATTCTTTACCCTCGGGGCTATCCTGATCGTCATCCTCGTGATTTTCCTGGCTTTCTGGCTTTACTACAGGCAGTATTAAACTGAAAAAGAGGCAGGATGCAGAATGCATGCTGTCTCTTTTGGGGCTATAAACAGGAAGTTCTTTGTGTGAAAATGCGCCAGAGCAAACCATAATAAAATGGATGACACGATAGATCCATTTTAAAGCTTTTCATCTACGAAACTTAAAACGTCGGCTTTACCGACTGCCAGCAACCATCCTCTTGAAGCAAACGGGAATTGAGCCCAAGTATCCGCCTATTACAATCGGCCCGGCATATTTTCTAACCTTTGAGACTGGAATAAAGTTAACCTTTCCGGGATAATTATCAGAATGGCATGAGCACACATTTTGCTCTTTTTTGTCAATGGAAACCCTGCACCAGGTATGGCCCGAGGTAGTTCCCGTATCCTTAAATATGGCCTTACGGCAATAAACCAGCTGAACCCTATACCCCAGCGTTTTTAATATATCACGGACGCAGAACGCCTGCTGCACACAATATCCCTTTCCAATCTGAAACGCCTTTCTATGCATTGTAAAGGGTATATCAACAGAATATTCCATATTTTCATTGACCAAACGGTTCACATATCCAACCATTTCCCATCCCGATAATCCGGTACCCCTGCATAAGTTTATTGCTTCGTCCAGCTTCATTGGTTTTCTCCTTTGATCTCAAAATATAATACTAAACTTCCAGTTTATCTTCACTCATATCAAACGCCACTGTTCCAGTCCATCCAACGCAGCGTCCATCCTTTACTTTTTCCTGCTGCCCCACAGCTTAGCCAGAATATCCTTTAAAACAAGAAAGGTATCTAAATCATTATATTCGTATTCAGCTTTAAGGGCATCCAGTATTAATTCCAGCTGTGTCGCATATTTCTGAATATCGACCTGGTTCTGGTAGCGTATTAAAATAGGATATTTCTTTCCCCAGGCCTCTGTCCAGTCTATTTTTTCTTCTGTCCTTTCATCGGTCTTTTCGATGATCTCCTGTATCTCCTTGACATCAACATCAAAGTCGATAAGGTCGTCCAGAGACATCTTGTACAACAATGCCATCCTCTTTGACTGCCGTATATCTGGAAGTGTCTCATCGGTTTCCCATTTTGAAATTGTCTGCCTGCTCACACCCAATTTTTCGGCCACATCTTCCTGTGACAGCCCGCATTTTTTCCGCGCATGAAATAAACGGTTTCCTAAACTCATTTTATTTTCCTCCTTACCTTTGATAAACCAAGTATAGGATGAAACAGAGAAATAATCCACCCGGTATTTTTGCACTTTCGCACGTCTTCTTAACAAAAAATCTCCAATGAACCGATTTCCTTTAACTTCAATACCATAAACACCGGAATAAAAGGCGATGTCGTGAAACGTACCCCACCCCTTTTGGCGCGTAAGCTAAAATTTGGCAAGGGCGGACCCCGCTTATAATTCTGGCAAATATCTGTTGTTAAATTCTACTTTCGCCATATCCGAATACCGCCTGACAAAATCCGTTTTTGCTTCTGTGTATCCGTCCCGGTCGTGTTCGTACTGCTTCCAGAGCTTTAGCTTCAGGCGTTCGTATTCCCCTGCCACATCGGGATGTGCGATCAGAAAGTCTCTGAAATACAGCTCAGACCAATTTCCAAAATATCTCACGTGAAGATGATAAACCCTGTCGGCGAAGCCTTCTGGCGTGTATCCTTTATTAAACGACAGCTTTACCGGGTCATCCTCCTGCGACATCAGCCTCCAGCCCAGCGTCTTCAGGACCTTTATGATCGCGGAGACACCGCAGTCGCCATCAATTTCCAGCAAAATATCGACGATTGGTTTTGCGGTCAGACCCTTTACGGCTGTGCTGCCAATGTGGCTGATGCGGATAAGGTTCTCTGGTTTTACCTTGCTGATAATCCGCTGCTTTTCTTCTTCATACCACACTTTATAATCTGGATTATGCTCTTTTAAAATGATGGGAAACAATGCCCACAGCTCCTCCAATGATAATGCCGACAAATCTGCTTTCACCTGCGATGTCTCCTTTCTGTTCGCTACTCAATACTCTTGAGCGACTCAACCATATCCACTCTTTTGATCACCGGCGCCATGAAGAGATTGACAATCAGCGTAAAGGCCATGGTGAATATGCAGGCAAAGACATAGCTGCTGGGGTCGATTCCCCGGCCGAACATGACGATGTCTGTCTCGACAGTGGTGATGATAAAGTTGTTCAGGATAACCCCCAGTCCCAAACCGATGAGCATCCCGATAAAGGAGAGGATAATGTTTTCCCTGAAAATATAGTTGTTTGTCTCCCGGTCATAGAAGCCCAGAACGCGGATCGTGGCGATCTCACGCACCCGTTCCGACACATTGATGTTGGTCAGGTTATAAAGCACCACAAAGGCCAGAGCCCCGGCGGCTGCCAGCATGACCAGCACCACCATGTTCAGGCTGCTCAGGCTGTCTGTGGAGGATTTGACAATGCTGCCTGTAAAGCTCACAGACACCACGTCGCTGTTATCCAGCCATTTTTCCCCAAAGGCGTTTTCGGCGTCTGTGCCGGTGTCCTTCAGGTTAAAATAGGCAATATTATATTTGACCGCCTCGCCCGAAGCTGCTTCATAGGCCTTTGGCGATACGTACACATAGTTCTCAATATAATTTTCTGTAATATCCGCGACCTTAATCTTAAATTCCTTATCGTCTGAATACAGGCGGATGGTGTCGCCCACCTTAATGCCGAGATCGTTCGCGAGCTTTTCGGTGATGATGGCGCCGCTGTCGTCCAGAGTCAGTTTTTGATCCGGCGCTTTCCGGTGGCGCAGATCAATGAAACGGTTCATGTCACCGGGTGTTTCAGGCACATAGAGGTAAGCGTCTTTGGAATGGCCGCCAGTGTCCAGCGCGACGCTCATTTTCAGCTGTTTGGCCAGCATGGCATCCTCAACCTGAGGATCTGCCCTTAGTTCGGATTCCAGAGGTGCCTTTGCCTCCAGGGTATCCTCATTTTTAAAAGCCATCATACCATCGTAAACCGATATCTCCTCAAATTGCTTCGGAATGATAGAGAAGATAGAGTCCTGCAGGCCGAAGCCCGCCAGAATCAGGGCTGTGCAGCCGGATATACCGATAACGGTCATGAAGAAGCGGGCCTTGTAGCGCAGAATATTCCGCGCGGTCACCTTGGAGATAAAGCCCATGCGCTTCCAGATAAACGGGATTTTTTCCAGAAAGATACGTTTGCCGATTTTCGGCGCCTTTGGACGCATCAGCTCGGAAGGCTCCTCCCTCAGCTCCACAGAACAGATGAGGACCGCTGCCCCCACAGTACACAAAAGCGTGACGATACAGCTGATGATGATGGCGCCCCAGGGCACTGAAAGCGACAGCTCTGGCACCTGGTACAGCAGGCTGTAAGCGCCCACGATCAGCCTGGGGAGGGTATTGATACCACTGACCACGCCGATGACGCAGCCAACCAGCGCTGCCAGTACCGCATAGATCACAAACTTGGACGCGATACTGGCTGGGCTGTAGCCCAGCGCCTTCAGTGTGCCAATTTCCATACGCTGTTCCTCAACCATACGCGTCATGGTGGTAAAGGCAACCAGAGCGGCCACCAGCAGAAAGAATACCGGAAAAATGCCAGCCACATTGTCGATACGGTTGGCGTCCTCGCCATAGCCGCTGTAGCCTGGGTTATCGTCACGGTTAAACACATACCATTTTCCGAAATCCACTTCCTTCAGTTCTTTTTCGCTGTCCGCGATTTTCTGCCGGGCGTCGTCCAGCTTCTGCTGCCCCTCGGCGCGCTGGGCCTCCAGCTCAGCTTGTCCCTCAGCCAGCTGTTTTCTGGCGTCGTCCAGCTTTTGCTGCCCTTCTGCCAGCTGCTGCTCTGCCTGGGCTTTTCCCTGCTCAAGCTGCTGCCAGCCCTGGGCAATGGCGGTCTTTCCCTGATCAATCTGAGCCGACGCGCTGTCCAGTGTAACCTTTGACTGATCCAACTGGTTTTTTGCCGCTGCCAGCTGGCTCTCAGCGTCCTTTAGCTGCTGTATCGCCGCGTTCAGGGTCTTTGTCCCCTGGTCATAAACGGGCTGAAGGTTTTGCAGCTGGGCCTTCAGCTGAATAAGCGCCTGTTTCTGCTCCTCTGTCCGTTTTTCTTCCGGAATGGCTTCGATGACGGCGATCTGGCTCTTGAGACCGTCAATCACACCGCCAAGTTTTTCCAGCTCAGCCTTTTTTTCTGCAATCTGGTTTTCGGCGTCGGGCTTTCCGGCGTCAAAAGCTGCCTTATTCTGCTCATACTGGCTCAGTCCATCCGCATACTGCTGCTGCCCGGCGTTCCACTGGTCCTCGGCATTTTGCAGCTCAGCCTGCTTATCATTCAGGGTCTTTGTGGTGGCGCTCACCATTGCATCATAGCTTCTCCGGCCCTCGGCCAGCTCGGCCTCGCCATCCGCGATCTGCTGTTCGGCCTCCCGCAGCTGCTGCTCGGCCTTTGTGATCTCGTCGTCGAAGGTTGTCTGGGCATCCAGAAGCTCCCGCCTGGCCTTGTCGAGCTCCTGGGTGCCAGTGGTCATGATATCGTCATAGTTGACCTGAAGGCGTTCGTGTCCCACACTCTCCAGACGTTTTTCCAAATCTGAGACTGCGTCCTTGTACTCAGTGCTGTAGGCTGAGACCCCGTCCGCGCTGGCAGTCGAATAAACATAGGCGTCGGTGTAGCGCTCTGACTTAAAAACCCCGGGCTTCACCATCATATAAAAGGAAATGTCGCCGCTGCCCACAGAGGTGGCGCCGCGTTCAATGGAGATATACTGAGGTGAGCGGATATAGCCCACAACGGTGTACGCATTCTGGGACAGGGTGTCCTCCAGCTTTTTATCACCTGACTCAGACGATACCTTGATGGTGCTGCCGATGCTGTAGGCGTTCCGACCCGTGTGAGGACCAGTGGTGTCCGGCATCTCGATCACACATTCGTTATCCTTTTCCGGCATGCGGCCCTCCAGCAGCAGCGGCTGGTTCAGGCCATCTTCGGCCGGTACAGCCAGCACCTTGAAGACCGGGCGCTTTTCGCCGTTTTCCACAATCACATCCGTTGAGTAGGTCGGCATGACCTCTGCCACGCCCTCCACTTTTTTCAGGGCCGCCACATCATCGTCGGTAAAGCCATAGGTCGATACCAAATGGATATCTGCCAGCTTCTGCTCCTCAAAATACTGGTTGGCCGTATATTTCATGCTGGGGCTGGTGCTCTTAACGCCCCCAAAAAAACAGATTCCCAGAGCAATGATTGCCACGATGGACAAAAAGCGGCTCAGGGACTTCCGTATTTCCCGCGCGGTATCTTTTCTTAATGCTTTCATACTTCCCTCATTTTCTCATACTGGTTTTATTCTAACACATTAATCTGAAATGTTTAACCATAATTTAAGCGATTAACTTGACGCGTCCGCTATTTCGGGATATAATCGAATTAAACATATTTACTTACTATGAATTGGAGGTATCGCAATGCGTATATCCGCAAAGGGACGCTATGGCCTTGCTGCCATGATCGCCATTGCTCAGGGAGATTTTGAGGGGGACTATGTTCCGGTCATCGTGATTGCGGAAAAGCTGGGGCTCTCTAAGATATATCTTGAACAGGTTTTTTCTCTGTTAAAGCGCGCCGGGCTGGTCAACTCCGTCAAGGGCGCCCAGGGCGGCTACCGGCTGACAAGGGAGCCGGACCAGATCAACGCCTACGAAATTCTGACCGCGCTGGAGCAGATTCTTTTCGAAAGCACTGAAACCAGTGTAGAGGAGGCTTCACCTGCCATTGAGCACGCCATGCAAAAATGTGTGTTTAACCCGCTGGACCGGGCAGTGCAGGAGCATCTTGAAAAGATAACATTGGATGAGCTGGTTGCCGAAGCCGGCCGGTACAAGGGAAACAATCACTTTATGTTTTTTATCTGAAACGGACAAAAGCTGCCGTCCATGGCCATTATCCCATGGACGGCAGCTTTTGCTTTGTAAAAATAAGGAAAAGAAATGAAAAAGTATATGTTAACCCACCACAATGCGGCAGGGGATTGTCCGCTGTATCTTTAACTTTACAGTGATTATAATACCCCATTGTGATGGTTTTATGAACATCTCGTGTGAATTCGCTGAATTTAAGCGGCTCTTAAGCGTTGGAAAAGCAAATATGCGGCGCCTGGCAGGCGCCGCATAGCCATTTTAACCGTATTCTCAGCCTCTCCTTACTATATTACAGGAATCAGATATCCCTTGCCAAAAGCCCCGTACAGCTTGGTTTTATGAGGTATTTTGGTCTAAAGCTTTCTAATCTCTACAACTTGTTGTTTTCTTCATAATATTTTTTAAGCATTTTGAAACAGCTGATGATAATAATGGCATACACCAGACAGGTTGGCAGCGCCATGATAATCGACAGGGTCTGCAGCTCTGCCAGCGATCCGCCGAATACCATCAGCACCATTGGAATCGCGGCCATGCAGAAAGCCCAGAAAATGGTCAGCCGTTTACTCGGGCGTTCACCAAGCTGGATCTTTTTAGAGGAAACCATGGCCAGCGTATAAGCGGCCGAGTCAAAATTGGTGGCCATCGAAATAATGGAGGTGATTAAAATCGCGACGACAAACACTGTACCGATGGGGAGCTTGCTGTAAACATCAACCACGGTGGCCGGACCGCCCATTTCCGTCACGCCCTTAACCACATCGTAGGCGCCGCTGAGCTGCTGGTCCATAAAATAATTGCCAAAAATGGAAAAGAATACAAAGGAACCCAGGAAGCCATAGCCAAGACCCCCGAAGATTACCTGCTTGATGGTTCTCCCCTTTGAAATTTTAGCGATGAACAGGCCCATAAAGATGGAATAGGACATCCACCAGGCCCAGTAGAAAACAATCCAGGTCTCAGGATGACCGCTGTTGTTCACCGGGTCCATATAGGTGCTCATATGAATAAATTCCTGAAGCATGATGCCCAGGGACGTGGTCTGCATTTTGATAATAAAGGTCGTGTTCCCTAAAACAAAGAGAATGACCACAGCCGCCAGCATGAGAAAAATATTGATGTCACTGAGGATTTTAATCCCGCGCTTAATGCCCTTGTAAGCACTGATGGTAAAAATGCAGGTAACCAGAACCATAACCCCAAACCGCAGAACCGGGGTGTCCTCAATGCCAAAAAGCTTGTTGAGGCAGGCAGAAACCAGAGGCGAGCCAATGCCGAGCGCAGTGCCGACACCGCCCAAAAGGCCAAAGATAAAGAAAATATTGATGACCTTCCCCAGCGGCCCGTCAACCCGGTCCCCCAGAATTTCGCGGCACACGTTGGCCACATCAAACTTTTCCTGTTTCAGGTTAAAATGCACAAACGCAAAGGCTACGGCCGGTATCAAATAGACACTCCAGGCGGAAATACCCCAGTGGAAAAGCGGCAGCGTCGCAGCGTATTCAGCTGCTTTCACACTCTGCGCGTCCACGCCGTAGGGCGGCGCCATATAATGGAAAACCCATTCGATACTGCCCCAGTAAAGGAAACCAGCCGCCATAGAGGCACAGAACATCATCGATGCCCACGAGAACTCACTGTATTCCTTTTCACCTTCGCCCAGCTTAATATTTTTAAACTTGCTGGTTCCCAGAACAATACACAGAATAATGGATATAAACACAATCCATACATATACAAAGCCAAGATTGGTCGCAATAAAGCTGTTGACACTGTTGATGATCCATTTACTCCAATCCGGACTGATAAACAGGCAGGCGCAAACAATCACGATAAACGCAAGCACAACCCCAATCATTGTTTTATCGATATTTTTTTTACCCTGACCTTCCATAAGCTTCCCCTCTCTTTCATAAGGTGGGGTGCGAAACGCACCCCACCTCCTTTTTTAATGTCATCTTATTATCGATTTATTCTTCTACCGCCGACACATCGTCCTTAGGATATTTTTTCTTCATATAAATCTGAGTGGCGATGCAGCCGCCGATGGCGATCACCGCGCTGACGGTCAGGCAAATGAAAATATAGGTGTAGCCCTGAACCGCGTACTTGTCAATGAAGCTGCCAAACAGCTGATGCATAAAGCTTTCTGGCAGAAAACCGATGACGGACAAAAGCCCGGAGGCCGCGCCAAAGATATGGGCTGGCACATGGGTTTCGGTTAAAACAGAGGAGGCCACGCCGTAAGCGCCGTTGGCCAGGAAGCCCAATACCAGGGTGATGACAATGGCGGCCATCAGGAAGCCTGCCGTCTGCGGCAGTAAAATATAGGCGAAGCAGCAGATTGCGCAGGCGGCCATGACCACCAGAATGGTCTTGGAGGGTGAGTTGACTTTTTTGGCGATCCCGCCCAGCAGCGGCGCGGAGATGATGGCGATCCCATAGTAACGGATCATCCCGATGATGCTGACCAGTGTCAACGGCGCCAGGAACGCGTCGGTGAGATATGGGGTGGTGTAGTTCATGCCCATGTAGACAATCATGACAAAGAACAGGGTGCCGCTGGCCAGCCAGACCCCTGGATGCTTGAGTGCTTCAATAAATTCGTTGATATTAAACTTCTTATCTGGGTCTGGGTTCACTTCACCTTCAAACTTTGGTATCGCGAATAAGGAGATGATCCCAAGCACCAGGATGACACTTGCCAGGAAAATCAGTGAAACGCTGACGCCCACGCGGTAATCGGGCATCGCGTTAAATACGGCCAGGGTAACGGCGTTGATGGCCAGTCCGCCGAGGCCATACAGTGCGTAGCTGACGCCCACAACGGCGGGGTAGTCTTCCTCTGCGGCGGCAAAGCGCAACAGCTTGTAACGGCAGCCCCAGAAAATGAGAATGGTTGTCACTGCCATAACGGCGAAAATCAAGACCAGAACTGGGTAGGAGGGCAGGGACGCGTACCAGTACACCACGGCGGCGGTACTGATAAACCCACCGGCTGCCAGTGTCTTAAGCCGCACCTTGTCTGCCACAATCCCACATGGAATATAGAGAATGGTGGCCATAATGCCGTACATCCCGGATAAAAACCCGAGCTGGGCATTGGTGATATTGAGTCCCATGAGCAGGGGTTCATAAAAAACATTTTTTAAATATACTGGAACATAGATAATACCGCTGCCCGCGCCGGACAGAAAGATGAGCAGCGCGCGCCTGAATTTGGACAGCTGCGTGTAGTTGACCTCTTTCTTATTTGTTTTCATTCTTCTTTGATACGGCTTTCAGGCCGTATCTTCCCCCTTTATATGTAAAAAATCATTTTAAACGGTCTGTCTCTTTTGTCCAGACCGTTTATGGTCAAAGATTAACAATGAAAAATCCTGGTAAGAAATGAATTGGCGGGGCTCCTGCTCCGCCAATTCGGAAAGATACTTTTTATTTGATCTTGAATTTTTCTGGAAGGTGTTCGTTCAGCAGGTCTTTCTGGGCTTTTGTCATATCCGGTAATTCGAAGCTGTCGATTCTTTCTTTGTAGACTTTGTAAGCGCGTTCTTCGATCGGCGGGGTTGCTGCACGGCCTTCTTCGTTGCAGGTGCCGCGGTTGAATACGGGGCTGGTGAGGTAGGTTTCTTCGCGGTAGTCTTTGGGGGTTCTGCCCTTCAGGTATACGCCGCGTGGGCCTACTTTTTTGATCAGCTCGACGTTGGCTTTCTTTTCGGAGATGGCCACGCCGTCGTGGAGCCGTTTCATGTAGCGCAGCATTTCTTCGTCCATCATGAATTTCGGGAAGCTGAGCAGGTTGAAGTTGGACAGGTCGCCGGAGGCATGGGGCAGGATGCAGGCATTGGACAGGGCCACGGCCAGGGCGCCCAGGGTGCTTTCTACGCCGGCCTGGTAGTCGTAGGTGAAGCCGTCGGCCAGGGCGCCGGAGCAGCGGACGGGGATGCGGTAGTAATCGCCCATGGCGATGTGGCCGGACATGATCATCAGGAATTCGGGTGCGCCGGTCATCAGCCGGACTTCACGCATATCGGATACGGATGAGAATGGGCTTAAGATCACCGGTAAGCCGGGTTCGATCAGCTGGATCATCACGGCCACGGCCAGCATGTTGGCAAAGTCGGCGACGATGGAGCCCATCAGTGACGGCGGTGCGGTCATATTGGTCATGGAGCAGGTGGTGATGGTGATCGGCTGTTTTTCTTCGGCAAAGGCGAAGTAGTGTTCCAGCGCGTCGGTCCCGACGGTCAGCGGCGGCAGCACGCACATGCCGGAGTAGCAGACGTAATCGTCGAAGTTATCCATGTATTTCTTGATCAGCTGGACGCATTCCCGCGCGCCTTCTCGGGCGTTGCCGCGTTTGTAGTTGTGCGGGGTGATCCCTAAGATATTGTACATGGGCTTTCTGGAATATTTTGCCATCATGGCCATCTGGGCCAGGGCGGATTCGGTCGGGCAGTTCTCAAAGCCTGGGATATCGGCGGCTACCTGACTGGAGATGCCGTAAACATCGCTGGTATTGATGATTTTGTAGAAGTTTTCCAGATCGTCTGCGTTGGTCTGGCGGTAGTTGCCGTCCCAGTCTTCCAGGTTCGGGCAGCCGTTGGTCGGCGCAACCACTAAGCCTTTGCCGATTCCGATTTCCAGCTTGCTTTCTGGTCCCACGATTTCAAATGATTCCGGGATGGTGCTCAATGCTTTGTTGAGTAATTCCTCTGGAATGAATACCAGGTCTCCCTCAACCCGGGCGCCGTGTTTCTTGAACAGTTCCAGTGCTTCTTCGTATTCAAACTTTACGCCGACTTCGTTGAATACTCTCAGCACGCTCTCGTGTATCAGTTCGATATCTTCCTTTGAATAAAATGTGTCAAATAAGTTTCCTTTTAACATAACCCTTCTCCTCGTTCTTTTATTTTTTCTTAGCTAGCTTATGCCTTTATACTAATGCAAGTCCTGTGCCAACTTTTCGTTTTTCGGAAATCTTATGTTTTTATGGCTTTATCCGGCCGTTTCATTGTATTTTTTACGATTTTTTAGACAAATCCATTTTATCATTTCTGATAATACCAGGATTTTTCTTATCAGATTAGAGAAAACGTTTATTTTTTTGTTTTCATACATCCTTTTTCTTGTTTATTTTTTAAATTAGTATTTAAACTTTTTTCTTTTATCTTTATTTTGATCTTTAATTCATTTAGCTAACGCATCTTTTTATAAAAATATTTTTTCAAAATATTATAGATTTTAAGATTTTTATTCTGTTAAGCGGTTTTCCGCAATCTTAACAAAAAAGTAAGAATTTTGACGAGTCGACAGTAAGATTTTGCTGATACAATAGCTTTAACGAAAACGAAAGGATCCATAAGCAGGATGAAAAAGCAGCACTCACACAACCGCCCGCCCATCACACGCCTGACACCGCCGCCCTCTGCCGGACTGAGCAGTGCTGAGGCCGCTCAGCGGAAAAAAGCCGGCTGGCACAACCAGACAAAGGAACAGCTCTCAAAAACGGAAGGGCAGATCATTTTTGACAACATCTTTACCTTTTTCAATTTTCTGTTCTTTGCGCT
This sequence comes from Eubacterium maltosivorans, assembly GCF_002441855.2. Classification (NCBI taxonomy): domain Bacteria; kingdom Bacillati; phylum Bacillota; class Clostridia; order Eubacteriales; family Eubacteriaceae; genus Eubacterium; species Eubacterium maltosivorans. The sequence goes on along the minus strand of NZ_CP029487.1, from coordinate 3,226,618 downwards.
GGCGTTCTGTCTTTTTCTGGTCAAAGCCTATACCGATATGTTGTTTATTGGCATTGTTGTAGTCAATGTTCTCATCGGCATTGTCCAGGAACTAAAGGTAAAGCGCACGCTGGATAAAATCACGCTGCTCTCTGAACAGAATACCCGCGTGGTACGGGACGGCAGGGTGCTGTCTCTGCCGCCGTCTGAGCTGGTTTTAGACGATATCGTACACTTTGGACCAGGCAGCTCGATCTGCGCGGACGCCATTTTATGCGAGGGCACAGCAGAGGTCAACGAATCCCTGCTCACCGGCGAGTCGGACATCATCGTCAAGCGTCCCGGCGATACCCTGCTGTCTGGCAGTTTTGTCGTATCAGGCCGCTGCTCAGCGAGACTGGACCGGGTAGGCGATGACGCTTACGCTGCCAGCATCACCCGGGAGGCCAAGCGCCGCAAAAAGCACCGTTCAGAGATGATGCGCGACCTGGACCGCCTGCTGAAATTTATCGGCATTGGCATTATTCCACTCGGGCTCATCATGTTTTTTAAACAGAGCGCGCTCTTAAACACAGGCGTCCCTTATGCAGTCAGCTCCACGGTGGCAGCCATGGTGGGCATGATCCCGGAGGGGCTGTACCTGCTGGTCAACATTGCCCTGGCAGTGAGCGTGATGAACCTGGCCCGCCGCAGAACACTGGTCCACGAGCTGTCCTGCATCGAGAACCTGGCCCGGGTCGACACGCTGTGTCTGGATAAAACCGGCACCCTGACCGAGGGCGTGATGGAGGTGGCCAAAGTCCTTCCGCTGGCAAATTGCTCCAGGGCTGCCTTTGGTCAGGAGCTGGCCGTTTTTCTGAGCGCCAGCACGTCGGAAAACGCTACGGCCACAGCCCTTGCCCGATATTTTGGCCCAGCGGATAAAGCGCCCCCTGTCCGGCGGGAAATCCCCTTTTCCTCTGAACGCAAATGGAACGCGATCGTCTATGAGGATGGCGACGCCTGCTTTCTGGGCGCGCCGGAAAGGCTTCTGGGAGCAGCCGCCCCACGGTTCGACTCTCTGCTGAAGCCTTATCTGACCTCAGGACAGCGGGTGCTGCTGTTTGCCCGCGGAACCGTTTCGGCCGACGATGCGCCGGAGACAGAGACCTTAACGCCTCTGGGATTTATCATTCTCTCGGACAAGCTCCGGAAGGATGTCCACGAGACACTGGCTTACTTTAAGGAGCAGGGTGTTACCATCAAGGTAATCTCCGGCGACAATGCTGAGGCCGTGTCGGAAATTGCCGGGCGGGCTGGGATCAATGGCGCCGGCGCCTACCTGGATGCCAGTGTGCTGCCCGAAGGCACGGACCTCTCGGCTGAAGCCGAAAGCCACAACGTTTTTGGGCGGGTAACGCCTGAGCAGAAACGCCGGCTGATCCGCGGGCTGAAGGCCAACGGCCACACAGTCGCCATGATCGGGGACGGGGTCAACGATGTGCTGGCCCTCAAAGAGGCGGATTGCAGCATCGCCATGGCCGCTGGCAGCGAAGCGGCCCAGCATGCCTCTCAGATGGTACTGCTGGATTCGGATTTTTCCGCGATGCCCCAGATTGTAAAAGAGGGGCGGCGGGTCATCAACAATATTGAACGGTCTGCGGCGCTGTTTCTGGTCAAGAATATTTTTTCCTTTATTCTGTCCGTGGTTCTGCTGTTTGCCGCCATCCCCTATCCCTTCCTGCCCATACACATCACCCTCATCAGCGGACTGATGATTGGCATTCCATCCTTTGCCCTGACCTTTGAGCCTTCCTACAGTCAGGTGCGCGGCCACTTTTTGAAAAATGTGCTGCTGAGCGCGCTGCCCGGCGGTCTGCTGAACGCCTTTAATATTCTGGCGGTCTTGGTTGTCGGGACATCCCTCGGGCTGCCTCTGGAGCAGCTTTCCACCATCTGTACGCTGCTTGCAGGCATTGCCGGGCTTCTGGTGCTGTTTGTGCTCTGTCAGCCTCTGAATCTGCCGCGGGCCGGTCTCATTGCCGCCATGGGCCTTGGATTTTTCGGCGCAGCCTTTCTGTTTGGCCCTCTGTTCCATCTCAGCCCGCTGTCTCTGGAGGGTTTTATTACCCTCGGCGGCTTTACGATCCTCTCGCCGCTGTTGATGGCAGCTCTGGTCGCTTTGTGCCGCCGGTTTCAAAAACGTGTCCGTAAGCTGCCCCTGCCGCTGCCGGAGGCCCGAAAGCTGATTTAACCAGAAGGTGGGGTGCAGAACGCACCCCACCTCCTTTTTTATTTCTTAAGCTTAATGAACGCATTTTCTGTTTTATTTTCCTTAAAGTATGCTACAATAGAATCACTATACGGATAAAGGAGCATACTGTTGTGAAGATAAAGGAGAACCAGTTTCGTTTTATTCCCGCCCTGTTTTTAGTCCTGCTGGTCTCCGGCGGCGCTATCCTGCTTCTTTTATCCTGCCTGCTCCCCAATGGGGATATCTCCTTTGACACCGGAGAGGCTGCGCGGCTCAATGAGGGCTGGACCCTGAACTCGGACGGCGCGCCCCAGAACGCTATCTCCCTTCCCAGCTCTTTCTCGAGCGGTCATATCGCTCTGACGCGCACCCTGCCGGATACGCTTCCTCCAGACTGTGTTCTCAGGGTTTCCACAGCTTTTCAGTCTCTGACCGTATCCGTTGACGGTGAGGTGATCTACGCCTTTCCAAAAGACATATCCTTTGGCAGCCTGGTCCATGTCATTCCACTGCCAGAGACGGCCTCTGGCAAATCGGTCACACTGGAATTTCAGTCGCTGCTCGCTTCGGACGCGGTTTTTGTGGATGGTGTTTCCTACGGCAGCCGCTCCGGCGTTCTTTTTAGTCAGCTTTGGTCGGACGCGGGCAGCCTGGCGGTTTCCTTTATTATCCTGATCATCGGGCTCCTGCTCCTGGCGACCTCCTGGTTTTTTTCGGGCTTTAAAAACGGAGGTTACCGTTTTATCTGTCTGGGGGCCTTTTCGATTTTATCGGCTGTCTGGATTTTAACCGACTGCGGTGTTCTTCAGTTTTTACCGCTCGCGTCGCCTTTCCCGGTGCTTCTGTCCTTTTACAGCTTTACACTGATCGCGGTGCCCATCGTCCAGTTTATGAAGCTGGAGGGAGACACGCGGTACGCCCGCCCCTACGATATCATCACACTGCTCATGCTCGTCAATTTCATCATTAATGTCTGTGCCTCGACGGTCAGCATCCTTCTGCTCCCAAAGCTGCTGCCGCTCACCCATGTACTGCTGCTCAGTGCCATTCTGCTGTTTATATGGACGCTTATCCACCAGTGGGTACACTGCCATACCCGGCGCTTCAGCGCTTTGTCCATCGCCTTTTTCCTGCTGTGTGTCACGGGTATTGTTGATCTTGCGCGCTTTTACAAAAACCCGGTGGGCGCGGATAACAGTCTGTTTTTTAAGCTGGGGCTGGTGGTTTTTATCACAATACTGGGCTTCTCCACCATCCGGGAAAGCCTCGCGCGGTTCCGGGATTCGGTTCACCTGGAGGTCTACAAAAAGCTGGCCTTCACCGATACCATGACCAGCCTGGCCAACCGGGCAGCCTACGAACGGGATCTGGCAGTGCTCAAAGAATCCTTACCCTTAAAGGAATTGACGGTCATCGCCTTTGATCTCAACAATCTGAAGCAGACCAACGACACATTGGGCCACAGCGTGGGGGACAGCCTGATTATCGCCAGCGGCCGCTGTATCCGGGAGAGCTTTTCCGACCTTGGCGACTGCTACCGCATCGGCGGTGACGAATTCTGCATCCTCACCGGGGGGCTGGGACCCCAGGCCCTCGAGCAGTGTCTTAACGACCTGGAGAGCCGTATCAGCCGGTACAACGCTGAAAACAGCCTCAAGCTCGACATTGCCTGGGGCTTCAGCCACGGACCGGTCAACTGTCCTGAGGACCTCGACGCGCTGCTGCGCGAGGCGGATAAAAACATGTACACCTATAAAAAACACTGTCATTTGGAGAACACTTAAAAAGGTGGGGTGCGAAACGCACCCCACCTTTTTATCGCCTTATTCTTTTATAGGTTTTTGGAAAGCGCAGGGCACGCCAGCCAGACACTTACCGCAGACCTCGCTGCCCGTATCCAGTATTTCACCCGCTGCGTCGGCGGCGTAGGAATTGCCAAAATCGCGGTAGACTGCGGCGTTTTCGCTGCAGAGCCCAAAGCATTTCTGACGGTCATAGCCTGCTTTTGTCAGGGCGCCTGAGGGGCAGCGCTTCACACACACGCCGCACTGGCCCCCGCGTTTGTACAGGCAGTTCTCAACCGCCAGAGGCCTGCCCGGCGTCACATCCAGGTTGGTGACCACAGTGCTGATCCGCCCGCAGCAGCCCCTGTCGGTAATGAGCATGTTGTTGAGCCCAAAGCTGCCAAGTCCGGCCAGCCATGCCATATGCCGCTGGGACCACCGGCTTCTGAGCGCTTCACGGTCAAAGGCTGTGGCCTCGGGCGATACCGCTGCACGGTAGCCTCTGGCCTCTAACCGCTCGATGAGGTGGGCGTTCAGCCTGGCGAACAGGGCGTTGGTGTCCTCATAGGCTCTGGCCCACTCCGGTGAGGAAAGACGGCCCTCCCGGTTCGATAAGACCGTCTCCCGGGTAAAGGGAACAAAATAGCAGACCACCACGGTGGCGTCAGGCAGCACCTCCCAGGGCATCACATGGTTTTCATTCGCCACCTTCCGAAGCTCCCCAAGCCGGGGATGGCGGGCGTCGGCAAAGCCCACCAGCGGCGTTCCCCATTTGGTCTCACTGGTTTTCTGGCACGCGGCGATATAATCCTCGATACACGCGGTGACATAAGCTTTCATATAATAAGCACTTCCTTGTCTTTTTTAAAATTTTCATATGGATTAAAAAATACCGGAGCGGGACGCTCCGGTATCGCTGTCTTTAAATTATCTGCCTTCCTTCAGCCGTCTCACCGCTTCCTCAGCGGTTTCCCATTCGTTGTAATACAGGTTTTCGTCCTTCATGGTTTCCTGTTTTTCGTGACCCTTTCCGGCCAGTACAAGCACATCGCCCGCCTTTGGCAGGGTAGCGGCATAGTAGATGGCGTCCCAGCGTCTGAGCACTGTCTCGTAAGCGTCTGTCTTTTCCGCCACCGCCGCGGCCACCGTATCGATGATGGACTGCGGGTCCTCGCTGGCAGGGTTGTCCGAGGTCACGATGATATGGTCGGCAAATTCGCCAGCGATCCGGCCCATGACCGGGCGCTTTTCCTTATCGCGGTCGCCGTTACAGCCAAAGACCAGGTAAATTTTTCCATCGTACATGGTGCGCACGGATTTGAGCAGGCGTTCCAGCGAATCCGGTGAGTGGGCGTAATCGATGATGATGTCAAAATCGGTGTCCAGCTCCAGGCGTTCCATCCGGCCCTCCACGCCGCTCATGGAGGCCAGCGCTTCCTTAATCACCTCGATGGCTATCCCCTCGAGCAGCGCGTTGATAATGGCGGCCATACTGTTGTAAACCATGACCTCACCGGGCATGGAGAGATAAATTTCTTCCTCGCCATCCTTTGTCACCAGCGTATAGCGCGTGCCCTCAATGCTGTATTTCATATCTTTGGCGTAAAAATCGCACTCTGGGCTCAGGCCGTAGGAATAGACGGCAACCCCTTTTTTCTCGGCGCAGCGGCTGTAGAGCTTTTTGCCCCATTCATCGTCACAGTTGATGATATTGGCCTTAGAGGTATAGGTAAACAGCTTTGCCTTGGCCTCAAAATAGTTTTCAAAGGTTTTATGGTAATCCAGGTGGTCCTGGGTCAGGTTGGTGAAAATGCCATAGTCAAAGGCTACGCCGTTGACGCGGTCCAGATCCAGCGCGTGGGAGGAAACCTCCATCACCAGGTTTTCACAGCCGGCTTCCACCATTTCCGAGATGATTTCCTGTACCTCCAGCGAATCGGGTGTGGTACGGCCGGCGTTGTCGATAATTTCATCGCCGATCTGGTTATTGATGGTGCCGATGAGGCCGCATTTGCGTCCGGCCTTCTGAAAAATGTTTTTAAGCATGTAGGTGACGGTTGTCTTGCCGTTTGTGCCGGTAACCCCTGTGATGGAAAGGGATTCGGAGGGATGGCCATAAAAACGGCTGGACATGGTGCCCAGCATGTGGCGGGCGTTTTTTACCTTGACATACATAATACCATCCTGGTATTCATCCAGATCGTGTTCATAAATTACCAGAATGGCGCCCCGCCGGATGGCGTCGCCAATGTATTGATGTCCATCGGTTTTCAAGCCCTTGATGGCCACGAACATGCTGTTCGGGATCACCTTCTGTGAGTTATAGGCAATATGTTCAATATCAATCTCGGGATTGTTGTTCCTTACTTCCACAATCTCCGGGTTTTCTAAAATTCGACTTAGTTTCATGGGTACCTCGATCAATTTGTTCTTATTCGATTAACTTATTAATTATACAGTTCTTCTGTGGAATTGTCCACAAAAAGGCCATTTTGATACAAAAATAATACACTTAAGTTACATTTAAACCGCCCTTTTTTGTCACATATGTTATAATAAACAGTGACAAAATAAGAACGAGGTGAATAAAATTGACAACGCTATACCTGATTCGTCACGGCACTACCGACGCCAACGCCAACGGCATTTTTCAGGGCGTTTTGGATCTCCCCTTAAACGAGCTGGGCCTCAGACAGGCCGAGGCGCTCGGAAAGCGCTTTGAGAACATTGAACTGGACGCGCTGTACTGTACGCCCCTCACACGCACCCGGCAGACCGCCGAAGGGCTGCGCGGCAGCAAGGAGCTTCCGATTCTGGTGGAGCCGGGTATCATCGAGGTGGACGGCGGGCTGATGGAAGCAAAAAAAATCGCGGTGATCGAGGCGGAATTCCCGGGTCTGATGGAGGTCTTTAAGACGGATCTTCCCAACTTTCAGGCGCCCGGGGGCGAGAGCACCCGCGACGTTTACGACCGGGTTACCAGCGCGCTCACGCGCATTGTGGCCGAAAACGCCGGCAAGACCATCGCCTGTATTTCTCACGGTTTTGCCATTCAGACTTTTCTTTGGTACGCGAAGGGCCTGCCCTTCGAGGAAATGCAGCAGGAAATCCTGCGCAACACCGCGGTGTGCAAGTTTGTCTTTGACACAGCGGGTGGTCTCCAGATCGAGTATATTAACGATGACCGCCATCTGAGCGATGATCTGAAATGTGAACAGCCGCCTGAATTTCGGGTAGAAAAACAAAAAGCTGAGGGTAGGGCGTAAAACGCTCCTTACCTTCAGCTTTTTTTATTTATTGCTTACTGGTCTGTTTTTCTTTTTACCGCAAAGGCTGCCACGCCGGCGAGAACTGCCAGCACCGCGAAAACGCCTACGGCGCTGCTGCCATCAAGCCCGGTGTAGGGTGATAATCCTGATGGGCTGGCGCCACGGCCAACCGGCATCTTAACATGGTACTCGACGCGTTCCTTTTTATTGACTGCCTTAATCTGCACAGCCTGAGGTTCGCCCTGGGCCTTTGCCGCAATTTCAAAGACGGCCGGAGTCGTATCGATCTGATACCCCTGAGGCGCTTTGGTCTCAACGACTTTATACTGCCCTGGCGCGAGTCCCGTCACATGGACATATCCCTGCTCGTCGGTTGTGAGCTGATCTCTGACGACGCTGCCGCTCTCGTCGAGAATCTTGAAGACTGCTCCCGCCAGCGGCTTTCCGTTTTCATCGGTTTTAAGGATTTCCAGCCGGCCGGTATAATCCGTCAGGGTGCCCAGATCCAGGGTCTGCACTTTTCCTTCGGCGGCTTCGGGAATTTCAAAGGAGATCCCCTGTGTATTGACCAGGTAGCCCGCGGGCGCTTCAACTTCCAAAAGGGTGTAATGTCCTGGGGCAAGGCCCTCATACTGGACTTTTCCGTCTTTTCCGGCGGTAATGTCATCTATAATCTTATTCTGTTCATCGGTCTTTATGATCCGGAATTTCGCGCCCTCCAGTCCGCGGCCCGATTCATCCTGTTTGACGAGCTCAATGCCGCCCTGATCGTTCACAAACTGCCCCAGCTCGAGAACCTCTGGCCTGCCTGCCGCGCTGGCGTCAATGGTAAAGGCGATGGGTTCGGTATTGAGAATATAACCGTCCTGTGCTTTTATTTCTGTCAGCTCATATTGTCCTGGCGCCAGGCCGCTGTAAATAATTTTTCCGTCTTTGTCGGATAAAAGCGTGGCGATGAGCCTGTTTTGCTCGTCGAGCTTCCGAAGCTCAAACTGAACCCCGTCAAGACCTCTGCCGCCCTCATTTTCTTTGATCAGGGCAATGCTTCCCTGATAATTGACAAAGGCGCCCAGATTTAAGACCTGGGGCCTGCCCTCGGCGCTGGCTTCAATATTGAAAGCGATGGGCTCGGTGTTGAGGATATAGCCCTCCAGGGATTCAACCTCAACCAGTTCGTAGCTGCCCGGCGCTAACCCCTCGTAATGAATTTTTCCATCCTTATCCGATGTGATTTCCGCGATGAGCTTATTCTCCTCATCGGTTTTCCGGAGTTCAAATTTCGCGCCGGACAGGGGTTCTCCAGCTTCATTCTGCTTGATCAGCTCGATGCTGCCCTGATAATTTTGAATCGGGTTCAGTACAAGCGGCAGTACCTTTCCCTCCTCATTTTTGCTGAGTGTGAAAAGTACTGGCACACGGTTCAGGATATAGTCTTCTGGCGCCTTCGTCTCGGTAATCCGGTAGTCGCCTTCGGCCAGGCCCTCAATCACCAGCGAGCCATCCTGTCCAGATACCAGGGCCTCATCCTCCCGAATCCTCGTCCAGGCGCCGTTCTGGTTGATTTCAAGACTAAACACCGCGCCGGCAAGGCTGTTTCCTTCTCCGTCCTGCTTAACCAGGGTTACCTTGGTCGGGTCATTTTCGAGAATGACAACACTGTCGGCCGCTGTGGTTTCCGCATTGACGGTGATGGTCTTTCCGTTTAGCAGCTCGTCGGATACGGTGTGCCCCTCCGGTGCCTCTACTTCCTTAAGAATATAACTGCCATATACCAGCCCTGTAAACTGGATGCGGCCGTTCTGGTCACTGACTACCGGACTTCCCAGCCTGACGCCGTTTTTGTCGTAAAGCTGAAAGACGCCGCCTGCCAGGGGCTTATGGGTGCTGCTGCTGTCCTTTTCCAGTGTGATACTGCCTTTCTTCCCAATGACGGTTCCGCCGCTGTCGTTGACATTGACGGCCAGCTCTTCATCGTCGTTGTCCTCGATGACCTGTTCGTTGTTGCCCTTGATGGTAACATTATTTGAAACCTTGTTGTCGCCGCCTTCTTCCAGTAAAACCTTGGTGCGGTAGGTCATAATGTAGGCCCGGTCGATATGGTTCAGCATGCTGACTGTCAGCTCATATTTGCCAGTCTCGGGGTTGATGGCATAGTCGGCCTGATAGTCGACGCCCTCAACCAGTACCACATTGGTGTCGAGTGTGAGGTTTCCCTTCTCATCAATCTGTGTTCCGTAGATGGTCAGCGAATCCATATCCACCAGCTGATTATCCGAAGGCTTGTCTATAATCACCACGTCCGCTAAATCGGACTGGCTTGGGTTGACTGTAATATGCCAGTGCACATAGCCGTCACTGTCCTGCTTGCCAGATTTCACTGCCAGCTTTCCGCCATTGTTGACGGAGACTGTCCCGGTGAGGGTATGCGTGTATTTTCCGTTGGTAAAGGTCGCAGTGTTGGTATAAGTTTCGCTCTCCTTGATCACCTGGCCCTCCAGGCTGGTCTGGAACTCGACAATGGCTTTTCCGGTGGCCTGGTCTGGAAAACGCACGGTCAGAACGTTATTGTTCTGGGCTGGTTCTGTAATGGTGACGAGCTTGTACTCTTCTGCTGAGATCTCCTCGCCCTTTACTGGTTTTCCGTCTGCGTCGATATTAAACCGGTAAATCCTGACCGAACCAGGCACAAACACCTGATTGCCGGTGATGGGATCGTTGATTTCAGCCGTGGGGTTTACATCAAAGTTATTGTAATTGACGCCGACACTCCAGGTAATTCTCTTATTGACAGCATTGTAGCTGCCGCTTTTAAAACCGTTATACTGCGTGCTTTGATCCGGCTTATACTCTGCATGGTCCTTGCTGCTGTGGTCATTGCCCTGCTCATCGGTCCAGTTAGATACCGCGTCATTGTTAAAGATGATATTGTGGTCCGGGAAGAGGTCATAAGAAGGATAATAATCCGTCTGGTACGTTATTTTAAGGCTGTCGCTTGTGGGGTTGTAGCTTCCAATCAAGGTGATGACAAACTGGTTGGTGTTCTTGTCATAACTCAGCGTATAATCTGTATCCCGCACGAGTGTCTTACCCGCCTTAGTTTTGACCACAACGCTGCTTTCATCTAAGGTCAGCCCAATGCCCAGCGTGTCGGTCAGCGACCAGTTGTGCATGGTGTACTGGTTTTTATTGACATCGATGGACCAGCTGATGCGTTTATTTTCCTCATCCGCCTGCACCATTTTCTTGATAACGCCCTGCTGTTTGGCCGAGCCCTTTGAGCCAGATGTCTGGCCGGTTCCGATTTCGACCTCGTTGCTGTAGGTTCCGTTTTCGTCCAAAATGCCGGATACCTGTGTTTTGTAAGTCATCTGCACCGCATAGTCCACATCGTTTAAAAATACGACTTTAAAGCCGTCGGCGGTCTTTTCGAGCGTGTAGTCCTGGCCTTCCACAAGCACGCCGGCGGTGGCCGTACTGCCGTCCGCGTTAAAAACGATCTTGTTTAAGACAAGACTGCCGTCCACATAGTCCATGCCGTCTCCGATCTTATCGGTGACCACTGCATGGTTCTGGGGAATTTTGGTTTCATTGTAATTATATTTGATTTCCCAGCTGAATATCTGGTTCGCCGAGTCGTAGCCGGTGCGGTTTTTCTCAAGGATTTTTCCATATTTTGCGTCAACGGTTGAGCTGGTGGTAATGTCCTTCAGATCATCTGCGCTCAGGGTCGCGTTGTTGGTAAATTTAACGGTACCGCCATTCTGAGGCTTTACACTTTCGTTGATCGCGGTTTCGTATACAATCCGGTAAGCCGAATCGATGGGATTTTTAAAGCTGACATTGCCGTTTTCATCGACTGTGTACGCTGATGGATCGACGGGTGTGGGATCGACCGACGTGACATTGCCGTCGAGGTCTACCGCTACCGCATAAACCTGGACGCTTTCCAGGCTCAGGCCTGGCGGCAGCGTATCTTTCACGACAACGCCGTCGATGGTATCCAGACTTTTGTTGATATCCACATTCCAGGTTATTTTTTCCGGGTTCATTTCACGGTCAAACTGCCCGTTTTTTTCAATGGCGCTCTGCGCTTTGGGCTTGATGGTCACCACCTGCTCCGGAATATTCTCTTCGTTTGGAAATTTAATGATGGTGTCCCCAGGCCCGTTGATTTTATTTTTGTCAAAGCTTCCGCTGAAGTTAAGACTTCCAGTGATATCGGAGCTTTTGGTAACCTCGTCGGTAAACGTAAGGGTGACCACCCCATCCTTGCCCACCAGGGCTTCGCCGTATTTCACGCCATTTTCGTCGACCAGATTGATGGTGGTGTTATTTTCAATGATGATGTTTTCAGGGAGTTCAAAGCTGTAATAGTCGCCACCCTTCATCTGTTCCCGGACATCCTCCGGAATGGCAAAGCCGATGTCGAACCTTACTTTGTCGTCTACGGTGGGCGTTGTAACTTCCTGGCCGTCCTTATCATAATACTTGATCTGCACGCCGGTCAGAATGGAGCTCTGTTCATCTGAATAGCCCAGCTCCTTAAAAATTTCCTTGATGTCTCTTGGCGTCTCCGCCTTTGCTGTGGGGGTTGGGTCTGGAGCGGCTGCCGGCTCTTCTGCCGCAGGGACCGGCGCTGCTGCCGCTTCGGGCGCTTTGTCTTCAGGGGTCTGGGCCGATGGCTGGACCTCCGGCGTTTTGGCCTCCTCAGCTGCATCGGCTGCTGTCCCGGCAGCCTGTGTTCCAGATGACGCAGCCGGCTCCTGAGCTGCCGCTTGCGGATCTGAACGGGCAGTATCCGCAGCCTCAGCCATAACTGCCTGGGGCAGCGAAAACTGTAAAACCATGATTAGTGAAATCAGTATGCTTGCAAATTTTTTCATTATTAACCTTCCTGTATTGACGATTACTCTTGTTGTATGTGTCACATATTAATTAGCGTAATATATACCCAGAAAGTTTTAAGTTTTCATTTCACTTAAAGCATTCTTAAACAAAAACCGTTCAAATCGAAAAATATTTATAAAAAAACTGAGGGCAGAGCGCAACGCGCATCCTTCCCTCAGCTTTCTTTTTTTAGCAGCCCAATCCCCTCGTCCAGGGTTTTTAACTTAGCGTACAGCCGCTCTTCTGTGACACTGTCCGCCGGTACCTTATCCGGCACCATCACCGGCTTCATCCCGGCCCGCCAGGCCGCCTCGATCCCGGCCAGAGAGTCCTCAAAAACCATACAGCGTTCCGGCGCTGTTTCCAGCTTCTGGGCGGCTTTGAAATAAATATCCGGCGCGGGCTTTCCATTTACGATCTCATCGCCGCCCACAATCGAATCGTCAAAATAGCGCTCAAGCCCGGCGCGCTCCAGATACATCTGAATCATGGGACGCTGTGTGGAGGAGGCGATGGTAAACCGGTAGCCCTGCTCCTTTAAAAAATCCAGCAGGCGGACCAGCCCCGGCTTCAAAGGAACGCCGTTTTCCCGCACATACGCCTCCATATAATCGAGGTGGAGCTTCATGGCCGCGCCGCAGTCAAAAGCGTCCCCGAAATGTGCCTTCCAGTAGGCGTCCACTGCCACGGGGTTCATCCCAAACAGTTCAAAAATCATGGCCTCTGTAATGGGATAGCCCAGCACCTCGCCCGCCTTTACCCAGCTGGGGATCGAGATCGTCTCTGTGTCGAACATGAGACCGTCCATATCAAAAATGATTGCTTCTGTCATGCGTTTTCCCTTCCATTGTTAAATAGCCTTTTTAGCTCCTACATTATAACGTGAACCCACAGCCAATTCAATTGCCTGGACGCTTTTCCGGCTTTTAAACCGTTGCAGATTTTCGTCGCCGGCCCCTGTGCCGGTAGATGTTTTGAGGGCGGGTAAATTTTTGATGTTTCTCTCTGCCCCGTTTAAAAAGAGGTACGGTCTGAAACGGACCGTACCTCTTTTTGATTTTCATGCTTTACTTTTTTACTCAACGGTGACGGATTTTGCCAGATTCTTTGGCTTGTCAACGTCGCAGCCTCTGGCGACGGACAGGTAGTAGGCCAGGAGCTGGAGGTAGACCACAGTTGGGATCGGGGTGATCTCATCATCCATCTGTGGGATGAAGAAAACCTGATCGACCTCGGGGATGATCTCGTCATGGCCCTCTTTAGCAATGGCCATGACGTTGGCGCCGCGGGCCTTTACCTCTTTGATGGCGTTGAGCATTTTGTCAAAGACGTTCTCCTGCGTGCAGACCGCAATGACGACGGTTCCCACATCGACCAGAGCGATGGGGCCGTGCTTCAGCTCGCCGGCCGCATAGGCGTCGGAATGAATATAGGAAATTTCCTTTGCCTTCAGGGAGCCTTCCAGGCAGGTGTAGTAGTCCAGCCCGCGCCCAATAAAATACATATCGTCCACCTTAAAGTGGTCGTAGGCGTATTCCTTGATCTTGTCGTGGTCGCCCAGGGCCTTCTCGATGAGGGCTGAGGTATCTTTCAGCCCGCTGGTGACGCGCTTCATGGTGGCTTCGTCTACCTGGCCGTTTAAGAGGCCAAAGTGAAGGGCCAGCAAAATCATACAGCCCACCTGGGTCACGTAGGCCTTGGTGGAGGCCACAGCGATTTCAGGGCCGGCGTTGGTGTACAGCACATCGTCCGCCTCACGGGCGATGGAGCTGCCCACCACGTTGGTGATGGCCAGGACGCGGGCGCCCTTTTCCTTGGCCAGCCGGATAGCGGCCAGGGTGTCGGCGGTCTCGCCGGACTGGCTGATGACGATGAGCAGGGTGTGCGCATCGACCAGCGGGTCTTTATAACGGTACTCGGAGGCCGGTTCGGTTTCAACGGCCACTCGGGCAAATTTTTCAATCAGGTATTTTCCAACCATTCCGGCGTGGTAGGCGGTGCCGCAGGCCACAATCTGGATACGGTTGATGCTTTTCATGGTTTCTGCGTCGAGGTTGACGTCGTCCAGCACGATTTTATCCGGGAAGCAGCGTCCGGTCAGGGTGTCGGCCATCGCCTTTGGCTGTTCGTGGATTTCCTTAAGCATAAAGTGGTCGTAGCCGCCCTTTTCGGCGTCGCCTGGGTCCCAGTCCACGTTAAAGACCTGCTTGCCGGCTTCACGGCCAGATTCGTCCAGCACGGTGACGCTGTCACGGGTCAGGATGGCGATCTCGTCGTTATCCAGCAGATAAACCTTGCGGGTATATTTCAGGATGGCCGGAATGTCGGAGGCGATGTAGTTTTCGCCTTCGCCGAGGCCCACGATGAGCGGGCTGTCCTTGCGGACGGCGATCATGCGGTCGGGTTCCTCGCTGCAGAGAATGCCCAGCGCGTAGGAGCCTTTGATCTTGTCAATGGCCAGGCGCAGCGTCTCAACCATGTCCCCGGTGTACAGGGAATTGAGCAGATGGGCAATGACTTCGGTATCGGTATCGGACACGAAAAGGTGTCCTTTCTTGATCAGCTCTTCCTTGAGCTCGATATAATTTTCAATGATCCCATTGTGGACGACCGCGATGCGGTTGTCGATGCTGCAATGGGGATGGGAGTTGATATCAGAAGGTTCGCCGTGGGTGGCCCAGCGGGTATGGCCGATGCCGACTGTGCCGGCCAGGGCTTCTTTTTCAAGCTCGTCCTCTAAATTTTTCAGACGGCCCTTGCGTTTTTTGACTTTGATCGCATTGTCCTTGTCCAGCACTGCGATACCGGCTGAATCGTAGCCCCGGTATTCTAACTTTGAGAGACCATCAATTAACACTTTCTGGGCCTGATTTAGGCCAATATAACCAACGATTCCACACATAATAAATGCACCTCATTTAAGTAGATTTTGGTGGCTGCTCTGTGCAGCGGATCACTCCGCTGTTTTAACAGGCCACCCTTCAGGGCATCCGCCGAATTTTCGATACTCCCTGTCCTCGTCAACTCAAATATTACGGGCTCACGCATGAGTTCTGGCGCTCTTGTCGCATTGATGTAAAGTGAACTGAGCCTTTATATCCTCCTGATTGCAGAATGACTTTACATGAACGTACAATGTGGATATTATAACATAATTTCAAATAAAAACAAGTGAATCTGCCGCCTTTTCTAACCGCTCACGTTTTCATCTGCTGCTGGGCGCAAAAAAGGACGGCCTGGGTGGCCGTCCTTCCTTAAAACTTTATTATGCGTTGTATAAAATCAGGCCGATGATGGTCATGGTTTTTGGGCCGTTATTGTAGACCAGGCCGGTATCCTTGGTGAGCTGGACCACGTCGATGCCGGACGCCTCCAGGGAGGGCATGGCCTCATCCGGGAAACGGCAGGGTTCATCGGTCAGAATGCCGCATTCCTTGCAGATGGTGCAGCAGCCGGCTGAAAAGACGGTTCCCTCCACATCGGATTTACGGATGGCGCGGTGCAGCTTTTCCACAGTTTTCTCAAACCCAGCCATGATCTCGTTCATCCGGCGGTAATCCTGCCGGTTTTTAAACCGGTACACCTGGGAAAACAAAAGCCCGTTTGTGTAGCTGTTTACCACCTCGCGGTAGTGGTCCAGATCGCCGACGGCTGGCGGGCACATGTAATTCTGGCCATAATGGCCGCAGTCGTTTTTGGCACAGGCGTCCCGGACGTCCTGGGTAATGTGAATCTGTCTGGGGTCGACGGCTACGGTCTCCTCAAAACCGCAGGCCTCTACCATCTCTCGCAATGCTTCGTTCATAATTTTCCTCTTTCTTTATGTTTCATTTCTGATTTCTCATGGTTATTGTAACACGTTTTTCTTAAACGTATTCATATTTTGCAAACGGCGGGCACGCTGCCCTTCGTTCTTCGTTCATTGACATTAAAGCCGGTAATTATTATAATAGTATAAAGCAGTGTGACATCTTCGTTTTTCGGGGTGGACACTGCTCTTCATTTTGTGAAAAATTAATTTATATTCAAAAAGGAGTGATTTTTATGCGACAAGAGACCTGCCCTGCCGGGGAAAATAAAATGGGCGTCATGCCGGTCAACCGCCTGCTGATCACCATGGCCCTGCCCATGATGATCTCGATGCTGGTTCAGGCGCTCTACAACATTGTGGACAGCATGTTTGTATCCATGATCAGCGAGAACGCGCTGACGGCCGTATCGCTGGCTTTCCCGGTACAGAACCTGATGATCGCCATCGCCACTGGCACAGGTGTGGGGATCAATGCCCTGCTGTCCAAAAGCCTGGGCGAGAAAAATTTTAAGGAGGCCAACCGGGCCGCCAACAACGGGGTCTTTCTGGCTGTTCTCAGCTCTCTGGTTTTCATTATCTTCGGACTTTTCTTTACCCGTTTTTTCTTTGAGACTCAGACAAACATTGGCGAAATCGTGGATTACGGCACCCAGTATCTGACGATCTGCTCGGTGGTTTCCTTTGGTATTTTCGGGCAGATTACCTTTGAACGCCTGCTTCAGGCCACGGGCAAGACGCTGCTCACCATGTGCACCCAGACCACTGGAGCCATCATCAACCTGATTCTGGACCCTATCATGATCTTTGGGCTCTTTGGCTTCCCGAAAATGGGCGTGGCTGGCGCGGCGGCCGCGACGGTCATCGGCCAGGTGGTGGCCATGCTGTTCGCCTGTATCCTGAACCTCAGAAAAAACCACGAGCTCACCCTGAAGCTCAGGGGCTTCCGGCCCAATGGCGGCACCATCCGGCGCATTTACGCGGTGGGCGTACCCTCCATTATCATGGCGTCCATCACCTCGGTCATGACCTTTGGCATGAACAAGATTCTGCTGGCCTTTACCTCGACGGCCACTGCCGTTTTCGGGGTTTACTTCAAGCTCCAGAGCTTTATCTTTATGCCGGTTATGGGGCTGAACAACGGCATGGTGCCCATCATCGCCTACAACTACGGCGCCCAGAAAAAGGACCGGCTCGTCAAAACCATCAAGCTGAGCATGCTGTACGCCGTGGGACTGATGGTCGTCGGATTTCTGGTGTTCCAGCTCTTCCCGGGCGCGCTTCTGTCCATTTTTAACGCTTCGCCGGATATGCTGGCCATCGGCACGGTGTCGCTGCGCATCATCAGCCTGAGCTTTCTGTTCGCGGGCTTCTGTATTATCTCGCTGTCGGTTTTCCAGGCGCTTGGCAACGCGGTGCTCAGCCTGATCGTCTCGGTGGCCCGCCAGCTGGTGGTGCTGCTGCCCGCGGCCTATCTGCTGTCGCTCACAGGCAGCCTGGACGCCATCTGGTGGTCCTTCCCCATCGCTGAGATCGCTTCGGTTCTCTTCAGCGCGGCCTTTTTACGGCGCATCTATCGTCAGAAGATACGCCCCATTCCCGACGCCCTCCCTGTTCTGGGGACTCGGGCGGAGACGGTGGAGTAAAACAAAGAAAACCCGGTACGGTCTGAGACGGACCGTACCGGGTTTTTAAGTTTCTGTCTGGATTATTCCAGGTTGAGCTTGTTTTTCAGGATATAGTTGGTGACTGCAAAGTAGATCACTGACAGGATCAGGTTGCCCAGGGTTCCGATGTTCAGCATCCAGTTAACCGCGGCCACAGGGTCCATGTTGTTGAAGAATGCGTTGAGCATGCTGGTGTCTGAGGTCAGGGCAAAGCTGACGGTCATCACTGTAAAGACAATCTGCAGGATAATGTTGATGGCAATGTAGGTCACGAAAGCGCCGATGATTTTATGCTTGCCGAAGAGCTGTCCCACTGAGATGGAGGTATACACCTGAAGAACATTGCAGCAGACGCCCACGATCATCAGGATGAACAGCTCGATCAGGATCAGGGCAGCCTGTCCGCCCTCGGGTGAGTTGAAGGCACGTCCCAGCTCCTGGAAGAACTCGCCCATATACTGCAGGCTGGTGCCGTCAATGGCCAGAATCATAATGGACAGTATGATGACAATACCGCACACAAAGGTCCACATCAGGGCAATGACCAGCTTGGAGACAATCTGCTGCCAGGTAGGCACTGGGAGCGTAAACATCAGGTAGCCTTCGTCGGTCATCAGGTTTTTATAAAAACGCTGAATGATGACGATAAAGGTCATGACGACCAAAGCGATGATGATGCAGACATAGAGCGCCATGCTGATACCGGTTGTCATGATGAAGCCTGTCGCCTCTGAGTTAATGGACAAAAATATTTTGTTAATCAGGGTCATGGCCAGCAGCGCCGCGTAGACAGGCAGCAGCAGGCGGGCCGTTCCCTTGACTTCATATTTCATGAGTTTTCCTAACATTTGAACACCTCTCTAAACAGCTCATCCACGGATTTATGCTGTTTTTCTCTGATTTCATCCACGCTGGCATTCATGACGATGCGCCCCTGGTTGATGAACACCACCTCGTCCAGCACCTTTTCAATATCCGCGATCAGATGGGTCGAGATGACCACGGTCGCGTTTTCGTTGTAGTTGGTAATGATGGTCCCCAGGATGTAATCCCGCGCGGCCGGGTCGACCCCGCCGATGGGCTCATCCAGCAGGTACAGCTCTGCGTCGCGGCTCATGACCAGGATCAGCTGAACCTTTTCCTTTGTGCCCTTGGACATGGTCTTGATGCGGTCCTTGGTGTCAATGCCCAGGTCGCTGATCATGTTGTAGGCCTTCACGCTGTTAAAGTCGTCGTAGAAATCGTCGAAGAAGGCAATGAGCTGGGTGACGGTCATCCAGTCGCTTAAATAGGTGCGGTCTGGCAGGTAGGACACGATCTTCTTGGTCTCGACCGAGGGGGCCATACCGGCCACCAGAAGCTGTCCGGATGTGGGGGTCAGCAGCCCGGTCGCTGTCTTGATCAGTGTGGTCTTGCCGCTGCCGTTGGGGCCTAAAAGCCCGATGATGCGGCCTCTTGGAAGCTGACAGTTCACTTCGGACAAGGCTTCCTTGGTGCCGAACTTCTTTGTCAGGTCAATGCATTCTAAAATTGGGTTCATTATTTTCCCTCCTTATCCTCACGTTCCATCAGTGTGATGATGTCCTCTTTCTTAAATCCGAGCTTTTCCATTTTTTCGAGGAAGTTTTCAATTTCCTTGATTGCCAAATTTTCCTTTGTTTCCTGTATCATTTTATGATCCTCCGTTATGAATCTGCCGCTTGTCCGCTGCGCATACACAAGGCCTGTCCGCTCCAGCTCCGAAAGTGCTTTCTGCATGGTGTTCGGATTGACTGAAGCCTCTGCCGCCATTTCTCTGACCGATGGCAATTTATCGCCTGGGGCGAAAAGACCGGAAACGATCCGGAGTTCTATCTGCTCGATGAGCTGTTTGTATACCGGCCGGTCGGAATCGATGATCCATTCCATAGTGTCCTCCTTTATATTACTGTATTGTTGTACTAAGAACTTAATACAATAATACACGCATCCAGATCCATTGTCAATACCCTTAAGAAATTCTTCATAAATAAAAAAAGCGCGGCTGAACCGCTCTCAGTTTTCAACATGAATATAGCCGCTGCTGTAATAGGGCAGGATATTGAGCCCAACGTCCTGGGCCAGGGCGGCCAGCTGGCCGACGGGCATGCCCGGACAGTAGAGATCGGCCGCGTGGCCCCGCTTATGGAAAGACCAGGCGACACCGCCCACCTCCGCGTTGCGCGCTTCGCACCGCACGCCGGATGTGATGATGACTGGGCTTTCGCAGGCACAGCGCAGTTCCTCGATCATGGCCAGCAGCTCTGGGTCCATGGCCGCGGGCCAGCCGTCGCAATGGCCTGCGCAGTCGCACCGGTATTCCTCCATGGCGAAATGAGGCGAGGCCATGACAGGCTCTGGGGCGGGGGCGGCCGCCATTGACTCTGTTGTTTCCTCCGGGGCGGGCGGCTCTTGGGGCGCTTCTGCGGAGGGCTCCTGCGCCGCTTCCGCTGCCGGAGGGGCTGGCTGCGGGGGCGCCCCCGCGTCTCCGCAGGCAAAAATCACACTGGCCGCCACACAGCTGGCGGCGAGAAGGCCGGTAAAGATTATCTTAAATCGCTTCATAAAATCCTCTCTATAAAAGAAGCGGAAGGGCGGGCCTTCCGCTCAATGCATTACTCTGCCGGTACGTCGGTTTTAGTGGTCACAACTTTTACAGCGCCGGTCCAGGCGGTCAGCGGCGCGCCATCGGGCTCAAAAATGCCGTCGGCCACAATGGTCTGCCCGCCGGTTTTTACCTCGGCGTCGGTGATGTCCTCCCGGTAATCCGGGATGGTGATGTTGTGGTTCTTTCCGTCTGCGCGGTCAAAGCTCATGACCAAATCTCTGCTTGTTTTTTCTGCCATTTTCTACACTCCTTTCCTCTACTCGGTTTCCGTCAATTCTTCGGTCCGGACCATTTGCCGCTTTTCCATGATGGGCTCCTGCAGGGCTGCAATGGCCTTGCTGGTGCTCATGAATGCCTCGTCGGTGACGTCTGTCTTGACATCTCCATAGGTCTTGGTCTTTTTCATAATCCTGCCGTCTGGCTGCTCCCCATAGTTCAGTACGGTCTTCATGTCCACAGCGGTCACATTTTTCTGAATTGCCATCTCTTAACCTCCTTTGGCGTTTTGTCTTACACTTATACAATGGCCGTATCTCTGTTTTTCGTCCCAAAAAAATGCAAAAAATAAAAAAAGCCGCATCACACGGCTTTTTATGAGCGCTTACCGCTCCTGAGCTTTCAACCTTCCATTGACTGCCTCACTGGAATATAGAGATCGATCTGTGAATCTGGGCACTCGGGACCCCGGAAACGGCTGTCGTAAACCTCAAAATCCTCGCGGTCGTCCAGGGTCTCGCCGGCGGTCAGCGCCCAGCTGCCCCAGATGTAATCATAGGTCTGGGCCAGGGAGGCGGCAGCGCCAGTGTGGGTGAACACGGCGTAGCGGCCGCCGGTCAGGGTTTTGGCGAGCACGCCCTCAGGCAGCTCCGGGAACGGGCTGGTTTCCGCGCCCACAAATTCAATATAGGGGACGCTGCCGTCCGCCTCAAGGCACGCTGCTTCCGCCGGCGTCTCGCACACGCCAAAGGACCGCCCGCCCGCAAGACACGGCACGCCGGCGCGCAGGCGGTTCCATCTGCTCCAGAGTGCCGGCAGGGCGGTACCTGGCGCTGCCGTCCTTTCCCGGATACCGGCCAGCCAAATCTCTCCCAGCGTCACAAAGCGCGGCTGAAGGGTAACGCCGCTGGCCCGGTGGCACAGCGAAATTCTGTCCAGCGGGCGCTCAAAGCCAACGTAGTGCGCCACGCCTCTTTTCCGGTAGGCGTGGGGGCTGAGTCCGCAGACGGATTTAAAGGAACGGCTGAAAGCCTCAGACGAGCCAAAGCCGCTGTCCAGGGCAATGTCAAGCACGCGCCTTTCAGTGTTCAGCAGCGCCTCGGCCGCCACTGCCAGGCGGCGCTTTCTGACGTAGCCGCCAATGGTCCCGCCGGTGGCGGCTGTGAAAATACGGATCAGATGGTAGGCCGAATAGCCGGATATTTTCGCCAGATCCTTCAGTGTTATTTTTTCATTCAGATGTTTCTCAATGTATTCGACAGTCCGCGTGAGCGGCGCAAGGTAATCCACAGGGCATCCCTCCTCTTCTGGCTCCATTATACCACAGGAGACGCTCTGGTTTCGCAATAATGATCATGAATGGGCGCAGCGCTCCGGTTATAATACCCTGTGTGGGCAGACGCCCCGGAAAGGAAGGGTTCTCATGACAGACATTATCATTAAGGGACTGACCGAAAACAACCTCAAAAACATTTCTCTCACGATTCCAAAGGAAAAGATCACCGTATTTGTGGGGGCGTCGGGTTCAGGAAAATCCAGCATTGTCTTTGACGCCATCGCGGCCGAGGCGGGGCGGCAGTTAAACGCCACGTTTCCCGCCTTTGTCCAGACGCGGCTGCCCAAGCACCCCAAGCCTCACGCCGAGCTCATCGACCACCTGACGCCCGCAGTCATTGTGGACCAGGCGCCCCTTGGCGGCAACGCCCGGTCCACAGTGGGTACCATCAGCGACCTCTACGCAGCCCTGCGGCTGTTATTCTCCCGGATCGGGGTGCCCCGCGCGGGCACAGCGTCCTGTTTTTCCTTCAACGATCCCAACGGCATGTGCAAAACCTGTTCAGGCCTTGGAAAAATCACAGACATTGACATCGCGGGGCTCATCGATCCGGACAAGTCCTGGAACGAGGGCTGTGTCCGGGATGCTCTTTACAAGCCTGGCGCCTGGTACTGGCGGCAGTACGCCGAATCGGGCCTGTTCGATCTGGACCTGCCGGTCAAAGACTATCCGCGCGAGGTGTATAACCTTCTGGTCTACGGCTCCCGCAGCGGCGAGGGCGCGCCGGAAAACCCAAAGCTTCCGGGCCTGTACCACAAGTACAGCAGCACCCTCCTCAACCGGGACATCAGCGGCAAAAGCGGCCACACCCAGAAAAAGGCCGCGCACCTTATCACCGAGACTGAGTGCACTGCCTGCCACGGAAAGCGCCTGAATCCAGCGGCCCTGGCCTGTAAAATCGACGGCCGCTCCATCGCGGACCTGTGCGGTATGGAGCTCACGGAGCTTCGGGCTGTGCTGGCCCGGATCGACGATCCCAGAGTCACGGTGGTGGTTCAGACGCTGCTCGACGGACTGGATCGGATGATTGACATTGGCCTGCCCTATCTGCACCTTGGCCGCGCGGCGGCCTCACTGTCCGGCGGCGAGGCACAGCGGCTCAAGCTGGTGCGCTACATGGGCAGCCGTCTGACCGGCATGACCTATATTTTTGACGAGCCCAGCGCCGGCCTGCACCCACGGGATGTTTACCGCATGAACCGCCTGCTCCGGCAGCTCCGGGATAAGGGCAATACCGTGCTGGTGGTGGAGCACGACCGGGATGTGATCGCCATCGCCGACCACGTGGTGGAGGTTGGGCCTCAGGCTGGCCGCCAGGGCGGAGAGATTGTCTTTTCCGGAACCTATGACGCTTTGCTGAAGGCGGACACCCTGACCGGGCGCGCGCTGCGCAGGCCGCTGCCTGTCAAGGAGAAGCCCCGGCGGGCCGCAGGAACGCTGCCTGTCCGCGGGGCCTGCCTCCACAACCTGAAAAACATTGACGTGGATATTCCGCTTGGGGTCATGACGGCTGTCACAGGCGTGGCGGGCTCTGGAAAGAGCACCCTCATCACTCAAGTCTTCGCAAAACAGTACGCAGACGACGTGGCGCTCATCGATCAGGGACCCATCACCGCCACAAACCGCTCCACCCCCGCCTCCTACCTGGGATTTTTCGACGCGATCCGGAATGTGATGGCCCGTGAGACCGGCGCGGACAGGGGGCTGTTCAGCTTCAATTCCTCAGGCGCCTGCCCGGTTTGCGGGGGCCGGGGCGTCATTGTCACTGAGCTGGCCTTCATGGACCCGGTCGTCACTGTGTGCGAGGCCTGCGGCGGCGCCCGGTACAGCCCTGAAGCCCTGTCCCGCACCCTCCGCGGGAAGAACATCGTGGAGCTTTTGGCCATGACCGCCGCCGAAGCCCTGGACTTTTTCGATACGCCCAGGATCACCCGTCCGCTTGAGCGCCTGCGGCAGGCGGGCCTGGCTTACCTCACGCTGGGCCAGCCTCTGGCCACGCTGTCGGGCGGGGAGCGCCAGCGCCTGAAGCTGGCAAAGAAGCTGGGCCAAAAGGGCAGCGTCATTGTCATGGACGAGCCCACCACAGGCCTGCACCCCTCAGATATCCAGAGGCTCCTGGCTCTTTTTGACACCATCGTGGACCGGGGCGGCACGCTGGTGGTCATCGAGCACAACCTGGATGTGGTGAAGCAGGCAGACTGGGTGATCGACATTGGGCCGGACGGCGGCAGGCACGGCGGCGAGGTCGTGTTTGAGGGCACCCCCGCCGGGCTGCTCTGCTGCGCAAACAGCCTGACCGCTGACAGCCTGCGGGGCGGCATGTCCGTCTGAGCCTGGCGGGCCGCCTCACTCAAGGGCCTCCCTCAGCCGCTTCAGGGCCCGGGCCATGCGGCTGCACACTGTTCCCAGCTTCACCTGCTCCCGGGACGCGATCTCGGCCCAGTCCATCCCCCGCACATAGTAGGCGTCAATGACGCGGCGCTGGGCGTCGGTCAGGGTTTCCAGCGCTTTCATCAGGCGGGCGTGTTCCTCTGCCCTTAGGATGCGCGCCCCGGTATCGGCCGCAGGGTCGGCCAGGCTGTCCATGAGGGTGGTGTCCTCCCCGGTGGGGATTTCCAGATACAGCTCCGCCCGGGCCGAGACCTGGCGGCTGGGCTTGGCCTTTTGCACAAAGGCGTAGAACAGCCGCTTTTTGGCGTAAGTCTGAAAATAGACGCCGGATTCGGGCTCATAGGTCTTGACCGCCTCCAGAAAGATGAGGCTGCCCTCCTGGATGCTGTCCTCAAGGCTGTCCCGGTCATAGACGTAGCGGGTGACCATGGACAAAATCAGCGGCCGGTAGGCTGTGAGCAGGCGCAGCTTGGCCTCCTGGTCGCCTGCCCTGGCCTGGGTGATCCACGCCTCCAGCACTTCATAATGGTTCATTCGTCATCCTCCCGGATGCTTTTAAGGTCAAGCACTATTTCAGGATAGCGGCTTTGCACGCTGTCCATATACTCGTTAAACTGGTCCTCCGCGTCCTCGGGGTCTCTGGCCCAGAAGCCAAGGCGCACATTACAGGTCGCTTTTACCAGATAAGGCCGTCTGCGCCTCACCAAAGGTCTGCCTGTTCCAATCATGTTGTTTACCTCCTCAGGAATTACTTAATATAGAAACGTATATTATTAATAAGTATTATTAAAAGGACGACAAGGCTGTCGTTTCATCTGCCGCTATTCTTCCGTTTTGGCTGTTTTTGATGACAGCGGTGTCGTGCATGCCGCCCACATAATCATAAACCAGCGCCTGCCCGCCGCCCAGGTTTTCGCGGGTGACGGGGCCCAGGTTTTTCACAAAGGGAATCATGGTGTAGATGCCCGGATGGCGGCCCTTGACAGCCTTCTGGTATTTCAGGCGGCCGGCGTCTGCCAGCTCTTTCCGGTACCGGATAACCGAGCGGTAATCGCAGCCCAGGGCCTGCTCCAGATGCTCGACCCGCACGGTAAACTCCACGCGCCACAGCCACTCACCCGAGGTGGTGGGCAGGGCGCAGGCGTTGTTGCGGTACATCAGGTAAAACCACAGGGCCTGGGCGCCATGGCTGAGGGCGTGATCCCTCAGCCAGTCATAGAAATATTTGATCTCCTTAATCCAGTTCACGCGGGTACACCTTCAGAAAATACTGCTGCCCTTTTGGCGTGACGCGGGTGGTCTGGTTCAGCAGCACCACGCCGGGCCTGGGGGCGTACAGGCTCTCCTCCACCACGAACAGGCCCAGGGCCATGCCCCGCTGGGTGGGAATGTTGTCCTCCTTTTTGGAGCGGCACAGGTAGCCCTGCCGCCTCATCCACGCCATCATGCGGGTGCGCCCTGTCCGGACGCCGGCGTCCTGCAGCAGGCGCGCCATGCGCAGCATGGAGACGCCCCCGCCGGCGCGCATCAGCTGGCTGGCAAACAGCTCCAGATCCTTTCGCTCTGCCAGCTGGGCGGTCAGGGCCTGCACCTGGCGTTCCTTTTCAAACAGCAGCGCCGAGATCTCCGGCCGTCTGACCGTATAGCCGCCCGCCGCCCTCAACCCGGGCAGCAGCACGTCAAAGACCCACTTCTCAAAAGCCACGGCTGACGGCAGCTTGCTGCCGATGATCAGGCGGTACAGATCGCCCTCGGGCAGAAAAAACATGTCCAGCAGCCGCCTCGGGTTCTGCGGGTGGGGTACGGTCCGTTTCACACCGTACCGGCAATGGCGCTTGATGGCGCTGCGGGTATTGCGGTAACCAAGGGCTCTCGCCACATCGGCCCCGCAGAACAAAACCGTACCGTCTCCTTCCTCCAGCACACGCACGCGGCCAAACCGCTCATCGACAAATTCCTGTATCATTGCTTGCATTTTTCTTCCTCCGAATCCATTATTCGAAGCGCGCTTCACTCACTTAAGTGACTCTTATGATACCGGATTTCAAAAATCCCTGCTTTCCCGTCTCAGACAGGCCCGCAGCATTCTGTTGCGCCAAAGTCCTCTTTTTTGCGGATTTTCGGGGTCTGTCGGACGGCCTGGTTGCGCCAAAGGGCAGATTTTAAAAAAACGCCTGCGCCAGACCAGTTGTTTCACACCCCGCCGATCTCTAAAAAAAGCGCCTTCAGGCTGGGCATCTCCCATTCCGGATCATAGTAATCCAGAATCCGCTCAGCCTGGAGGAGCTTCTTTTTCATGGCCCGCCGTTCCATACAGTAGGACAGGGCCTGGTTTTCTCTCAGTAATATCTTTTTCTCCTTAAAGCGAATTCCCCTGTAGAGAAAAAAAGATTGACGTCGCCGTAATGGCCGTCACTGTCAATCAGGACCGAGGTCCGCATTTTGCAGGGCATCAGAATCATTTTGGCATGCAGCCACAGCGGCAGCATTTCCCTGCCGCCCAGCAGCGCTCTGTCGTCCGCCTTGCGGGCAGCCCGGTCGATGCGGTAAAATTCACAGGCCTTATTTTTAAAAGCCTCGGTGGTCTTGTGCAGCCAGCAGCTCCCGCCGTCCTTAAAGTACAGGCGACAGCCGTTTTCGCCCGCCGGGCCGTATTCAGGCGCCAAAGCCATGAGCCCCCGTTCCACTAAATAGGTGTGCATTGCCTCACGTGTTAAATGCATATCGTTTACTCCTTTTTCTTATAAAAAAAGAGCCTGCCAAAATCACAATGATTTTAGCAGACCCTTTTGTATCGCTGCCCTGCGGCAGCGCCGGAGCATCCGCTCCAGACGTTTCAAATATTAAGGCTGTTAATAGGTACCTTTTCTCCAGGTAATAAAAAATTTGCCGGGGACAAGGCCCCGGCTGTGTTAAATGTGTGCTAATAAAGAACTTGATTATCGTTATAATAAAATAGTTTTATATGGATATTAGTGTTTTCCAACCTTTATCCGTTTAAAATACAGAACCATGCAGCCGCTTACCGCTGCCAGCATCATCGCTGCCATGGGATAAAGAACTGCCGGATTATTTAAAATACCGGTATTCGGGTTGCCGCCTGTTACATGCGGCTGAGGACTTTCCGGTGTGGGCGCTCCTGGCGTCGGAACCTTGCTGTCATCACCCTTTACCTTGACCGTAACATCTATAAGCATGGTGGCGTAATTGGGATCGTCAGGTATAAAGCGCATTTTATAATTGCCGCTCTTTTCCACCTTAAGGTCAGAATCCACCCACTCAAAAGTACCTTTAAGAGCCTTGCCGTTGATGTCCAGCGCTTTGCCCTCCGTGTACTTAACCTCTTTCAGGGAAATCCCCTTGTCCACCGGGTCTTTGACCTGAGGCGCAGGATCAAAGGTCGGCAGAGCCTTGTTGACGGTGTAAACCGCCCCTTCAGCCAGGGTAAGGGTATAGTTGTCCCCTGCGCTTAAGGTACCCAAATTAATCGGATAAGTGCCGGCGTCTTCACCTGCCCCGCGGGCCAGAGTGCCCGTCATTTTATCATCGCCCACCAGAGCGGGTGACAGCGTGTAGGTGAGCTCGCCGTCTTTTTCGCCAAAGGTTTTTCCTAAAACCTTGCCTTCTTCCAGAGCCGCCGGTGTTACTGTAATGTTCAGCTGCGCAACCTCCACAGTCGCTTCTGCTTCGCACTGGCTGTATTTGCCCGGTTCGGCCGGAATAAAGACTACTGTCGCTTTCTGGCTGCCCGCGCTCAGGATCGCGTCCAGATTTTCAAACTGCCAGGTTCCTTTTACCTCCGCATTGTCCGCGCCTTTAACACTGCCGCCGGACAGAGTGCTTTCGTCCAGCTTTTGGCCGTAGGTGATACCAGTGGCTGTTGGCGCCTGGGCGGCTGTTGTGCCCATTGGGCTTACGGTCACGCTGCACTTGGCAGTTTTGCCATTGACAGTGGTAGCGGTAATGTCAGTTGTTCCCGCGCTGATTGCGGTGACCTTCCCGGTATTGTCCACCGCGGCGATCTTATCATTACCCGCAGACCAGGCGATGGTTTTGTCATCGGTGGTGTCGGCCGGGTTCACGGTGGCGGTTAAGGTGTCGCTGCCGCCTGCTGTCAGGGATAGTTTTTCCTTGTTTAAGGTCACTCCGGTGATGGGGGATACCACCAGGACGGAGCCGTTGTTAAACTCAAATGGCACAGTTCCGCCATCACTAGTACCGACGACTTCAGGGAAATTTGCGACATCTGCTCTAAAAGCCAGTTCAGCGATCCCAGAAGGCGCATCATCTTTAACTTTAAACTTAAAGGTCATAATCGGCTTGTTGATCGCTTCATTTTCACCGCTGTTTGAATTAACAAAACCTTTAATTGTTGATATTTTTGCACTTTTGGCTTTTACTGCGGCTACACCGCCCTCCCAAAGCGTGCTGTCCTGAGTCCCGCTGATAAATTCCAGCGTGTCAGCTTCATAGTCAATGTAATACTGAAGGTTGCTGCAAGGTTGTTTTGTTGAATCCATGACCGCATTGATGGTCACCTCACTGCCCCTTGTAACCGGCACTTTTTGATCCAGAGTAAAGATTACCTTGTTTTCCTCTGCTTTAACCTTCTGCGGCATAATGGCCGATGTTAAGCTGAAACAAGCCAGAATCATTACCGACAACATTAAAGCAGCTGTCCGTCTAAGCTTAAGTTTATTCTCCATTCTTCCTCCATACTTCTTTTTAAAAGACTTTATCTGTCTCAAGAATATAACGTTTCATTTTGTTCGCATCCTGAGAGTTGATCCGGCCATCAAAATTGACATCAATGGCGGTTGTTTCCAATTCCGACTTTTGATCTGTTTCCAAAATGATCCGTTTTAATTTCCCGCTATCCTGCGCATTGATCCGCCCATCAAAGGTCACATCCCCCAGGAGCACATAATTCGATACAATGGCGCATTGTCCATCGGCCAGATCCTCCTCAGTGACGGTATAACGGGTTTTGTACTCCCGTTTAACCGCTGTGGGTTTGGAAACCAGCTCCGCCCTGTTTTCGGAAACCGCGGTGGCATAAGGGACATACGCTCTCTCCGCAATATTCCCCGACGCTGCAATCTCAAGCGTCATTCCCGGATAGACCGTATCGCCTTCTTTCAGCTCCCGCTCGTCCGTGTCTGCTTTAATACCGCAGTCCTCAACCGATAAAGCGGCTCCGTCTTTATCCACGGTTTTATAAATCAGGTTCCCCTTTGGGGTATCCGCGCTCTCGATCTCAAGCCTGCTGTCTTCCTCCCGCAGGATAAGGTTCAGCTCGATGGTTTTGATATGGATATTCGTTACCAGCTGGATAGTCCCGTCTGGCAGGGTATCCATCTCAACGCCGTCGAGGTTCCCGGTGCGGTCGATTCGGAAATCCGCCGTGCCGATGACCTGGCCGTTTTCCATCGCGAAGAGCTCATGCGCTCCCTCGGGCACACTGTTAAAAACAAACTGCCCGTTATCATCGGTCCGTGTCTGCTGAACCTCTGAGTGCAGTTCAATGTCCGTGTTGGCCAGCGGCTCGCCGTTTCGGACGATCCGGCCTCTCACCACAAAGCGGTAGTTCTCATCCTGAGAGACGTCTGAAGGGATATAACTGACCTGAAGGGTCCCGTCATCGCTGATTTTGGGTAAGCTCAGACGGTTGTTTTTCACCTGATGCGTCACATCGTTTCCCTGATAAAACACGGATAGAATTTTATAATCGGTTTTGGGTTCCAGCGTGAAAACGGCGTCCTGATGGCGCGGGATTTCCAGCGCCGTCCCAGAATCTACATCGGCATTGTCTTTTTTCACGCCCCCGCCCCGATTGTAATAAACCGATACCTGGTGGCTGGACGGCACGGTGGCGGTGATGGGGGTGCTGCCGCCTTTTTCGGCAGCGGCTGAGGCGGGTGCGGCCAGCAGGCACAAAATGAGGCTTAACGACAATAGGGTTTTTAGTTTTTTCATTCTGTCCCTCCTGAGCCGGCATCCTGCATCTCTACCCAAAACGTCATGTTGGCCTGGTAGGCGCCCCCAGGCGCATCAGCCCAGTCCTGTTTGCCGATATGCACCCTGATGGGGTAAGCCCGGTTGTCGGTCACGTCCACGTCTGTAAAATCCATGGTGCAGGGCAGGGTCTGGCCGCTTTCTGTCTTCAGGTTTTCCAGTTCACCCCTGATTTTCAGCTGTTTCCCGGGTTCCAGCACCATCATGGAGACGCACACTGTCCCGGCGTCGGTATCCTCCTGATTATAGGGAATATCGACCCCGGCAGGTACCTCCAGCATGTACCCGGGCATCAGCTCGACTTCCATCTCAGCCGAGCCCTCAGGGTAAAAATTGTTGAGCTTACCCGCTGAGACACCGGGCCCAGTGAGAAGAAGCAGGCCCAGTACCAGGGTGATGATTAAGTTTTTTTTCATTGCAGGACCTGCTTTCTGTAAAATGAATGGCGGCGGCAGTTAACTCGCAGGGGTCGTTGACTTGGTATTCTCTGTGACCGTCGGTGAGATGGTGACTGTCAGCTGACTGTTGTATTTTCCCGGTTCCGTGTAGCCATTCCACTTTGTGTCGTCCAGTTTTACTTTTCCGACAGCGCTCTTAACGTCCTCGGTCATGGTGACGATGGTGTCTCCCTTCTCGAGTTCTTTATCTGCTGCGTCCATCACTTTGTAGGCATCTTTTACGATGACGGTCGGGTCCTTCACATTGGTCATGTTAAACTTGTTGCTGTCCGTTAATTTTACCGCCAGATTTTCGATAGTGTAGTATTTCTCCCCGTCCTGCACATCAGCTTCGGTTCCGTTGTGGATATAGGAGGAGTAGGACAGCTCCTTCACTAATTTGCTGGGGTCTGTGGTGGCAGAGATCTGTTCAAAGGTGATTTTCTGGGGGATATCCACCGACCATGTCGCTTCACCCGGGGTCACTTCCTTGAAGGAGAGCTCCAGCTCGGTCTGGTTCTTACCCTCGGTGCCGTCTGTGGTGACGTCATTCGCACCCGCAGTGGTGTCATTGCCGCTCCCGTTGATGGGATAGCTCTCACCTGCCGCAAAAGCAGTGGTGCCAAAGCATAGGGCCGTCATGGTGAGTGCCGCTAAGCCCACGGCGATTTTCTTCTTCATTGCCATTTTTATTTACCTCGTTTTCCTTTTATAATGTCACGGTGCTGGTGTTACAGCTTCTGTGGTCGGTGTGATGGAAACGGTCAGGTTCCCTTTGTAATTACCGTCCTTAAAATCTTTAAGTTTTGTCTTGTCCAGCTGTACCTTACCGGTTCCGTCGGCCACATCCTCGGTCATGGTGACAATGGTGCCGCCAGCAGCCACTGTTGTGAACAGGCCGTCTTTATCGGCAGCTGCGCCCGCGGCCACAACGCCGTAGGCTCCCGCTACCTTCGCAGGGTCTCCCGCCGCATCGGCGTTAAACATGGTGAAGGTGTTCGCAGCATCGCCCTCCGGCAGCTTGATCTCAAGCTTGGTGATCTTGGATGTCGCATCAGCCACATTGTTGTTGATCACAGAGCTGTAAGCCAAATCCTTGACCAGAGCGCTCTGGGGGCTGTTTACTGAAATATCACTGAAAGCAATGGTCTGCGGAATATCCACCGACCAGGTTGGTGCTCCGTCTTCCAGTTTATAGGATAATTTTACCTCTGTCTGGCTGTCCGGCGTAGCGGTGTCCCCGCTGCCGTTTACCGGATTGTCTGCGTCTGCCGCCAGGGCGGTGGAGCCAAAACATAACGCTGTCATTAAAACCGCTGCCATACTGGCAGCTACTCTTTTTTTCATAGCCATTTTCTTAATATCCTCTCTAATTTTTTAACTCTCAGGAAGCCGGCGTGCCAACCTTTTCAGGGGTGATGACCACAGACAGGTTTCCCTTATAGCTGCCGTTTGCAACGCCGCCGGCGGATAAAACGCTCTTATCCAGCTTGATTTTTCCCTCGCCATCGATTTTATCCGGGGTCATGGTCACAATCTTACCCTTTGCTTCCACAAAATTGCCGTCCGTGCTGCCTTCAGCCACCACACCAAAAACACTTTTCAGCTTGGTGGTCGGTTCGTCCGCTTTGTACATGTCAAACATCTGGTTATCACCCAGTTTGACGGTCAGGCTTTTAATTTTGTTTCCTTCTGGGATTGATTCCACCGCATTATTGATGGCGCAGCTGTATTTTAAAGGCTTTTCCAAGGCCGAATCCGGGCTGTTGACGCTGATGCTGTTAAAGGAAACCTCCAGCGGGATATCCACCGACCAGGTGGGGTCGGCCGCTGTGGTGTCCAGGGTCATCTTAACCTCGGTGTTTTCATCGGTCACGCTGTTTGTTGTCCCCGTCCCGTTGACCGGGGTGTTGTTCTCATCTGCCGCGAGAGCGGTACTGCCAAAACACATGCCTGCTACAATGATGGCGGCCATACTGGCGGCCAGTCTTTTTTTCATTGCCATTTTTCTTTACCTCTTTCTTTTAAAATATCCTGTGCTGAATGCCTATTCAACCGGACCGCTTGGATCTGGCGTTGGCTCTGGTGACGGTGTCGGATCGGGTTCAGGATCAGGCACGGTCACGCGGGTCGGTGTGATCTTCATGGTCAGCTTACCTGTGTAGGTACCGGCGTCCTTGCCGTTGAAGCTCGCTTTATCCAGCTCAACCAAACCAGTGGCACTGTCGGATGCCTGGGTCAGGGTGGCGATGGGGTTTTTGCCATCGGTCACGTCGGCCTTTGACGGATCCTTCACCTTATAGGCGTTTGCAATGGTTTTGGTTGCATCGGTGGTCAGGGCCAGGGTGGGTTTGAAGCTGTCGCCGACCTTTACCACAAGGTTGGCAATCTGGTTTTCCAGAGCCTCATCGCTCGTGTTCACATTCAGGATGGTTGCCTTGAGGGGCAGCTCCTGGATGAAATCCGTGGCGGAGGTGGCTGTCACATTGCTGAAGGACAGCTTTTTCGGAATTTCCACCGACCAGGTGGCGTCCCCCTCCTTGATGGTGGTGACTTCAATTTCTGTCGAATTCGAGTTGTCCGATGTGACCGGAGCCGAGTTGTCTGTTCCGTCACTGTAAATGGTGTTTGTTTCCGCGGCAAAGGCCGTTGTGCCAAAGCACATCGCCGTCACCGCGAGGGCTGCCGCGCCTGCGGCCAGCTTTTTCTTCATGCTCATTTCTTCTACCTCTTTCTGTGTGAATTTTGTAATCTATTGTCGGGAAACTGCCCGCAGCAGAGCCGTTTCCCCTACAACCATTCTTAGCAGACCAGGGGCCAGAGCTTACTCGCCGCCGACCACCGGATCGTCCCAGACAGCGTGCCAGGTCATATTGCCCGTATAGCTGCCCGCGTAAAGGGTCTGAGAACCTGAGAGCAGCACCGATCCCTGTTTCACCCGTTTTCCGTTTTCAGCTTCGTCCTGCCCGCTGAAGGTCCAGAAGGGCCCTTCGGTGTAGAGCTGAACGCCGCCGGGAGTCTGCACCCGGTACTGCGGGGTAAAACCATTGTGGCTGGCCGCGGTGTTGTTCATGATGAAGGTACCCCAGGCGCCCATGGCTCCCTTTGATGGCGAGAGACTGACCTCTACTGTCCGGCCCTCCTGAATATTACTTTCCACGGACAAATCGAAATCTGCCTTGACACCATGCCCGATGATCACTGGATTTTCAGGCGTTCCGGCCTGTATCTCAGCCGGGATTCCAAGCTGATAAGTCATATCCGCCAGCAGTGAAGCTGTCAGATTGTCATCCGCGTTGGCGCGCACTTTTCTCCGGTAGACACTGCCGTCGGGCAGTTCTGCCGAAACACTGGCGTAATAAGCGTCCTCCGACACAGCCGAAGCAGCCGTATAAGGCAGATACATACTCAGTAAACCGCCCGACGCCCCATCGACCTGGAAATCCGGTCCGGAGACCGCTGCCGACCAGCTGACTGCCGGAGACGCCGCGGTGCCCGTATCCCCATACCAGATGGTGGACCCGCTGACCCGCTGTCCTGCGTAAGCCTCTGGTGTTTCGCCCACCTTCAGCACCACACGGTGCAGGGGAATCTTCCCGCTGCCGTTTTGGGCGGTATCGTTAACCGGGTTGCGGACATTGGCGCCGCTGCCCTGTGCTGTCACCGAGCCGCCGTTGATGATGGTGGCCTTGTGGGCTAAGGTATTTGCCCCTGCCCCGCTGCCGATACCATCCGAGCCGCCGCTGCCCACAGCCGCCACATTGCCGCTGTTAATCCGGATTTCTCCAGCCAGCTGGGTGTTTCCCCCGCCGATGCCTGCGCCGCCGCCTGCACCTCTGGCTGTGACCATGGCGGTCCCGCCGATGGTGACCGAACCGTCCGGCACACCGCCGATGCCCGCGCCGGTGCCGCCGCCCTCAGCTGTCACTTTTCCGGACTCAATGCTGATGGTTTTGGTGCCGATGCCTGCGCCGGCACTGCCGGTGGCGTTTACGGTGGCGCCGTTCAGGCTCAGGCTGCCGCTTCCGGAGGCTCCGGCCGGGCCTGAAAGATTCAAGGTTCCCGATCCCGAAAAGGTGCTGATGCCTTCGCTCAAAAGACCGGTTGTTGTTCCGCTGAAGCTGGAAACACTGCCCTCCTTCAGGCTGAACTCTGCCGTAGCCCCGCCTTTGATCTGTAACGGGATGTCACTCCCGCTTAGGGTGAGCTGGTCAACATTGATGGCCGTTGCGCCCACATGGTTGCCGGATACCACAATAACCCGGTGTGCAGACGGTTTTGTCAGATCACTGGACTTCAGCGTAAGCGCCTTCCCACCTAAGGTATTATAACCTTCTGTTTCGACCACCACGCTTTCATCAATGAGGGAATCACTGAAGATAAATCCGTCCTTGTATATATACAAGTCCTTATTAACCGCTACTGCATCTGAAAAGTCATACTCCAGAGAAACGACAATCTCAAGCGTCAGATTTTTCTGGTAGGTGGTCTTATCCCCTGTGATCAGAGGCCCTGTCTCCTGCCCCGTTTCCGGGTCAACCAACTTAAAGCCTGACTCGGTCACTTCGATAACCAGGCTGTATTGCCCTGCGGTTAAGCCACTCGGATCCAGACAGGAAATCGCACCTGTGTCAGCGTCAACCTTAAATTTGCTGTTTCCCTGCGCCATTTTGTAGGTAACGCTTCCCGCAGGATTGTTACCAGTTACTTCTGCGGCATCCATAAATGGCACCTCCGGTGTTAATTTCGTGTTGACATAACGGTTGTCCTCACTTTTAGTTTTATACTCAAGCTCCGTAATGCCATAGAGCGCCAGTTTATCCTGTGCGCTGTTAATAAAACGCATGCTTGGGGTCGTGTCCGCGCTCCGGGTGAGCCCCAGCGGAAAAATGACCAGCTGGTAATTATCTCCCTGCATGCCGTCCAGCAGTGTGAACTGGGACGTGGCAGTATAGGTGCCGTCTCCGTTATCCGTCAGGGTGGCGTGGCGCACGGTGTCTGTGTTCGAAGCCGCTGCAATCTGCCCGTAATCCCCATTCTTGATCCAGTAGGCGTCTGCCAATAAGACCTGGTTCTCAGCATCGTACATATCACTGCTGAGACGGATGCCTGTCATCTCCAGCTTGGACTCCGTATTGCCGTAAGACGGTCCGCTCTGTTCTGTGCTGCCAAAGCTGGCAGCGTAGGTTTTCACCTTGACCTGCGGGCTCCTTATATCCCGGACACCGCCCTCCCCGATACTGGTGTCGTCATAGGTGATCTTCGTGACCCTCAGCTCATACTCGCCGGATAAGGACTCTGCGTAGTTTTCACCCAATGTGTATTCCAGCGTTTTTTTATAGGTTTCGGTTGAAAAATCCGCGGTTTTTAATGTGCCCGCAGCCCCGTCAACCGGCGTATTGTTCTTATACCACTGCCAGTCCATGCTGCCCTTAAAACTCGGTGAAATCTCAATGATGGCGGACAGGTTTTTGTTCCCGTTAAAATAGGCCAGCTCATCCGCCGTACTGTTCTGACTGAACTCCAGCAGCCCGGATTTATCCGACTGGATCAGCATCAGGTCATCCAGTGAGAGATACACCCACTCCGAATAGAAATTGAAGGGGCCGTACCCTTTGCTGGCCTGATCGGCCGCGGTCTGGGTGCTTTTCAGCCGGTACCAGCCCGGGTCAGTCGCTTTTGTAAATTTATCATTGGGCGCCGCCCTGGTGCTGGATGTACTGCCCGCCGCCCCTCCGGCAGTCCATGAATCGGAGGCTGTCAGGCCGCTTAATGTCTGGGCGCCCGTATCCCCCGCGGCTCCGGTGGCCGGCGCTGTCTCCTGGGGGTTGGCAGAATACTGCCAGATGTAGTCATACTGATCCAGTGCCACACCGCCGCTGTAAGCCTGCAAATCCGCTTTCAGCTCATAGGGAGTCTCGCCGTTGATGGCACTGGTCCGGGTCTGGTTCGTCATATCCACGTTGACCACTTTTAAATTCAGGGTTAAATCCGCCTCAAAACTCTCCACCGCACCTTGAAATTTGCCATTGATCAGCTTGTTCTGTTTTACCTGCATTTTCGCGCTGAACTGCGTATCGCCGCCCTTCAGCCCTGAGGTCTTGATTTGAAGATCCCCCGTCCACGGCATGTCTGGATTGACCATATAATTCAGCTTGGCCGCATCCGCGTTGCTGCTCTTGAAGGTTGAAATATGCGGGAGAATAATCTCAAAGTTTTCGCCCAGCGTATCGGCTGTCTTCAATGGCGCGAACTGGGCCGGGTCCCCTTGTTTGATATAGGCGTTGTCGTCACCTGTCTGGATGACCGTCTTAGCCGCTCCGTTCTCCTCAATCTGCGCCAGGGTGATGGCTGGCTCATACGTTGTCGCAATTTCCTTTTGGTAGGTGCCGACATCTTTGTAACAGTTTAGGGCAAAGGAATTTTTGAAAATCAACTCGCTGATGTTATTGTTCACCAGCCCAACAAAACCACCCTTGTTGTCCCCCGGATTCGGGGTCTCACAGGACACCCGGCCCAGGTTGTAACAGTTTTGAATCGTGTAGGGCTTGTCTGTTCCTGAGTTGGAAGCCAACAGGCCGCAGAAACCGCCGACGTTCATCCCACTCATCAGGCTGTTGCCGTCCGCATCATGTAAATTATCAACGATGATGTCCCCGGTGTTCGCAGTGTTGATCACATCGCTAGTAGATTTTCCCACCACACCACCGATGTAACCATTACTGTCCTTTGCGGTGATGTTGGTGATTTCAAACCTTCCTTTATGGATTGAGTTCTGAATCTCATTGACCTTTCCGCCAATTCCGCCCAAGTAATAGGATAAATTAATCCTTTTGACGTTATCCATGACATAATCAATGTCGGCTTCACAGCCGTACATATTAACGAGCGAATTACCCTCATTGCCGGCAATACAGCCACTGACACACATTCCGTCTCCTTTGCCATCGTCACCGCCTATTTGGATGTTTTGATAATAAATCCCGCCATTTTTAGCCGAACTGTTATAGATATTGACAACACTTAGATTTTCGTAGCCGCCGGACAGAAAACCAAAAATCATTCCCTGTGTAAATTGAGCTAGGCTATTTTTTCTAAGGTCAAAATCCCGCATGTAGATGGAAGAACCGTTTGTATGGCAGTCACGTATATCTCCTATGGTTTTTCCCTTATCGTATGGGTAATCGGCCGTTCCCCAGATAAAGCTGACATTAAAGAGGCTCATGTTTCTGCTCGAATAGGGACTGCCGCCTGCGGATATCTCGCTGTCGTTGACACTACAGCCCTCAATCTTCAGGTGCGTGCCACAGGCAATGAGCACCGCATTGTTATTCTGACTGCTGGTGTACATGCTGGCATCTATGAAATTTAGATTTTTAATCGTTGAAAAGGTCACCTCATCCCAGACCTCTGTCCCGTCCTCCAGCCACCACATGGAGTTATACTCATTGATAAAACCCAGCGAGCCTGTATGGTCTGTAAAACCTTCCCAAAGCGGCGTATTCAGCTGTGTCTCATATTTTCCCAGTTTGGTGTCATTCAGCCGCAGACCCGTAATGGCGTTCCCCTGGCCGTCAAACAGCGAAGCGGACATATACCGTATCGGCACCCAGTAGTGTGCCGACAGGTCGATGTCCCGGTCTATGTAAATGTTTTTATTTTTGAAGGTGTTGCCGTCATAGGACAGTTTTGAGAGGCCTGCCAGCTGTTCGGCCGTTGCGATATGATAATCGGTCGCACCCGCGTTATACCAGCTGGTATCATAGTAGGCTGTGTTATCCAGCCAGGTGTCATCATTGACAGCTGCCTTTACGGTGATATCATTGGTGGAGACCGCGGCCCTCGTCCCGCTTCCCCCTGCCGCTTCTGCTTTGATGGGCATCTGTATTGTTCCCAATGTCAGCACCACCGCCAGCAGGACGGGAACAATCTGTCTTAAAATTGGGGTTTTTCTATTCATGGCGGTTCCTCCTCTAATTCTGCTTTATTTTTACTCAACCACCAGCTGTGCCTCGGTAACAGCGTTGTTCATGGGGTCATGGTCGCCCTCCAGCTCAAAGGTGTTGTACTGCAAGGTAATGTCATAGGTGCCTGGGCTCAGCTTCCGTGTGAGCTCAGGGTCTTTGATCTCACTGCCTGGAGGCATGAGCTTGGACTCGTAAATCACCCGGTTTCGGTCTTTTGTCTTCACGACTACCTGGAAATAGCAAGGGTTCCCCTCTGGGTTCACCAGGTTCCATTTGGTTTTGCCGTCGGTATTGGCAGTGATGACCGTATAGCCGGGAATGTTAATGTTTTCACGCTGGGGTACGTTCTGGGTAGGCACAGCCGCGGCGCTGGGGTCAATGTCCAGCTTCTGCGGGAACCAGGTGTTCCAGTTCAGTGCGCAGTATACTGCTGCCGCCAGCAGCGCGACGCCCAACAGGGCCAGCACCAGTGTTTTATGGCTGCGTTTCCCCACAACGGCCACAAAAACATCGTCATCGACTCTCGCGTAGCCAACGACGCTGTTGATAAGGCCTTTAAATTCACTGCCTCGGTACACGGATATCTGGTGGCCCTCGCTATCTTCCAGCCGCTGGGCAACCGTGTACTGGCCTTCTTTTATTTTTCCAATCCCCCCGGCCACTCTATAGCCGCCCTGGGGATAGAGGGTTTTCATCTGTTTTAAGGTATAGTAGCCGGTGGTATAGCCCGTGGCGGGATCGGTATACCGGCCACCGTAATTACTTTCTTGTTTTAACTGTGTACTCACGTTTATACTTCTCCTTTAAAAAGCTTTCTCTCAAGAGAGAGCCGCGGCGGGGGTTTTTGGCGCTCCCCGCCGCGGGTGGAATAGGGTAAAAAAAGATATGCTTTTCAGCATTTTATTTCAGACTCCAGAAATGACGCTTTCTGGTGATGGGGGAGACGATGATATCCTCCTCCTCCTTCTCTGTCATGAAACCATTAATCTGGAACAGCGCTTTAACCAGGTAGTCATCAAACTGGATATTGCGTTTTCCTTCCATTATTTCTTTGGCCGCTGCCTCGGTAAGGGCTGGGCAGCCGGGTGTTTCGTGGGTCAGGTTATCCCAGGTGTCGGCGACGGCGCAGAGCCGGCCTACCAGGACGATTTCCTGACTTTTTCGTCCGGCAGGGTAGCCAAAACCGTTCAGCCATTCATGGTGGTAGAGACAGGCATCGCTGGCAATGCTAAAAAAGACAATGCTTTGTTCATCTCTCTCATCCTCTCTGGCCTGGCGATACAATTCGCTGAAAAAAGTGCCTCCCTTTTCCGGATGTTCTTTTATATTCTTGTCGCTGCACATGGCTTTGCCGATATCGTGGTAGTAAAAGGGCAGCTTTCCACGCCAGCGCCAGATCTCCTCAAATTCCTGCCACTCCAGTACAGCCAGCAGCTCGCGAACGAGGTCACCGGTACGTCTGCAGTGGTCTCTTACGGCTTTGCTGCATGTATTAAAGCTCTCATTCAGCTTTTTTTCCAACATGCTTTTCCTCTCCTCCAATAAAAAAAGTTATACTGTCTTTTCTGTTAACAGTATAACCTTCTCCAAAATATCGGGCATCGACCAAAAGGGATGATTTATATCAGACTGAGTTTCTCAGCCTTTTTGATGGCATCAGCCTTTTTGGATACCTGAAGCTTATTATAAATATTGCGAATATGGGTCTTGACAGTCGGCAGGCCAATTTTCAGTTCTGTTCCGATTTGCTTGCGGGCGTAGCCCCTGCACAGCAAGGTCAGTATTTCTTTTTCTCTGACTGTAAGACCCGCGGCACAGATGCCGTGATAGTTCTCATACAAATCATTAAAATGGCGGCAGTCCTCCAGCACAGGCTCTGCATCCTCCGGTTTCAAGCGGCAGAGCATGGCAAGAACATGGGGGGACAGCTCGATCAGAGGACTGTAGTATCCATCTGGCCGCATATCCGAGAGCAGGCTCTTTAATATGGGTGCGCCGTCCCCTCCCTGCTGCTCGACCGCAATGGCCTTGAACAGACGGGCGTAGATCTCGCCGATGATAAAATGGTTCCGTCTGGAATGTTCCAGCAGAAGCTCGGCGTGAATCTCAAGCTTGATGGGGTTGTTCTCCAGAATTTCTGCCATGCCGTGGACAATGGCGATGATACCCTTGCCCTGAGGCGGCGCTGTATAGTATTCGGTGTCGCCCTTTTTCAGCCATACGGGAATCTCGTCTGAGCGTCCCATCACGGCGCTCACAAAGCCAAGAGCGATCTCTGCGCTCTGGCGCTGGCTTGGAATATCGCTGTTTGCAGCGGCTTCCTCCATTTTTTTACGGCAGCTGCGGATTTTTTTCTCATCGCCCAGATACAGCTCAAGCCGCATCTGCTGAAACAGGGCTGAAATAAGGATGCTTTTCTGCTTTTTTTCTTTTGCCTTAATCTGGGCCTTTTCGATGGCATTCTGTGCCTTGGACCACTGCCCAAGCCCCATGGCATACTCAGCCTCCAGGATATACTCATGTCCAGCGCCGCACCCTCCGGAAACATGGGTATAATACCAGCCATCCTTTTTCAGCCGGTCTAATATCTGCCGCAGGCCGCCAAAGCGGCTGTGATATAAGTACAGGATACTGGGGCAGCCAAAGGTAAAATCCATCTGGCTCCACTGTATCTGGGATTCGCCTCCCTCAAAGGCCTCGTAAGCCTGCCGGTGTCGTATCGACATTTCTTCCAGATCATTGAATACCGCATAGCTTTCGATAAGGGCAATCTCACCCAGGATGCGCTTTTTATTGGGCAGGTTGGGGTTTTTCCGATAAACAGCCTTTGCCTCCTCCAGAAGTTCCAACGCTCTCTCAGCGTCTACCACCACCAGATAAGAACACAGAAAGGACAGATATGCCCGCGGGTGGCTGAGTCTTTTCCATGGCGGTATCGCCTTAAAGCTCTCAATAATGAGTGACGGAGCCTGATCCAGCAGCTCAGTAGCGCCTTTCTGCTCCATGATTTCCAGGATAGCGTCGTCGTTTCCTGCTCTGCGGTAAGCATTAATCGCCTCCAGAGGCTTTTCCTGCCGCTGATACCACACACCGTTCTGGCGGTTGAGCTCCTGAATTTCTGCCTGACTGAGCAGATTCTGCTGATTTACCACGTTTTTTAAAATGGTGTGCAGCTGGTAGGTTCTGCTCTGGGTATGGTAGTGAATAAAGCAGTTTTTGCGCAGCATCTGCTGCACTACGGCGGCTGCTTCAGGCGCACCCGTGACAAAGGATGCCTGCTCCAGGGTAAAGGTGTTGAGCTGAGACAGCTGAACCAGTATCTTTTGTTCGGCCTGTCCCATCTTTTCACAGATGGCTGTCCATACAAATTTTTCTGCCTTATCAATAGCGTCCAGCCTGTGGGTTTCTGCGTATTGAAGCAGCGATAAATAGACGGTCGCCGTCCAGCCGCCGCAGTAGGCGTTCAGCTTTCTTACCGCCTCGCCTTCAAGAGGAAAGCCATTCTGCCTGTAAAAAATTTGTATTTCTCCTGCTGTAAAGTTAAGGCTTTCCTGGCCGATGATGGTACAGCGTCCCTTGATTTCCAGCTCGTAGAACACTGGCTCCGGCGGGTTTCGGGAGATCAGGATGAGCCGCAGATTTTGGGGCTGCTCCTTTGCGATGATCGCCGCCAGGCGTTTCAGGTGCAGATTCTGCACCAGATGGAAATCATCGATGACCAGCAGGATATCCTGACTAAGCTGTTGGGTCAGAATATCCATGATCCTGCCCACATCGCTGCTGCTCTGGGGAATTCCCGCCTCTGACAGTGCTGACGCCAGTTCTGGCAGTCTCTGCCCCAGCGTCTGTACAAATCTTCCCCAGGCCCACTGCTCATCCATAACCTCATCTGGACAGGTAAACCAGACTGCCGGCGGGCCTCCGGACTTTTTCAGGTACATTTCCACACTGGTCGTTTTTCCTGATCCCATGAGACCATACAGGTACACCAGCGGCTTCTGTCTGCTCCGCAGCAGCAGCTTTTGCAATTTCTGACGCTCCAGCATCTTGGGTTTAAACGCGTTTTCTAACATAACCATTATCCTCTCTTATACGATGGTTTAAACGTTGTGCCAAAAAGCATACTTTTTGACACATTAAAAAGCGTTAAAACAATATTTGAAAAACTTATATAAGCATGTTATAATCATACCGATATTCTTTATATTCCATTTTTTTATTAAAATTTCTCTGTGTCAAAAAGTATACTTTTTGGCACATTTTGAGTCTCACATTTCATGAATACGCCGGTAAAAGGTCCGCACACTGACCCCCAGCAGCTCAGCTGCCTGGCGTGCCGATACTTCCTTTTCGCAATAGCGGCTGTAAACTGCTTTAAAGTTATGCTCGGTCCTTATTTTAGGACGTCCAAATTTCACACCCTTTTCCCGCGCTTTGGCAATGCCCTCCTGTTGTGTTTGATGAATATAATCCAGATTCTGCTGCGCCACAAAGGATAATATCTGTAATACGAGATCGCTGATAAAGGTGCCAATAAGTCCCTTGTACTGGCTGGTGTCCAGCAGCGGCATATCCATTACCCTTATATCTGCGCCAATTTCCTTGGTAATGCGCCGCCATTCCACGATGATCTCCTCATAATTGCGTCCCAGACGGTCCAGACTTTTAATAATGAGAAGATCGCCTTTTTTTAATTTTCTCACCAGCCGCTTATAGGCGTTTCGCTCAAAATCTTTTCCACTTTGTTTGTCGCAGAATATATTTTTAGTTGATATTTCTTTCTCCTTTAGTTCATCTATCTGACGGTCTAAATTCTGCCCTACGGTAGAGACGCGCGCATAGCCATATACCTGTTTTTTATGAGTGTTGTCTTTCTTTTTTAACCGATACATGCGTTGTTTCCTTTCAGTTTTAATCGCCTTTATTTTTTACCTTTTCCATAACAAACCTCTTTCTCAATATATTCCATTTAAAATTAAATTTCCCTGTTAATGATACCTTAAATCAATGCCAAAACAGCCCGTAAGGCAGAAAACAAAACAGCCTGCCGAAACCCTGAGGGATTTCAGCAGGCTGTTTGACCATTTTAAGTATTCTCCCGGACGGGCCGGCAGGGGCTTCCGATCGCAACCTTATCTGATGGGATATCCTTTGTCACCACACTGCCCGCGCCGATGACCACATTATCGCCAATGGTGACACCGGGCAGGATTATGGCCCCGCCGCCGATCCAGACATTGTCGCCGATGACAACCGGCGCGGTCTGGGTCTTGCAGAAGGCAAAGCTCCCGTCCTGCCTG
Source organism: Eubacterium maltosivorans (assembly GCF_002441855.2). Lineage (NCBI taxonomy): Bacteria > Bacillati > Bacillota > Clostridia > Eubacteriales > Eubacteriaceae > Eubacterium > Eubacterium maltosivorans. The sequence goes on along the minus strand of NZ_CP029487.1, from coordinate 3,182,703 downwards.
GCTTCCCCAAACCGGTCCGCCGCCCTGGTCGGATGAAAGGCGGTGTATATCTGAACATTGGGCGCGATGAGGGCATTGTCCCCGATGACGATTTTATTATCGTCCAAAAATGTGCAGTTCATATTGACCTCGCAGTTCTCACCAAAGCAGATGTTGACGCCATAATCCACATAAAACGGCGGTGTTATCCACAGGTTTGCACCACGCTTTCCCAGCAGCGCTGTCAGAATCTGGTCCTTCTCCTCCAGCGCCTCTGAGGCGGTCTGGTTGTAGGCCCGCACCAGGTCCTTGGCTTTGTGCCACTGCGCCAGCAGCTCCGGATCGTTGCAGTCGTACAGCTCACCCGCCAGCATTTTTTCTCTTTCGGTCATTTTGCTCACCTCATTTCATTCTATCTTCTACAGCAGATATCCCTATCTTAGCACATCTGAACGCCAATGGATACACAGAGCCGCGGCTGTTTTTTGTTTCGCAGGCGGGATTATGGATAAATATAATTAAAACTAAAGCCTTATAGGAGGTACTATCATGACTAAAAATAAATTGATCCCGGTTCTTCAGCTGATTCTCGCCATTGTCGTTGTCGAGCTGGTGGGCTTTTGCTCCTCACTTCTGGCCGGAGACATCGCCGGCAAATACGCCATGCTCAACAAGGCGCCCCTGTCCCCGCCCGGCTCAGTATTCGGGCCGGTCTGGATTGTGCTCTACCTGCTCATGGGCGTCGCCATTTTTCTGGTTTTACGGACCAATACGGACGACCGGCTCAAGCGTTCCGCTATCGGGCTGTTTGTCATTCAGCTGCTCCTCAACTTTTTGTGGAGTATCCTCTTTTTCGGCGGCAGCTCCTTCTGGCTGGCGGCTGTTATCATCCTGCTTCTGGACGCGGCCGTCATCGCCTGCATTGTCTGGTTTAAAAAAATCTCCACCCTGGCAGCGGGCCTCATGGTGCCCTACCTCCTCTGGATTCTGTTCGCCACCTATCTGAACATCGCGTTCGCCATTCTCAATTAGCGCGGTAAAAAAGGGATCATTTTTCACCCTGCTGCCGCTTTGTTTTCTTTCCTTATCACACGCTGTTAATCTTAAAATAAATTTTCATCTCTACTGAAAGCCGCTGTCCGCAGCCCATAGAACCAAAATGAGGTAGGGTCTGAAACAGACCCTACCTCATTTATTGATCTCTTTTTTCTTTTTATGAATGCTGTAAATCAAATTCGCGCCCAGAATCAGGGCCACAATGTAGCCGATGGTGCCCAGGGCGGGGATGCCCAGCAGCTTTGGCTCCATATTCGTGGTACTGATAAAGCTGGAGCCGATGAGCAGCGCGGCGGCGATGATACACTTCACAATTTTGTTGACCATCTGGTCAATGGTGTTCAGCGGCTCCTCGGAGCCGGTAATCTCCAGATTGATCTTTGTCTGCCCCTTGACTGTCATGCGCAGCAGATCCAGCGCCTGGCCGGGCAGGCTCAGGGTGCTTTTGGCCGCGCCGTACAGCTCACGCCCCAGCTCAAGGGCTTCCCGTTTGGGGTCCAGGTTCTCAAGGCGCTCGGCGGACATATGGTTGATCATGATCTGCACCACGTTGGTCTCTGGGGCCAGCATGCTCAGCACGCCCTCAATGGTCAGCGAACCGCGGGCCAGCATGGTCACGCCCTTTGGCATGGCGATATGATGGTCGTTGGCCAGCTGAAGCAGGTCCTCCATCATGGTGCCGATGTTTATGCTGCCCAGCTCCATGCTGCCGTACTCGTCCATCATATTGTCAATATCGGAATACAGCCTGGCGTGGTTGATCCGGCCGGTGTGCACGCCAAGGGACAGCACCACGTTCTTCATGGCGTCCACGTCGCCTGTCGCCATGGCCTCCACGGCCTGCTTGAACAGGTCCTTGTCCTTTGAGGAGAGGGTGCCCATCATGCCCAGGTCGATAAAGACAATCTGGCCGTCGCGGACGCGGATATTGCCCGGGTGCGGGTCGGCGTGGAAAAAGCCGTCGTCGATGACCTGCTTGACATAGTTCTCCGAAAGCTTGAGGGCGATCTCGTCCAGATCGTAGCCCAGCTCCGTGAGCCGGCCAGTCTGGTCGATCTCCTCGCCGGCGATGTATTCCATCACCAGCACCCTGGAGGTGGTGTGCTTATGGTAAATGACAGGGCTGGTCACATAGGCGATGTCCCGGTTGAGCTCGTAAAATTCGTCGGCGTTGTGGGCCTCGATCAAAAAGTCCATTTCCTGCTGGGCTGTAAACCACATTTCGTCCAGTACCATCTTAAAATCGATGGCGTTTCCGGTGCCGCCGGCGATTTTGAGCAGCGTGGCGGCCCTGTCCAGCAGCCCGATGTCGCGGGCCATGGTGTCCTTGATACCGGGGCGCTGCACCTTGACCACCACAGAGCTGCCGTCCTTCAGCTCTGCCTGGTGCACCTGGGCGATGGAGGCCGAACCCAGAGGTTTCCGGTCCAGAAAAGTAAAGATCTCGTTCAGGGGTTTTCCATACTCCTCCTCGATGACCGCCACCACGTCCTCGAAGTCCATGGGACGCACCTCGGTTCTGAGCTTTGTAAGCTCACGACAGTACTCAGCCGGAAGGATGTCCTGGCGCATGGAAAGCACCTGTCCAAGCTTGACAAAGGTCGGGCCCAGATCCTCGATGATGAGCCGCAGCTTGACCGGTGTGATGCCTTTGACAATATCGTATTTAGCCAGTATCGCCATGATTTCCCTCAGGCGCTGTCTGTTGTATTCTTTTGCTTTTCCAGCGCCTGAGGGCTCTTTTTCATGGTTTAATGGGTTATTCTGCGTCTTTGACCTCTGCGTCTTCTGCATTTTCACGCTCCATTCGGGCCAGCTTGTCCTTGATGGCCTGTAATTCTTCCGGACTCATTTTGTCCATGGTCTCAACCACCTTATCCACAGATGGCTCATCGTCCTTGACGACAACGGTCACGTTTTCCTTGACCTTGTCCCGGATGTTGCGCTTCAGCTCTTCGTTCATCACCTTGCCCTGCTCCACAGTCAGCTCGCCCTTTTCAACCAGCTGGTTGATGAGCTCCTGAGATTTCTCAGCAGTGGTCGCCACTGCACCCACGCCTGCCAACAGTACTTTTCTCAGCTCTTCGCCTAAGTTAAAACTTGCCATTTTAATTCTCCTTTGCTTTTGGAAATCTTGAATCATAAAACATTGATAAAATGGTCATGCGCTGCAAAGCCGCAAAATACTTTACAAGTGGAAGCAGGAAGGTTGAAAGTGGAAGGTTTTTGATTCAGGCAGCGGCCGCAGGCCGCTTCCAATCAAATGTGCAGCGCACATTTGTTCCTGAACTTTCCACTTTCCATTTTCAACTTTCAACTGCAAAAGCCTCTTTATTGCAATTTACCGCTTCACGATCTTTTTCATCACTGCCTTTTTCTGCCGTTTGCTGTTATTTCATTATAACACAGCGTTCTTTAAATTCAGTTTAATTTTACCCCTCTAGAGATATTTATAAACAGCGGCCTCAATTTCCATAAAGGATTTTCCCGTTTCTCCGGCAATCCGCTTCAGATCCTCGTATTCCGGGCTGCGCTTGGCAATGCCGTCATAGGTGCAGGACTTGACGCGGACCGGGCCAAAGGGCGTGTCCACCGTCTCGATCGCCCGGTTCATGACCGCGCGGTCAACCTGATATTTGCGCAGGCCGATGCTGCTGGTCTGCGCGAAGATATAGCGGGTGAGCGCCTCTGCCCTCTCAGCGTCACAGATCACGGTCAGCTTGATGGCCGGCCGGTTTTTCTTCATATAGATGGGCGTGTAAAAGGCGTCGCGCACACCCTGCTCAAAGAGGCCCTCCAGCACGTAGCCGGCCGTCTCGCCGGTCATGTCGTCAATGTTGGTCTCCATGACCAGGATACCACTGTCCGCCTCGTGGGTGTGTCCCACAAAAAGGCGCAGGCCGTTCAGGATCTCAAACTCGCGGTCGCCAAAGCCATAGCCGACGGTGTCCACCGCCATCTGCGGAAAGCCGGCCGAATAGCTGGCCAGCTCGGCGAGGATGGCCATGCCCGTCGGGGTTGCGGACTCACCGTCCACGCCCTTCGCGTAAATGGGAAAATCGGTTTTTCCGATGATCTCCGCTGTGGCGGGCGCCGGCACTGGCAGCAGGCCGTGGGCGCATTTCACAAAGCCCTGGCCCGCGTTCACCGCGGAGCCATACACCACGTCGGGCGCAATATCGTGAAAGCAGATGGCCGCGCCCACAATATCCACAATGGAATCCACTGCGCCCACCTCATGGAAGTGCACCTGCTCCATGGGCACGCCGTGAACCTTGCCCTCGGCCTCGGCCACACGCCTGAAAATGGCGATGGCCGTTTTCTTGACCGCCTCGTCCAGGCCGCTGCTCTCAATGATCTTCACAATGTCACCGAAATGGCGGTGGGCATGCTCGTGACGGTCCATGACCACGTGGCACTTGGTCCCGGTGATGCCCCGCTTCTGGGTTTTCTCGATCTCCAGATGAAAGCCCGGCACGCCCAGCCTGGCCAGCTCGCGCTCCAGGTGCGCGGGGTCTGCGCCAATGTCCAGAAAGGCGCCCAGCGTCATGTCGCCGCTGATGCCTGCAAAACAGTCAAAATATAATACTTTCATGGTCCCTCCTGCTAAAGTTGATTGATTTTTGAGGCCAGACAGGCCGCCCCAAAGCCATTGTCGATATTGACCACCCCGATGCCTCCTGCACAGGAGGTCAGCATGCCCAGAAGGGCCGAGACGCCGCCGAAATTGGCGCCGTATCCGATGCTGGTGGGCACCGCGACCACTGGTTTATCGGTCAGGCCGCCCACCACGCTGGCCAGCGCGCCCTCCATACCAGCCACCACGATGATGACCCGGGCATGGTTGATAACGTCCACGTTGTCGAGGAGCCGGTGTATGCCGGCCACGCCCACGTCGTACAGACGGTTTACCCGGTTTCCCATGACCTCGGCCGTCACAGCGGCCTCCTCTGCCACCGGAATATCCGATGTTCCGGCAGACACCACTGCGATGGTGCCCTCGGATACGCGGTAGGGCTCACGCTTCACCACCACAGACCGGGCTTCCTTATAGTAGACCGCATCCGGCGTCAGCTCGCGGATGGCCTCATAAACCTCCTCACTGGCGCGGGAGGCCAGAATATTGCCGGTCGTGCGGGCCAGCATATCCCGCACAATGCCGCGGATCTGGCCGAGGCTTTTGCCCGGGCTGTAGATCACCTCGGGAAAGCCGTTGCGCAGCTCCCTGTGGTAATCGACCTTGGCGTATTCAAGGTCGTGGTAGGGCAGCTCCTTAAGCTGCTCCAGCGCGTCCTCAACGCTCGTATCGTCGTTTTTAACCTGCGTCAGCAGGGCTTTCAGCTGTTCTGCGTTCATTTTTTCACCTCATTCATACTGCCGCACTGGTAACCCGAAAGGTCAAGGGTAACGGTTTTGAAGCCAATGGCTTTCAGGTTGCTCACCAGCTCCTGCCGCCTGTCCATGAGCAGCTCAAAATCTTCCTCGGCGCACTCGATCTTGGCCATGCTGCCGATATAGCGCAGCCGGTACTGGCGCAGGCCCAGCACCTTCAGGCATTCCTCGCCCTGCTCCACCATCAGCAGCTTTTTCCGCGTGATCGGCTCGCCTCCCGGGATACGGGTTGCCAGGCAGGCCATGGCGGGCTTTTGGGCTGTGGACAGCCCGTAAAAGGCGGAAAGGTCGCGGATATCCTGCTTGGTAAGGCCGGCTTTTATAAAGGGGCTTACCACCATCATTTCCTCCAGCGCCAGCAGGCCCGGGCGGTAATCGTCCAGGTCGTCCAGATTAGAGCCGTCAAAAATAACGTCGCAGCCCAGCTCCTGGGCATGGCCTTTGATCTGGGTAAAGATATTCTTTTTACAAAAGTAGCAGCGCTTCGGCCCGTTTTCCACGAATTCGGGCACTGAAAGCACGTCCACGTCCAGCACACACAGCGCGGCGCCCATGCTCTGGGCCAGCGCTTTTGCGTCCCCGAACTCAGACCGCGGCATCATGCTGCCGTTAACCGTCATCGGCACCGCCGCCGCGCCCAGGGTTTCCACTGCCACCCGGAGCAGCAGGGTGCTGTCCACGCCGCCGGAAAAAGCGATACACGGCTTTTCATAGCTCCGGATCACATCCTTCAGGCTGTCCAGCTTTTTGGCCAGCGCTTTATCTAAAGTGTTCATTGTTCTCTCTCCTGATTATCATAATACCCTTATTATACGCTTTCCTGACCATAAAAAAAAGACCAGCTTTAAGCTGATCTTATATCTGCCCATTTCTTTCACTCACCCCCAGTCAGAGCCGGATAACAGCTGGTCTGGAGCCGCAGCTTCTCCGTTTCCATAGAATGGCAATATTATACGCCTGATCACACAGAAAGGAAAGCCTGTCAAAATATTTCTCACGGCCAAATGTTGACACGGGTGTGCAAAAAAAGAAAAAAGACCAGCATTGCTGATCCGATAAACAAAATGGCAAGGGTGGCAGGATTCGAACCTGCGAATGATGGAGTCAGAGTCCATTGCCTTACCGCTTGGCGACACCCCTACAGCGTACTCCGTTCTGAGCACGATACTTATTTTAGCTTTTTTTACAGGATTTGTCAAGAAAATATTTCCAATTTTTCTCAAAAATATTTTGCTGGAATAAAAGCTCCCCCGGCACACATGCTGCGCAGCGAATAGCGCTCCATTTTCCATTAAAAAAGCGGTACGGTCCGTTCCAGACCATACCCCTATTCCATTATATGCTCCATTCCCTGGTTAAAAATCGCGCGGACGTGCTCGTCAGCCAGTGAATAGAAAATCGTTTTTCCCTCCCGCCGGTTTTTAACCAGCTTGGACTGCTTGAGTACCCGGAGCTGATGGGAGATGGCGGACTGGCTCATGCTTAAAAGCTCGGCGATGTCGCAGACGCACATCTCAGCCTCAAAGAGAACACAGAGAATCTTGACCCGTGTGGAGTCCCCAAAAACCTTAAACAGCTCTGCAAGGTCGTAAAGGGTCTCCTCGTCGGGCATCCGGTCCATGACGGTTCTCACAATATCTTCATGCGCGTGGGCAAAATCACAGCGCTCAATGCCATTTTTATCAATCATGGATTCTTCCTTTCATATGAATGATCATTCATATATATTGTACCGAAGGCAGCTTGAAAAGTAAAGTTTTTTATTTAGCCGCCTTAAGCTTCTGGGCCAGCGTCTCGTGGTTCTGGCTGTACATGAGGGCTGTCTGCTCGGTAATGCGGCCCTGGCGGTACAGCTCGAGAAGGCTGGCGTCCATGGTGCACATGCCCTCCTTGGCGCCCGAGAAAATGGCCGAGTCGATCTGGTGCACCTTGCCGTCCCGGATCATGTTGCGGATGGCCGGCGTGACCAGCATGATCTCAAAGGCTGGCGTCAGGCTGCCGTCCACGGTGGGCACCAGCTGCTGGGACACCACGGCCTGCAGAATCATGGAAAGCTGCGTGCGTATCTGGTGCTGCTGGTTGGCGGAAAACACGTCAATGATCCGGTCGATGGTGTTGGCGGTGCCGGTGGTGTGCAGGGTCGAAAAGACCAGCTGCCCGGTCTCGGCCGCTGTCATGGCGATCTCGATGGTCTCAAGGTCTCTGAGCTCACCCAGGAGAATAACGTCCGGCGACTGCCGCAGCACAGCCTTCAGCGCGGTCACGTAGCTCTGGGAATCGTGGGGGATTTCACGCTGGGTCACAATGCACTGGTTGTGGCGGTGGATATACTCAATCGGGTCCTCCATGGTCACGATGTGCCCGCTCTTCTCACGGTTGATCTTGTCGATGATACAGGCCAGCGTTGTGGATTTCCCGCTGCCCGCGGGGCCAGTCACCAGCACCAGCCCGTTTTTCTTCTGGCTGAGATCCAGCACCGTCTGCGGAATCGACAGCGCCGCCGGGTCTGGCAGCCCAAAGGATACCACCCGGATCACCGCTGCCAGCGTGCCGCGCTGGCGGTACACATTGGCTCTGAAACGTCCGATCCCCTTCAGGGCAAAGGAGAAGTCATCGTCGCCGTTTTCCTCAAATTTCTCAATGGAGCGGCCGCCGGTCAGGTCGTAGATTTCACGGATCAGGCGCTCGGTCTCCTGAGGGGTGAACACCTCGCCCCCGCCCCGGACGATCTTACCGTCAATGCGGTAGGAGCAGGGAAAATTGGTGATGATGAAAATATCCGAAGCCTTCCGGGCCACTGACTCCTCCAGATAATCCAGTAATTCCATTGACTAAACGCCTCCCTTCCATAAATTCTTAGTATCGCTGTCTGTCTGCCACTCGCCGTCCGGCACAGTCTGCCACCGGATTACGGACACGCTGTCCCCCTCGACGCGCAGCTCGCTTTTCAGGGTAGCGGTGTCGCTGATCTCTGTGTCAAACCGGATCGTGGCGCTCTCCGGATCGTAGGTGACGCCCCGGTTCAGGGCTTCGAGAGCGCCCGGGTCTGGGCCGCTGGCCCTCAGCACGCCGTCGATCTGCGCCAGCGTTTCCTGGGCGTTGGCGTCAGCCTCGTAGTAGGCGCTCTGCATGGACAGGGATTTGTCCGCCATGCGCGCGTTGGCCGACGCGGTGGTCAGGCTCAGGACCGCCAGGCTCACCAGCAGAAAGACCACAAAAATCATAATGAGCGACACGACGCCCACGCTCATGCCCTGCCTGTTCTTACGCATCACTGCACCTCCGCTGGTTCTTTAAAATACTGAGCGCCGGACATGGTGTAGAGCGGCGCGGCGCCTTTGAGGGCTTCAAAACGCATTTTCTCAAGGCTCCCCGCGGTCTGGGCCACAGCCTCCGTGGTCACAGTAACACTGAACACCGCGGCATCCCTTGTTGTCATTTTCCAGTCCCTGTCGTAGAAAACGCGGACACTGCCGCCGGATTTTTCATAGCAGCCGTCCTTTAGGGCGCTGTCCAGGCTGCCGGTCCCCTTGATGGTCTCACACAGGGTCTGGCACTGGGCCGCCGCGCCGCGTTTGTCTAAAGCCTCGCTGCTCATGAGCCCGGCCTTTGCAAAGAGCTGCACGATGATGCAGCAGGCAATGGCAAAAAAGACAATGGTGATGATAAGCTCCACAAAAAAGCCTGATGATCTGAAGCGCTGTTTCACTGTGCATCACCCGCTTCCAGGCTGCCCACTCCCACAACACTCTGCGAAAAGGCGTGTACCGCGCCGTCCTTACCCGTCACCTCAAATTTCAGGAGCCCGCTTCCCTCCGCGCGCACACGCAGGGCGTCCAGATCTGCGACGCGCATGGCGTTGGCTGCCAGGCCGTCTGGCTGCCCGTCCAAAAAGGTGCTCTCATACAGGACGCCGTCCTGGCAGTAGATAACCGTCCGGTAGGCCTTTTCTCCGATGTGCTCCAGTATTTCCAGGCGGTCGCCGTCCCCTCTGTGGACCACTGTGATGGCATTCTCCCGGTTGTTCTGGCGCACCTTGGTGCTCAGGTAGGAGACCGCGACAGTGGCTTCCGCGGTGTCGTCGTAGTTGGCCTTGATGTGTTTGTAACTCTCCGAGCCCAGAAAGGTGAGGATCAGGGCCGACAGGGCAAACAGGCAGACCAGTGAAATCGGCAGGACAAAGGATGACAGCATGCTCTCGTTTTGTCTATTATGAAACATTTCCCGCTCCTTTCCTATTTGGGCACCACACGGATGTCCGGCATTATGTTGGACGCAAAGACATCGTAGTGGACAATGTAGTGATCCTGATCCACCACCACGCCGTAGTTATCCTTCAGGTAATCTAAGCTCGGCGGATAAAAGCCCTCCAGGGAATAGCACAGCACCGCTGAGTTCTCAAGGGCCGTTTCCAGCGTCTGGCCGCCGTCCGTATCCATGCTGGCAGACGCCCGGCTGAACAGCAGCCACACCAAAAGCACAATGACCGCAAAGATGATGACCGAGGGCAGAAAATGTATCTTATTCTTTTTCGTTTCCATTAAAATTCCCTCTTTTCATAAAGCTGCCCGTCAGCCCATACCTGCCATAATACCGATGAGCGGCAGCAGAATCGCGACCAGAATCACGCCGATGGCAATGGACAAAAGCGAAACCAGCGCCGGTTCGATCACGGCGATCAGCCCGTCAATCTTATCCTGAGCCTCCTCAAAATAAATCCTTGAAATGCGCGCGGCCGCCCGGTCCAAAGAGCCGCTCTTGCTGCCGCCCATGAGCACCTTGGCGTAAACGCCCTTAAGCAGGCCGTTTTTTAACACCGCTTCCTCAAAGGGCTCGCCCTGGCCGACCGAGACGATGCAGGCGTCGATCTTCCCGCCGAAGGCCTCGCTCGACACCGTCTGCCTGGCCAGCCCCAGAGCCTGCTCCATGGCGATGCCGCTGGTCATGAGGATGGACAGCGCGCCCATGAAGCGGGCCGCGTCCAGCCGGTAAAAAATATCCCGCGTGGCCACAAACCGCTCCGCCAGCCCGTTAAAGAGCCGCCTGCCCGCCGGGCTGAACACGTAGAACAGCACACAGCCCAGCAGCAAAACAAGCACAGCGCCCACCACGATCATCATGATATTACCAGCCTGAAAGGCCAGCGCGTTGCCCGAGGCGCCGTTCAGGTCCACCCCCAGCTGGCGGAACACATCCTTAAACACTGGCATAATGGCGTACACCAGAAACAGCACCACCACCGCCATCATGGCGATAAGCAAAAGCGGGCTCAGGACCGCGCTTTTGGCCTGTTTCTTGATGCCGTCCTCCTGCAGGTAGTAATCGCCCAGAGCGCCCAGCACCTCTGCCAGACGGCCCGAGGTCTCGCCAACCTCGATCATGCCCAGCGCGTATTCCGGAAAACCACCGGTTTTTTCCATGGCTTTATAAAGGAAGTACTCCTCCAGCAGATTTTTTTCAACCGAATCCAGAACACGCTTAAAACGGCTGTCCTCCGCGTCCTGTGCCATCATTGACAGGCAGTCGTTCACGGTCACGCCCGAATCCAGCACCATCGACATGCTGGTAAACAGCGCGGACAGCTCCGCGGAGCTCATGGCCTGCTTCTTATTTACTCTTCCCATTCTGTACCTCCCTAATAGGTATATTGCGTTTCATAGGTATTCTCATTGCCGTCGCCGATAAAATTTGACAGGTCGCCTTTCGAGGAGCCAGCCGCAAAGGTCAGGTCCAGCAGCGTCCAGGTATTCGCGTCAATCTTAAAGCCCACCTCGATCCAGCCCGAATCCTTCACGTAGACCTCATTCCAGGCATGGTAGATGCCCGACGGCGATATGTAGCCCGTCTCCACCTTGGTGGGAATGCCGCAGGACCGCAGCATGGCCGCCGCCAGCGACGCGTAGTCAAAGCAGATGCCCGTGTTGGTTAAAAAGGTATCGTCCACCGACGGGATATAGCCTGCCGGCGGGGACTGGGCCTTGGCGACGTCGTAGGTCACATGGTCCTTGATGTAGGCATAGACAGCCTTGACCACGTCCGCGTCCGAGCTCACGCCTGCGGCCTGCTCTCTGGCAAAGGTCACGCAGGCGCTGTCCGCGTTGTAATCCACAATCTGGTTCGGCACCACAAAGGGCGCGAACTCACTGGCGACAGCGGCGTCCACATCCTCCTCCAGCACAGCGGTGTAGCGGTTATCGCCCACGCTCACCAACAGCCGTATGGAATAGGTACCGCTTCCCATCTGGAGCGGAAAAATCGTGTACTCGCCCGTGGCCAGTATATCGTAATTGTACTTCACGCTGTCCTTAACCACCTGAAGCTTGGCCGGCACACCGCCCGTGTAGCTTGCCATCACATAGCCGCTGTCCGCGCCCGTGGTGTCAAAGCCGCCCACATCACAGCTCGAGGTGTCCGCGCCCGAATAGGCCGGGATCACCAGCTCCGGCAGCGTGTAGGTGCCGCTTTCCGACGCCTCCGAACCGCCGCAGCCCACACCGGCCAGACCCATCAGAAGGCATAAAAAAACAGTCAGAACATATTTAATTGTCTTTATGGGTCTCACCATCCCTCTCCGCCCCGCAGGCACACGCCACCGCGCAGATATAAAGTATTTTTAGTTATTTTTTGCTTTCATTATAGCATATTTTATACGGATTAATAAACACTCTTAAAGTAAATTGCCTATAAACTGGAAAAAATTCGTTTTTAATGCCGTTTTTTTGCTTATTTTACAAAATTCATTTTCGGGCCACCCTGCCCGCTTTGTAAAAAAGGCAACAAAAAGCACCGCTTTTTTCTAAAATCACTTAATAAGCGTAACTCTATTATCTTGTTTATTCAATTAAAGATAATCTTTAAAATCTAAAAATAACTTTAATATTTATTAAAACCCTCTATTTTTTACCGGAATTCCCTTTATTTTTTGCTTTGTTTAGCACTCTTTTTTATATTTTTACAAGCGGAAAACACCTTCTTAACGCTATTTATGTTTGATAAACATTTATCAAACAAAGTCCAGCCTGTTTTGGGATCAAAAAGAATGCCTTTTTGGTTTTATATTCGTAATCAATTACAGTTTTATCGTTGACAAACCCATGCAATTATTATAATATTAATTCAATTAAATATGATGCGCGCAAGAAAATATCCTGATAAAGTTTTTTTACCTTTTTCGGATGGTTTTTTTCATCAGTCGAAACAGTACTCCTCTGTTTGATTTGCGGGCAGACGATTTCCCCAATCCTCAGCCCACGCCTAACTCTATGTTCTATCCATAACAACATCCGAATCCATTCTCCAAAGAAACAGGAATCATCGTATTTAATTGCCAATTTTGCTCATCTCAAAAACAGGCAATCCTCTGCTCAAACCGCCTGTATCTTTGAGATTCCTACCCAAAGCCCGAAAGGGCTTTTACCTTTTTTTGACACTAAATCAGGCCAAAATAGCGGCATGCGTTGTAGATGCCGTCCTCATCCACATTGTCGGTCACATAGGTGGCGGTCTGCTTGAGCGCGTCGATGGCGTTCCCCATCGCCACCGTGTAGTCCACCGCGCCAAACATCTCCAGATCGTTCTCCTCATCGCCAAAGGCAATGGCCTGTGAGCGGTCAAGCCCCAGCAGGTCAAGCATCCGCTCGATGGCCGACGCTTTAGACACCGCATCAGGCAGAATATCCAGCACCCGCGGCGCCACCACCCGCGCCTTCAGCCCCTCCTGCATTGTCCGGACACGGCCCTTCAGCCCGTCGCCGATAATGGCAAGCTGGTACACGCTGTACTCACAGGCCCGCCCCAGAGCACCCTCAATGCTCACGTCAAAATCAACGGCGTAGGGGCTTTCGTTCCAGCACAGCACATTGCCGGCAGTGCTCTCAAGCACGACCGCCACATCGCGGACATCCCTGAGCTCACGCAGCAGCGCGGCGACCACCTCCGGCGCAAGGAGCTGCCGCCAGACCTCCACGCCGCCGTGGGTCAGACTCAGCCCGTTAGCCGCAATATAGGTGTCCATCTCCAGATCCGCCACAAAGCTCCGGATCACACTGGGCTCGCGGCCCGTCACAATGACCGGCTGAATGCCGTTCTCCCTGAGCGCAGACAGCGCCCGGCGCGCCGAGACCGGCACCCTGTCCAGAAAATTGCTGCTCTCCACCTTATGGCTGGCCAGCGTGCCGTCAATATCAAAAAAAGCGACGCGGATCTTTTTTTTCATATCTTTTCCTCTTTCGTTTGGATTGTTTTCTTTATTATAGCACGGCTGGAGTCTAAAACAAAAATGCTGTGCGGCAGCACAGTTTAAAATAAAATTGTCCCCTCTGTCAAACTGTGATAGAATGGTCTAAAATGAATCGTCAAACGGGAGAAAACATCAATGAATGATACCGAGTACTTACAGAAGCTGGTCCAGGTCGCCCGGCTCTACTACGAAGAAAACATGACACAGCAGGCCATTTCAAAAAAACTTGGTACGACAAGACAGAGTATATCAAAAATGCTGAGCGAGGCCCGCCAACGCAGCATCGTCGAAATTAAGATCAATGATGTCGAGACCAACCTCAGCAAAGCCGCCCAAAGGATAAAGGAAATTTTCCCAATTCAAAATGTCACCATTGTCCCCGGCCATTTTAACGATGACGCGCTGGCCCGGAAGATGCTTGCGCAGCGGGCCGCCCTTTATTTTGACGACCTCTGCCGCGAAGGGCTGCATAAAATCGGTATTTCCTGGGGCCGTTCTGTCTACAGCTTTGTCGAGCAGTGCAGCGAGAGCAGCCTTTTACAGCGGGCAGATATTTTCCCGCTGGTCGGCGCCAGCAATCAGGCCGCCGCCTACTTTATGATCAACGAGATGGTACGGATGCTTTCCGAAAAAACGGGCGGCACAGCCCATTTTATCAACCTTCCCCTGGGCCCCCTGTCCCCAAAGGACTATGAGCTTTTTACCAGGACCCAGGCCTACGCCGAAATATTGGACCAATGGCAGGAAATTGATCTCGCAGTGATCGGTATCGGCGCTATCGGCAACTTGAAGCACCGCTCATATTACCCGGGTGAGAGCGAGCTCCTCGCCGAAGACTCTGCCAATATCATCGGCGACATCTGCACCCATTACTTTGACCTCCAGGGCAGGATCACCGAAACCATCGGCGCTGCCTCCATGATTCGTATTCCCTTTGAAAATCTGGCAAAGGTTAAACGCGTTTTGGCGCTTGTCAATGGAACTGAAAAAATCGACGCGGTAACCGGAGCACTGAAGCTGGGCATTGTAACAGACATCATCATCGATGAAGCCCTGGCGGAGGGCATCATCGAAAGGCTTTCCTGACAGACAACTTACCTGTTTTTTCTTATTTGACTATTTTCTGCAATGAGACTGGCCCTCCAGTCTTTTTTTGCACCACCGTATATAACATTTGTAATTGACAAATGTTATATACGGTGATATGATTGAGATAACTTTAATATGAAGGGGTGAGAAAAATGAAAATCGTGGGTATTGGAGATGTCTGGATATCTGGAGAGGATATCAAAAGGGGCTTTGCTGCCTTTGCTGAAAGAGGCGAGGTCATTGAAACCGTTGAATGGCAGTGCGACAGCTATGATACGCTGCAGGCTATCAACCTCGCGGTAGAGACAGGTGGCAGCGAGGCTTATGAGCCGCCCGAGGCAATTAAAAAGGCCGTTGAGGACGCGGATATTATCATCACACAATTCTGTACGGTTACCCGAGACATGATCGACCGCTGTCCCCACCTGAAAGCCATCGGTGTTCTGCGCGGCGGCTATGACAATGTCAACGTCGCCTATGCCACCCAGAAGGGCATCGCGGTTTATAACACACCGGGCCGGAACGCCAACTCTGTGGCAGATTACACGGTTGGGCTGATGATCGCTGAGTGCAGAAACATCGCAAAGGCACATATGAACTTAAAGCTTGGAAACTGGGTACGGGACTATACCAACAAGGAGACAATGCCCGACCTTTCGGGAAAAACTGCCGGTATTGTGGGGTTTGGGGCCATCGGAAAAAAGGTGGCCCAGCGCCTGAAGGGTTTTGAGATGGAGCTGCTGGTCTATGACCCTTACTTTAAACCGACAGCGGAAACCAAAGGCATCGAATTGGTCTCGTTGGAGACACTTCTGCAGCGCTCTGATTTTGTCACCCTGCACTGCCGTCTTACACAGGAAACGGAGAGACTTTTCGACGCGCATATGCTAAGCCTCATGAAGCCCACCGCTTACTTCATCAACACCTCCCGATCGGGCCTTGTCGACGAAAAGGCTTTGTGGCAGGCTCTAAAAGACCATAAAATCATGGGCGCAGCGCTGGATGTATACGACAGAGAGCCGCCTGGAAAGGACTACCCACTGGTCACGCTTGACAACGTGACCCTGAGCCCTCACATGGCCGGCGGCAGTCGTGACGCCTTTACCCAGTCACCTGGAATGCTGGCCCGTGAGATGCTGTCTTTTCCGGAGGATAAGACCTCCCGCTTCCTGGTCAATCCTGACGTTTTGTAAGCCTTGTTGTCAAAAAATATACCACAGAAAGAGGAATAAAAATGGCACTCGTAACCTTATCTGAAATTTTGAAGCCCGCGAGGGATGGCCACTACTGCGTCGCCGCCTTTGACACCAGCAATAATGACATGACCCTCGCTATTTTAGAGACAGCGGAAGCACTGCGCTCTCCTGTTATTCTCATGGCCTTATGTGTCGACATTGAGGGCGACAAAATGGAATACTGGCTTGACGGCGCCCGTAAAATGGCCAGCCGCGCCTCTGTCCCTGTCTGTCTGCACCTCGACCACGCCACAGACACAGCCTTTATCAAGAAGGCTGTTGACAGCGGGTTTACCTCTGTCATGTACGATGGATCTGTTCTGCCCTTTGCAGAAAATGTTAAAAACACAAGGGAAGTAACCGAGTACGCCCATACCCACGGCGTATCGGTCGAGGCTGAGCTGGGCCATGTCGGCGATGGGATTGTCGGCCGTTCAGAAACCGACGTGAAGAAAAACAGGGATGGCACCTACGACAATCCAGATGATTCACTGACTAATCCAGATGAAATGAGCGCTTTCATCGAAGAGACTAATGTGGACGCATTGGCGGTTGCCGTAGGCACAGCCCACGGTGTCTATGTCCACGAGCCAAGGCTGCATTTTGACCGGCTCGAGCAACTGAACAAACTCTCATCGGTTCCTCTGGTTATGCACGGCGGCTCTGGAACTCCCGACGAACAGGTACGGGAAGCCGTCCGCCTTGGTATCTGCAAGCTCAATGTTTTTTCAGAAATCATTGACGCCTATTACCGCGAAATGAAAAAGCAGCTCAACGAAATGGAAAACATGGCCATCTGGCCTTCAACCGCCAATCTTCGTCCGCTTAACGCGCTAAAAGAAGCCGTAAGCAAAAAAATCGTGTTATTGGGTTCAGACAACCGCGCTTAGCACTGATCTTTTGATTATCAAAACAGGGGGGAATCACTATGGAAAGCTATTTAATTGGAATCGACGGCGGAAGCACCTCGATTAAAACCGTATTGTTTGACCAATGTGGAAAAGAAATTGCCAGCGCGTCTAACCCAACGATGCGTCTGGAATCGCACACGCCCGGCTTTGAGACGTTTGACGTCGACCGGCTCTGGGCGTCCACCTCAGCCAGCATCAAATCCATGCTTGCTAAAGCCGCCGTCGACCCTTCGAGAATTGCCGGCATTGGCATGTGCTCTTTTGGCAACGGGCTGATCATTTTAGACCGAGACGGAAAATCCATCGCGCCCGGTGTTTTTTCCCAGGATTACCGGGCCAACAGCATCGTCGAAGGCTACAAGCGCGAAGGCTCCTTTGACCGGATCAACGATATTATTAAGGGAACCCTCTATGCGGGGGAACCTGGACCGATCCTGCGATGGTTTAAAGACCAGAAGCCAGAAGTCTATGAAAAAATAGGCGGAATTCTCTTATTCAAGGATTATCTGATGTATCGTCTGACCGGCGTATTCGCAACCGACGCCAATATTTTTGGCGGCTCGGCCATGCTGGATTTGACGACCACCGACTACTCCACAGAGCTCCTGAACCTGTACGGTATCCCAGAAATTGAGCCTTTTTTACCTGAGCTCGCAACCGCCTCCTCACAGATTGTCGGCACGGTTACCGAAAAGGCCGCAGACGAAACTGGCCTGAATCCAGGCACGCCAGTGGTTGCCGGTATGATGGATGTCCTGGCCTGCCTGGTGGGGGCTGGAGCCACAGCAGACGGTATTGTAACTGCCGTCGCGGGGACCTGGTGTATCAATGAGACTCATTCCACGCAGATCATCCCAGGCGCTTCGGCAAATATGCCTTACCTCACAAAAGGGGAATATCTAAACTGCGCCTTCACAGGTGCCTCCGGCTCAAATTATGAATGGTTCTGCAAAGCTATGGGCGGGGAAGCAAAATACATTGCCGAAAAGCAGGGCGGCTCTTACTACGAGGTTTTAAACGAGCTGATCGCATCAGTTCCCATTGAGACATCCAAAGTTATGTACCTTCCTTTTGTTGCTCAGCCAAGTGTCCACCCAAATGCAAAGGCTGAATTTTTCAATATCGACCAGAACACCACCTATGCCGAGCTGGCCTACGCTCTGGCCGAGGGCGTTGCTTTTATGCACCGCTACCACATACGGTTTCTGCGGGACTCGGGCTGTAAAGCGGATGTGGTGCGTCTGACTGGCGGCATCGCCAAAAGTCAGGTATGGGCAAGGATTTTTGCCGACATTATCGAGCTTCCCATCGAGACCGTAGACTGCAATGAAGTAGGTGCCCTGGGATGCGCCATCACCGCAGGGGTTGGCACTGGTCTGTACAAAAGCTACGAGAAAGCTTTTGAGCAGGCCGTTAAGATCAACCCGCCTGTCACATCGCACACTGAAAACTTCGAGCTCTATGAAAAGCGCTACCAGAACTGGTCACGTCTGATTGAGATCATGAATATTTACTGGAACGAACAATAAAAATTCATACTAAAAAGAAAGCCACCATCCTGCACATGCGGCAGGATGGTGGCTTTCTTTGCTTTCTTCAGGCTGATTCTACTTCTTCCGGACCTCATAATACCCGTAGCGCTCCACCGAATCGTCCAGACCGGCCAGCTTTTCGAGCTGGACCTTCAGGTTGGCGGTTTTGACGTTGTGGGCCACGGCCAGGCCGCCCTTAAAGCTGACGATCACAACTGCCGCGTAAACACTCTGGCGGTTTGTCGTGATTTTGAGCAGGGTGCCGAAATCCTTCAGCTCCTCGGTGGTAACGCTGCGGATATTCCGCAACTCAAGCCGCTGTCCCTTGTCATAGGCAATGATGGTGGGCATCCGGTCGATGTCAAGGATATATGCCTTCTTAAAATCTGCCAGCGAGGTAAAGCCCTCGCCCTCAAAATAAATGATCTTATAATTCATGAAGTATACCGCCTTTTTATAGGGCGCTGTCAACGCTCCCCTTTTCTGTTATTTTAACACATTTTTTATATCTGTCCTAATAAAAAAGCTACCCTCCTGTCCTCTCCGCGCCTCTTTTTCAAACAAAAAACCCCCGGCTTAAAAACCGGGGGCGCTTGAAAGGAAAAGTATTGGGGGAGATTAGGTATTTCGCTTAATCTAAGTAAGAGGTATGTGTGTTCAAAACTATTTATACCCCTGGCCTGGGCGTTTAAACATACGCTCTTCTTTTTGATCTCTTTTAGGCATGTCTTAAGAATTTTTGCATAATGGACGCTGATGTGGTATAATAAAAAAGTAATTAGAAGTCTAACGTTTTTCTCAGAGCACGGTACTACCCCTATCTTTTTTAGTAGACCGCAGCCATCTGAGACAAACCTGTTAGATTTGATTGATGTCCAGCGCTGTCTGGTCTTTTTTTATGCCTGAAATAAAAAAGCCTCCGATTCAGGACCGGAGACTTTTAAAAGGGAGAGTAAAATTTGGGGAGATGTAAATTAAATTTGAGGTATGTTGTTCAGAACTATTTATATCCAATACAAAAGTATTTAAACATGAAGCCACTTCGGAAAGTGGCTTCATGGGTGTCCCGCAGGGAGACTGAGCTAAATGAAAAGAGGTTACCATACAAATTATAGGAGATTTGTATATGTTGACAAAATCATTTATACCCTTTCCGTAACCTTTAAAACATCTTATAGCAGTTAAAAAAAATTTCTTTTGGATATATTTATAAAAAAAGCAAGGAGGCCTATAGATGAAACGGTTAGCAGCCATTAAGGATTACATCACTGAACAAACCTTACACAAAACCTTTAATCCCAAAGGACAGTTAACGCTTTATTTTTCCAACGGTTGTCTACCGGACGAAATTGTCCTCGCAGCCAGAGATCTTGGCTACACCATTCACTTGAAATCAGAACAGGCCAGTGCCTGGATATTGGAAAAACAACGCGCGCAAACACAAAAATAAGCCGGATTTTTAATCCGGCTTAAAGCTATTTATGGCGTTTTATTTAGATAACAGTTACGTTTGAAGCCTGAAGGCCGCGAGCGCCCTGTTCGATATCAAAGCTTACCTTGTCGCCTTCATTTAAAGACTTAAAGCCGCCGCCCATGATTGAAGAAAAATGAACGAATACGTCATCGCCTTCTTCTCTTGAAATAAAACCAAAACCTTTGTCACTGTTAAACCATTTTACTGTACCATTATTCATTAATTGGTACCTCCTGAAATATTATATTATATTCGCAATCGTAGAATAAAAAAACACATATTTTTGCAAACCCTCTTGTCACCAAGCTTACATTGAACTTAAGTAGACAAAAACGACTTGCAAAAATATGTGAAATCAATTGATACTCTCTTAAATACATTCTTAGTATAACCCACAGGATGCTTTTTGTCAAATTCTCTTTATAAAAAGGCTGAATCTCTTAAGAAAGCTCTAATCTTAAATCGTGAATACCTGAACAAAATAAAAGCTGCATCCGCTTTTTTGGCGCAATGCAGCTTTTATAAATTCGGGTTTCACGTATTATTTGGCGACGGCCTTATACCAGGTCTCGCCATTGATCACGCCGCGTGAAGGGTAGTTTACCCAGCCGGTGATCTTATCGGTACGGTAAGGGAAGTAGGTTTTCATGATGGCCAGAGCAATGCCCGGAGCCTGTTCGGCGTTCATTTTCTGGATATCCTTAAAAGCTGCGCTGTATTCGTCATAGTTTTCGGATTTCATCATTCCTGAGTAAGCGTCCAGATAAGCCGGGTCGGCGTAGGTTCCAAAATGCTGATTGCTCGTCATGGTAATATCGGCAATGTAGCTGGCAATGCCTGTCCAACTGGCAATACCGACCGTGGTCATGCCCAGATAGATTTCATACGCGCTGTTTGTTCTCAGCTGTTTAGTATAGTCTGGATTTGAAATGGTCTGCTCGTCAACAGATACCCGTATTCCTGCTTCTGCCAGATTGGTCTGAAGCATTTCTGCGATGCGCTTATAAATTTCGGTTGATCCCTGAAGGGCGATTTTCACATTCATGGGGCTGCCGTCTGGAAGCTCGCGCATGCCATCGCCGTCTTTATCCACAAAGCCCGCCTGGTCCAGCAGCTCAGCGGCTTTTTTCAAGTCCCGTTTATTTTCTGGAAGGCTGCTGTCATAGCCCAGGCAGGCGGGCGACACAGCGCCTTCATTGGCGATCTGGCCATGTCCGCCGCCGATGGACTGGGCAAGAAGCTCGTAATCCAGAGCATAACGAACGGCTTTTCTGAAATTGAGGTCGTTTGTCGGGTACTGATTGAACCCAAAAACGATCTGATAGGTGGCGGAATTCAGGCTTTCTCCCGGGTCGATATTGGAGTCGCTTTCGATGGTTGGCAGCAGTGTGGTGTCCAGTGAGGAGGAGTATCCGTACATGACGTCGATCTCCCCGGACTGCATTGCCATGATCAGGGAGGACTGGTTATCAAAGCTCTTCAGCTCAACTTTATCCACGGTGATCTCTCCCAGCGGGTAATCGCTCACTGCTTCATAATAGGATGTCTGGGCATCCTCGTCGGCTGAAACGAATTTATAGGGTCCGCAGCCGACTGCGGCGTTGGGCTCTGTATACTTTTTGGACTCTGTGACGTTTTCCCAGATATGTTTTGGTAAAATGTAGTAAGACAGGGTTGCCTCATTCATAAACGCAAAGGCTTCGCTGTCATCAAAATTCAGACGGATACTGGTATCGTCAATCTGGTCGACAGATGTGATTTTTAAGAACCAGGTCATGTTCTGCTGCTTATAATAATCGAAGGTAAACAGCACATCTTCAATGGTCACTGGCTCGCCGTCATGCCATTTTAAGCTGCCCAGCGGATCGAAGTGAAGGGTAACCTGCCTGTTATCATCGCTGATCTCCCATTTTTTGAAAAAACAGCCGTCTCCAGTCAGCTTTCCTTCCTCATCAAAACGCCATAAATTCAGCTGCGAAAAGGAATGGTAGTTGAGGCGGCCATAAGCGCTTTCACTGTTCATGGCGCTGTAGCCATCGTTTTTGTAGGTTGTCCCGATACGCAGCACCTCTACGTGCCCTGACCCATTTCCCTGCTGCCCGCCTCCTGCGTTTCCACAGCCCGACAAGGGCAATGCCACCATCACAGCTGCCAAACAGGCTGCGATCACTCTTTTAATTTTCATTTCTTTTTTACTCCTTTAATAAATGGTTATTTATCAACAGCAGCTGGATTAAGCTGCTTGTCTTCAACAATAATGCCCTCTTCAATGGTATAAATCTTATGAGACACATAACGGCAGAGGGCCACGTCATGGGTAATAAAAAGGTAGGACAGCTTTCTTTTTTTCTGCAGTGCGAGCAGCATGCGCATGACCTGCGCCTGTGAAATCACATCCAGCATGGACGTGGGCTCATCTAATATGAGAATATCCGGCTCTGGCAAAAGCGCTCTGGCAATGGCAAGCCGCTGGAGCTCGCCTCCTGAAAGCTGTGCCGGCACTCGTTTCAGCTGCTCTGGATAGATACCAAAATGTTCTGTCATTTCGCGCCGCGCCGCTTCGTTATACTCTTTTTTACAGAGCCTGTATACCTCAGCCATGCTTTTATCCAGCGAAAGCCTGGGATTAAAGGATACCTCGGGATGTTGGAAGATCATCTGGACGCGTTTACGCCTTTTTTCCTTTGCGGGCAGGGCCTGAAAGGGCTCGCCTTGATAGAGTACCCTTCCCTGTGCCGGACGGATCAGCCCGGCAGCTATCTGTCCCAGCGTTGATTTTCCGCTTCCGCTCGTCCCTAAAAGTCCAACAATCTGGCTGTCTTCCAGTGTGATTGAAACATCCCTCAGGACAAAATCCTCCTGCTGCGGATAGCGGTGTGATACATGCTCAATTTTAAGCCCCATAAAGATGACACCTCACATAATGCTGTTCTGCTCTGACCATTTTGGGTGCCTCCAGACATTTTCCACTGGCCTGTGGACAGCGGTGCGCAAAAGCACAGGCAAAGCGTTTGTCAATGGAGGGCGCATAACCGCCCGGGCAGTTTAATCCGTTTTCCGGCAGTGCTTCCAGCAGCATTTTGCTGTAGGGATGCTTTGGTTTTTTAAAAAATGTCTTGGCCGCTGCCACCTCGACGGTTTTTCCGCCATACATGACACAGACGGTATCTGCGATTCTGCTGGCAAAACGGATGTCATGGCTGACGCACAGCAATGTGCGGTCATCCAGTGTCCGCAAAAGCTTTTCTACCTCTGCGATCCGTTTTTCATCCAGACCCTTTGTGGGCTCGTCTGCCAAAAGGATTCTGGCGCCTCCGGCGGCGCCCATTGCCATGAGCGCACGCTGGCGCATACCGCCGCTGAGCGTATGGGGGTACGCCTTTGCCAGTTTATCGGCCGGCGCCAGGCCCAGCCTCTCCATCCACGCCTTTGCCTTTTGAAGGGCTTCGTCTTTTTTGAGGCCGCTGTGTTCAACAAGGGGTTCGGATACCTGTTCTCCAACAGTCATGAGCGGGTTCATCCCGTTTCCGCTTCCCTGCGGAATATAGCCGATGACCTTCCCTCTTATTTTTCGAAGCTCGCGCTCCTTAAGGCCCAGCACCTCGTCCCCGCCGATTTTTATGCTTCCCCGAACTGCGGCGTCATTTGGCAAAATGCCTAATATGGCCGCCAAAGTCACGCTTTTGCCACTGCCGGATTCGCCCAAAATAACAGTGCGGCCTCCTTCTGGCACCGTAAGGCTCATATCCTCCACCACTGGCGGCTGCCTGTTAAACTGTATGGTCAAATTTTTGATCTCGATCATTGTATTACCTGATATTCCTCACGTTTTCCCGGACTCCTGGTTCCAAGCCCATAATAGCCGATCAGCACAAAGGCAAAAATACAAAGGCTGATACAGATGATTGGCGGCACGTACCACCAGGTGTAGCCTGCCACGACACCATTTTTATGGAAGGCATAGTATAAAATGGAGCCCCAGCTTTTCTGATTATAGACGCCGAGCCCCAAGAAGCTCAGACTCGCCTCTGTCACCATTGAGGTGGCTACTGCCAGAGTGGCCCGCATCAGGACGATATCGCTCATATTGGGTAAGATATGCCGCAGCATAATGACGCTGGATTTCTGCCCCATCATCTCCTCAACCCGGACAAAGGGCAGTTGGCGGACTTCCAGTACCTTTGCCCTGACAAGGCGGGCCGTGGTCGGCCACGCGGTCAGGCAGATTGCAATCACAATATTCCACATGCTGGGCTCCATAAACGCCACAAACACAATGGCAAAGGGCAGCTGCGGTATCGTCATCCCGACTGCTGTCAGGGACTGCAAAGCTTTGTCCAGCCGTCCGCCAAAATAACCGCCTGCCAGACCGATACCTGTCCCGATAATGATGATACACGCCGCCGCAGTGATTCCTGTCAGCAGGGTTGTCCGGGTACCGAGAATGAGCTCGCTGAAAATATCCTGCCCAATATCATTTGTTCCAAGCAGGTGCTCTGAGGATGGTCTCTGAAAGGGCGCTGTGAGCTCCTCCATCCCATAGGGCATGAGCGCGTCTGCGAAGACAGCGACAAAGATAAAAAAAGCCAGAATAATGGCGCCTGCCCAGACACAAAGGTGTACCTGTTTTAATTGATACCTTTTAAGCTTCATGAATGACCGCACCGTCCTTTATCCTCGGATCAAATTTCCACGCGAGAATGTCCGCAATGAATTGAAAAAAGATGACACAGACTGCAATGAGCAAAAAGCACAGCTGGACGGTTGGATAGTCATGCTGGATGACGCCGTCGTAGATGAGCGTTCCCAGACCTTTCCACGAAAAAACTACCTCAATCAGCATTGAACCCGCAAGCATATAGCCAAACTGCATGCACAGCAGTGTCACATAGGGGACGGCCACGTTGCGCAGCACATGCCTGAACAACACCTTGTGCCGCGGCAGCCCCTTGGCCTCAGCGGTGAGGATATATTCTTCATCCCGAATCTGTGAGACAAAGCTTTTCATCATCAAAAAATTAGTCGAGGTCTTAAACAGGGCTAATACGCTGACCGGAAGCACCATATGATACAGGGTATCCACAAATTTCGCCCAGCCGGTCAACCCACCCGAGGCCATGCCGCCAACGGGGAACCAGTGCAGGTTAAAGGCGAAGATCACCAGAACGATGAGGGCCAGGCAGTTGGCCGGTATGGTCTCGAACAGCAGAAAAATAAAGGTCAGCGACGAATCTGCCCGTCCGCCTTTATGATACCCGGCAAAAATGCCTAAGGCGCCGCCCACAAAGGCTGACAGAATAATGGCCGTAACCGACAAAATCAGAGTCCAGCGGAGCCGGAACAGCACCACCTGAACCACATTCTGGCCGCTGATATAAGACTTTCCAAACTGGAAGGTGACGGTATTCCAAAGGAACCGGATATACTGCTCAAAGAGAGAACCGTCCAGAGCGTACTGAACCCTTACCTTGTCCAGAATTTCCGGGTAATTGTAATAAAGCGTAAAATATTCTTCTTCTCCCAGTATGTGTAATAACGGGTCTCCAGGCATCAGGTGAACCAGTAAAAAATTCAGACTGATTGCGACAAGGATTAACCCAAGAGCGCGTAGCAAATAGTACAATACTTTTTTCATACTGTCATCTCCAGCGCTGTCTCTTCCAATTTTAGCGGACAGACTAAAACACCCATAACGGTTTTGCCCTCGTTGATAAAATGTCCTTCTTCTAAATTATCTTTTACATAGTTCCGGATTGCTTCACGCCATTTTTTAACCGTGATCCCTGTTTCCACGGTCTCGTAATGGCGGACCAGACGCTCCACTGCCTGGTTTTCCTCCTCTGCGCAGTGCCACTGGCATTGTACTGGCAACACAGTTGGCTCATAGCCCATTGCCTTTAAAAGCTGATACGGGTACTTTACCTGATTGCTGCCGCCGTGGGTCAGGGTGTGCCCGAGCAGGATTTCGTCTAAGGATTTACGGCACTTCTCACTTTTTTGTTTAACAGGCGTGTCACAAATTCCCACGTAAACCACGAGATCCCTGCTGAGACTCAGCATTTTTAAAAAAGGCTCCGGATGATAAAGGCCAGGATTCATACTGCCGATTACCAGATCATAAGCCTGTGTTTCAAATGGCAGCCGGTTAAAATCGCCGGTCTGCACCTTCACATCAACACCTTTTTCCTGGGCCTTCTGGCAGACAATACGGTTCATCTCCGCTGAACAGTCCAAAGCCGTCACCGCAGCGCCACACTCTGCCAGGGGCAGTGCAAAGGATCCTGTGCCGCTGCCGATGTCCAGAACACGTTTTTGTGTGCCTTCCCAAAAACCCTGACACTTTAAATACTCCAGCAGAACATCTACGCGCTCATTGCTGCTCCCCATACCCGTGTCATAGTAGTCTGCCGAAGCATCCCAGCATTTACGCTCCTCCGAAAAGGCCTCCCGGTACAGGGAACGCTCTGCCGCATCTCTCCAGCATTTTATCCAAAATTCTTCTCTTCGATTCACTAAACTCTACCTTTACTTTTTTGTCGAACAACAAAAAAAGCTCAAAAGCCATGATTACAATCAAATCAACAGCCTTCAAGCCTTAATATTTTTTATTCACTTTTACAATTTTCTGTACGTTTATAAGCTATAGTATAGCAGACATAAAAGGTTTTCACAAGTTTTTTTTTATATTTTGCACGTCAAAGTTTTCTGAATTGATTTTTACGGGAGGATAAGATACTATAATAGTAATCTGATGTATATCATCAATTTTATAGAATTTTGAGAGGAACCCAACATGGCTGACCCATCAAACCCAAAACAGGCCCAGGATAACCGGGCTTTTAATGAAATGCTGAAGTCTGCAAAAAAGCGGCTGGAGCAGCGTCTGCCTGATGACCTTGCCCGCAAAACGGGCGCGGTTTTTGACCTGGAGGCCGGAGCTCTCACGGTCACAAGTCTGGGCCGCACCTACACGCTCACCTATCCGGAATTTGAATGCCGGGGAGCCATTGACGAGTGGTTTCACCTCGTCCTGCTCCACTACATGGACCTGGCGGACGAAACACCGGTTTCTGATGCCTTTGTCCCCTTTGCCGACCAGCAGGAAGGCCTGATCCGCGGCACTAAGTTTGACCGTACCGCCGCGCAGGCCCTGCGCGCTTTTCTTACCGGCAGGCGGCCTGAGCAGATAAAAGCCGTCCTCGAGAAACTGGACGCGGCCTTTGTGCCGTCAAACGCGGATCTCTGCGCTGTCCTCCCCTTTCTTCCACATTACCCCGTCGCGCTGAAGGTCTGGTTTGCTGATGAAGAGTTTCCGCCCGAGGGTAAGCTGCTGTTAAGCAAAAGCGCGTCCCACTACCTGACCATTGAGGACGCTGTGGTGGCCGGCGAGTTTATTTTGAGAGAATTGGAAAAAACAAAAAGCTGATCATTCGATCAGCTTTTTTTAATGCATGAGTCATCTGATTCTCATTTACTCAAAAAATCCTAGTCCGTCGATGGCCTCCACGAATCTGCCCACATATTCCTTTGAGGTTGTCGGCCAATGGTATTCCATTCTGTAGAGTACCTGCATAGTATATTCGTTGGACCTTGCGATGGGCAGGGTTGTCTGTCCATGCCCCATATTCTGGTACGCGATCATACTGGACAGGACTTTGGCCTTTTCCGGGTCTTTCTGCGCTGCTTCAAGAGCTTCCATATAATCGGATTCTTCCGAAAACGCTATTTTTAAACCATATTTTTTCATTTCCTGGATAATGTCCCCCATATAGATGCTGTGATTGTTATAGGGATGAAAAACGCAGCAGGCTTCCGGTGTTTTCGAAAGGGTTATGATCGCTTTTGCGGTGCTGTCAATGGGCGCCATTTCAGCTGTCTGATCCATCATGGAATAAGGGAATTTCCCGATCATCACATAGGATTTTAACCGGCCCACAAAGCTGTTTGTCGAGAAGTTCATCTGGAATTCCCCGTCAGTGTCACGCGCGGACAGGTTACCCACCCGCATAATTTTTCCGCTGAGCCCAAAGGAGGCTATACCTTCCAGGATGGCTCTTTCTGCAAGAAATTTACTGTGGCCGTACTTTGTATCTAAAACCTGACCAAAATACAGCATTTCTTCATTCATAATGGTTTTAGCTGGCGGTACGTCTCCTACGCTGAACCCTGAGACACTGGTGGTTGAAATCTGGACGATCCGGCTCCCTTTTTTCCGGCAATACTCGATGGCGTTAAGCACGCCGCCCACATTGACGTCCTCAATATCGGTGCCCTTTGAAAAATGCTTCACATTTGCCGCGCAGTTGATGACGGTCTGGATATCTTCATCCAGCAGGCTGTCAAAGACGGCAGGGTCTGTAATGTCCCCCTCCACAAGAATGATCCGGTCGCCGATCAGCTGCTCATAGGTTGTTTCAAAATAGTAAAAGAGCATGGCGTTCAGGCGTTTTTCCAATGAATCATAATTCCCTTTTCTCAGAATACAGAAAATGCGTCCTTCCTCAGAATCCAGAAATTCTTTCAGGATATGAATCCCCAGGAAACCGGTGGCGCCGGTCAGCAGAACATTCCCAAGCGGCAGCGGCTCACCGGCCAAAAAGGCTTCCAGATTGTTCTGTGACAGCACTTTGGCGATCTCGCTGTAATCATAGACTGACAAGTCTTCCAGACCGGTTTCTAAGGCATCGCCTTTCTGGAACATTGCCGCAAGGCTTCCCGGCGTCGTATGGGAAAATACATCGCCATAGGTAATATCAAAACCGGCTTTTGTCGCTGAGATGATGACCTGCGTCACTGTCAGGGAGGTCCCGCCCATCTCAAAGAAATCATCGTTGACGCCTACCTGTTCCAGGTGAAGGACGTCTTCAAAGATTTCACAGAAGATTTTTTCCGTCTCGTTTGCCGGCGCCACATACTTGGCGGCTTCTGCCAGTCCCGGCTCGGGCAGGGCTTTGCGGTCAATTTTCCCGTTAGGTGTCATCGGCATTTCTTCAAGCTGGCAGTAGCCTGTGGGCACCATATATTTTGTGAGTTTTTCCTGCAGGAATTCTTTCAGCTTTTCTACCTCAACTGTTTTACCTGCTGTGAAGTATGCGCAGAGGTGCTCCGCGCCGTTAATTTCACGAATAATGGTCGTTACGCTTTTTATATCCGGGTATTTTGCAATGCATGCTTCGACTTCTCCCAGTTCAATGCGCAGTCCTCTCAGCTTAATCTGATGATCCGCTCTGCCTAATATAACCACATCACCCTGTTCTGTAAAACGTGCATAGTCTCCTGATTTATACATCCGTTCACCGAAAATGGTGATGAAGCTTTCATCTGTCATCTCAGGCATATTGTGATAGCCCCGCGCAAGCCCCGGTCCGCCGATGTATAGCTCGCCCACCGCGCCCGGAGGCAGCAGATTGCCGTCTTTATCCACAATATATTCTGTATAGTTTAAAAGCGGCGGGCCAATGGTCACTGTATCCTCAAAGGTCAATTCCTTGGCGTTGCTGGATACGGTGATTTCTGTCGGTCCATAGGTGTTAAAGATGCGCGCCCGCGTGACTTTTTTTAGTTTTTCCAGCAGCAGCGGACTATACTGTTCACCGCCCGACATGATCACCTTACAGCTGGCCAAAGCCTGGCAAAATTCCGGCAGTTCCATATACTGCAGCATTCTGGAAGGGGTAGCGTTGATGATATCGCCGCCGTACCTTGCCATTAACTGCGCCAGATGCAGGGGATGGTTAGCAGAGTCTTCATCTGCCAGCACCAGAGTCAGCCCGTTGCACAGCGCCACAGCGGTTTCTTTTAAGGACATATCAAAGGAAACGGTGGTCACTGAGACCATGACGCTGCCATCTGTCACACAGGCGTGAACATGGGGGTTTCCCTCATGATCTCTTACATAATTGGCGATTCCACGGTGCTCCAGCATTACGCCCTTGGGCTTTCCTGTCGATCCTGAAGTATAAATCATGTACGCCAGGTCATTCCCCGAAACACTTATGTCCGGAGCCTTGGTGTTGCCACAGCTCAGCAGGGCCTGAACATCCACAGCCTTTTCATAGCGGGACAACTGGTCTGCTGTCGTGATGATCAGCGCTGCGCCGCTGTCCTGGGTAATCTGCCGGATCCGGTCTTCTGGATATTCCGGATCGCACGGAATGTATGCACCGCCGGCTTTCATGACGCCATACATGGCCATCAGCAGGGCAGCCCTTCTGGGCAGCAGAACAACGGCTGCCTGTCCTTTTTCAAAACCTCTTTCGACCAGAGCGTTGGCGATCTGGTTCATCTTATTGTCTAGCTCTTTGTAAGTATATGTTCTTTCTGAGTCTACCAACGCGATTTTCTCCCCATGAAGCTGTGCCTGCTTTTCAAAAGCCCGATGGAACAGAACCTCTTCTGGCTCTGCCGCTGCTCTGAGATGGAAACGGTCCAAAAGAAGCCGCTGCTCTGGCGTTACCAGGCAAAGCTTCCGAAGTTTTTCCTGGGGCGCAGCCATCATCGCTTCTGCGCACACTGCGATGGCGTGGGCCAGGGTGTCCATTTGCGCCGCGCTGTACAGGGCGTCGTTATACTGAATGCAGACGGCTGGCTGTCCTTGCCTTTCTTCAATGTGAATGGAAATTTTAAATTTGGGCTTTTCGCCTTCCAGACTTTCCATCTCAATCTCTCTGCCATTAAACTCTGTTTTTTCCAGAACGCCCAGCTGGCAGGCATACATGATATGCGGTTTGAAATCATAGTCAGCCGTAATCTGTGTAAATGGATAAATCTCATGTGCAACGGTGTCCATCAAGCAGGTTTTTGCCTCCTCAATAAAATCCAGAACCACCTTGTCCTGCCCCAGATCACCTGCAAGCGGAAGGGTGTTGACAAACATCCCAAAGGAGTCCTGCACGCGTAAATCGGATCTTCCGTTGCTGATAGTGGAAATAAAGACTTCCTGCGAATCCGTGAAGCGGGCCAGGGTATAAAAAGCGGCTGACAAAAACAGATGGGCCGGGGTCACGCCATATTTTTTACAGAAGCGGTCTATTTCTTTTTTATTACACAGAGCGGTCTGCTCTGCTTTTTTCCCTGCCTCCTCATCGCCTGACAAGTCTGGCATCAGCAGGCTTGCCCCTTCGCAATTTTGCAGCATGTTTTTAAAATAATCCTGTGCCTCCCGGTATGCCTTGCCATCCTTCGCATTCGCGGCGTCGCTGACGTACTGATAATAGCTGTAACGCTCCTTTTCGACCTCGTTCCCCTCAAGGGCAGACACCACCTGGCGGAGAAATACAGCCAAGGAGCCGCCGTCAAAAATAATATGATGGAAATCCGCTGCGAGGCAAGTCCGGTTTTCTGTCTCAATGACAGCTAAACGATACAGCCTTTCCCCTTCAAGACTAAAGGGTTTTACAAAGTCTTCCACATAAGCCTTAAGGGCCTCCTCTGTCATGGATAACACCGCAAGGGCAGCGGGCTCTTCAACGGGGAGCTGAACCAGCGTCCCCTCCCGGTAGCCTAATCTGGTCTTCAGGTAGGGATGTGCCTCAACCACTGTCCGGACTGCTTCTGCCAGTGCCTCTGCCTTCACTTCCTTTGGAAAGCTGAAAAGCGCCGGTATATTATAGCCGGTGGCTTCGGGCGTCTTTACCGCGTCATAGTATACCCCCATCTGTCCCTGTGACAATGGGTAGTCTGCTGCCAAGGGAAGCTCTGCACCGCTGTCGCTCTGGGGCTTGTGTGTCTCTTCCATTCTCTCTTTTATAAGCCCGGCGTAAATCTCGTCTTCGATGGTCAAAATGCTGCACTGCTTCATCATCTTCTTGACTTCGAGCATAACGCCGTATTCTTTTTCCACTTCTGCGGCAAGCTTAATGGCCGACAGGGAGGTGATCCCCGCATTGGAAAGCTCTGTACTGACAGAAAACTCCTGATGTCCCACGATCCCGCTGATGATCTCTTTTAATTCTTTTTCTAAAAGCGTCAGCGGTCTCTCGCCGTCTGTATTAGCCTGGTGTGCTTGGCTGAGCGGATCTGGAAGGGCTCTGCGGTTGACCTTCATGTTTTGATTGAGCGGGATTCTCTCGATCTGCATGATCACCGCTGGCACCATATAAGGCGGCTTTTCTTCCTGTATAAACGCCTTTAGTCCTTCTATATCCACGGTCTCATCGGAAACGATATATGCCGCAATGGCTTTGCCTCCGGCTGGCGCATCAAAGGCCATGACCGTCGCGTCCTTAACGCCGGGATACTGGCGCAGGATTCCCTCTACCTCAGTCAGCTCAATACGAAAACCGCGAATTTTGACCTGTCCGTCCCGTCTTCCGATAAACTGAAGGTTGCCGTCAAAGAGATAGCGGACCAAGTCCCCGGTATGGTACATGTACTCAAAGCCTTTTTTCTGCGCGAAGGGGTTGGGCGTAAAAACTTTTGCCGTCTGCTCCGGCCGGTTGAGATACCCTCTTCCCACTTGATAGCCGGAAACGCAGAGCTCTCCAAGGGCCCCGGCCGGTACTCGCCTCCCGTATTGATCGACGACATAGAGCTCTATATTGTCAATGGCGTGTCCAATGGGCACATTATCATAGGTTTTGGTTTTATCCACCTCAAAAGCCGTTACCAGCACCGTTGACTCTGTAGGTCCATACAGATTATGGAAAGCATAGTCCGATCCCGGCTGTACCGGCACCAGGGTCTCGCCTCCGGTGGAGAGATGCTTCAGCCCGTGATTTTCGATCTCTGAGGCAAACTGTCTGCCGACCTGCGTGGTCATAAAACAGTGCGTCACTTTTTCTTTTTCCAGATAGGCGTTGAGCTTTGGCAGCTCCAGACGCAGCTCGTCTGGAATAATGCAGACAGCGGCGCCGCTCGTCAACGCTGGGTACATGTCCATCATATTGGCGTCGAAGCCGTAACTGGCGTAAGCCGCCACGATGCTGCTGTCCTCCAGCCCGTAATAGGAGCGGTACCATGAGCAGAACGCCACGATGTTGCTCTGAGTCAGCATGCAGCCCTTGGGCGTTCCTGTCGTGCCGGAAGTATACAGTAAAATGAACAGATCCTCCGGCGACGGGTCTGTTCTCCCTGGCGCAGAGGCAGGCGGCAGCGCTGGTATCGCTTCTGTCAGCAATACCTCACCCTGATATTCCGGGACCTTCGAGCGCAGCTGATCGTCCGTGATCAATAATTTTACTTCCGCGTCCTTCATCATAAACGCCAGCCGCTCCTCGGGGTAGGTAGGGTCCAGCGGTTGGTAGGCGGCCCCTGACTTCATAACGCCAAGAGAAGCGATAACTATATATTCACAGCGGTCAATCAAGATAGAAACCACCTGTTCCGGCCCGATTCCTTTTCCGCTCACAAAGGCGGCAATGCGCTCAGACAGTTCATCCACCTCACGGTAGGTATAGCGCTTATCTTTATAGATCACTGCTGTTTTATCCGGCGCCCTTCTGACCTGCTGCCTGAAAAGGCTGACCAGCGTCTGGCTTCTGTCAAACAGTCTCTCCTCGCCATAAAAAGACTGGAGCGTTTGTATCTCCTGCTGAGAAACCAGTGGAATGGCCTTTAAAAGATCATATTCTAAAAATCCCTCAGCGACGCGCAAAAACAGATTGACAAAGGATTCCATGTTCTGCCGGTCGTAAACATCGCTCCGATATTCGAAAAACAGGTCATAGCTGCCTTTTTTCTTGAAAACGTGCAGGGCGATATTGGCAAGGCTGCACCCGGTTTCCAGGGATTCCATGGCGATCTCGCGGCCATCCAGCGTGATTGCGTTTAACGTCTCGGCCTGATAAACAAAAAGTAATTCTGACGAAACGCCGTATTGGCTGGCTAACTCCCCAAAGGAACAGCAATCATGCTTCATGGTCTCAAAGAAACGCTCCTGCAGCTGCCGCAGGAATGAGGCTGTCTCACTTTTTTCATCAATCGCTACGTAGACTGGCAGCGTTCTGACTAACATCCCCATGGTTCGTGACATTCTGGGGTCGTGCCGCCCATTGTTGACGGTCGCAAACAGGGCTTCGGCCTGTCCTGTATATTTTGCCAGCGTGTAGGCGTAAGCGCCTAAAAAGAAAGTGTTTTCCGTAATTCCTGCGTTTCGGGTAAACTGTTCTAACCTTTCGGCTGAAACCTTTCCTTCCAGATTGCAGTAAAGGCGTTTAGCGGGCAATACGCTCTGTTCCGGATCTTCCGGATGGTCAAACACTGGGTTGACGTTGACCTCATTCCCCTCCAGGTAATCTTTAAAATATGCCTGGGCTTCCCTGTAAGTCTTCTGCTCTTTCAGGGTCGTCTCATAATTTGAAAGGGTAAACTGGCTGATCAATTCCTTTTCCGGCATCTTTCCCTGATAGACTTCTGCCGCCTGATTGAAAAACGCGGCGATGGACGCGCCGTCCGAAATAATGTGATGGAAATCGGCCAGCAGATAGATCTGTTCCTCTGTTTGATAAAGCTTTATGCGAAAGAGGGGGCCATTCTCCAGATCAAAGGCTTTGACAAATCCGGCCTTGACCTGCTGAAAGCGCTCTTCGGAAATTTCTTCTGTCTCCACACCATACGCCCGCTCTGGGTGTGGGAGCATTCCATAGCACCCGTCTTTTTC
This sequence comes from Eubacterium maltosivorans, assembly GCF_002441855.2. Classification (NCBI taxonomy): domain Bacteria; kingdom Bacillati; phylum Bacillota; class Clostridia; order Eubacteriales; family Eubacteriaceae; genus Eubacterium; species Eubacterium maltosivorans. Next base: position 3,148,197 of record NZ_CP029487.1, on the reverse strand, counting down.
TACAATACTGACATTGAGCACAGGGTAGTGGTTGACCATTGTCTCCAGAGCTTTTTTTAATTTGTCTGCATCCACATCCTTCGGGGCGGTAAAGCAGAAGGGAATATTGTACATAACGCTCTCCGGACTCTGCAGGCATTCCAGAAACACGCCAAGCTGGCTGTCGGTCAGGGGATAAAACGCCTTTTCCTCTTCGCAGCCCTGATAGGGATCGCTCTGTTCTCCTGTGCAGAGCGCCGCAATGCCCTCGGGCGTTTTCCCTTCAAAAATCTGTGATGAGCTCAAAGCCAGATCTGAGCAGTATTCCTGCAGACGGATTGCCTTGATGGAGTCGCCCCCAATGGCAAAAAAGTCGTCTTTTCTCCCGATCTGCCCCACTTCTAAAATCGCTTCAAAGCCTTGGCAGATTCTTTTTTCCGCCTCTGTCACGGGCGCTTCGTAATCGGCCTTAAAAGCTGAAGCATCCGGAGCTTTCAGAGCCAGCCGGTCTATCTTCCCATTTTGATTTAACGGGATTCTCTCCATTTCAATCAAAAACTGCGGAATCATATAGTCCGCTAATTTTTCCTTTAACGCTGCTTTGACCGCCAAAGCAGGATCCTGCGGCCTTAAGCTTTCTTTTGTCTGAAAATATCCGCAAAGATAGGTCTGCCCATATTTATTTTCATATCCTTTGACAACGGCGCGCTCCACATATGGCAGCGCATTCATTTGCGCTTCAATCTCTCCGGTTTCCACTCTCTGACCATTTATTTTTACCATCCAGTCTTTGCGGTTCACATAGATAATATTTCCGTCTTCCCGCGTTTTTCCCAGATCGCCGCTATGGTATAAAATTTTATCGTTGTCGCCTTCCGCGAAGGGGTTATCCGTAAATACTTCAGCGGTTTTTTCAGGCAGCTCCAGGTATCCCTGTGCAAGATAGCCGGAAATACAAATTTCCCCTGTCTCTCCTGGGTCCGCGATGCTGCCGTCTTCTCTCAGCACATAAACATGCATTCCTTCAAATGCTTTTCCGATAGGCGTGTTATCGTATTCCCTGTCGATTTTAAAATAGGTAGCCGCCGGGGTCGTTTCACTGGAACCGTAAATATTGTACAGTTCGTATCCGTTTCCCTTTACATTTGAGACACGTTCGCTTCCACAGAGCACCAGACGAAGGGTGTCGCTCTTGTTCTTAAACAGCTTCATCATCTGCGGAGAAATGAGTGTGGCTGTGATATGGTGCGTGGCGATGGCGTCTTCAATCCGATGGATGTCTTTTCGCCCATCCTCACTGTTGAGGTGTACGGCTCCGCCGGCATACAGCAGGGCGAAAACATCCTCAATAATCGCTATGAAATGAAACGGAAGGTTCGACAGATAGATGTCCTCCGGCGTATACCCAAAGGCCTTCGCGCTTCGATAGGCACTGCTCGCAAAGCTCAGGTGATCGTGAACAATCCCTTTGGGACTGCCGGTGGAGCCGGAGGTATAAATGGCGATGGCCCGGTCCCCGGCGTTTACCTGCGGGCCGGAAAAGGCTGGATTTTCCTTTACTCCCTGAACCTCCTCCTGAAGCGCGTTCATAAACGCTTCATCCACCACGGTACGGGCGCGGCATTGTTTCAGAATAAAGTTTATCCGGTCCTTGGGATAGCTGAAGGAAAGGGGCACAAACACGCCGCCGGCCTTGAGGACCCCGAGGACAGCCGCTATATATTCCATTTTTCTCGGCAGCATCACCGCTACAAAGTCACCTTTTTTTACGCCAGTATCCATGAGCTTTCCTGCGATCTGGTCGCTGATATCCGCCAATTCCTGATAAGTGGTTGTCCTTTCGCCCTCCATATCTGAAATCGCAAGGTGCTCTGGCGCCTTTTTAACATTTTCTAAAAATTGATCCAAAAATAATCGCATAGCTTACCTCCCGTCAAAATCCTTGACAATGAATTTTAACTTGCCTCCTTTTTGATTATGAATGGGCGGCTCCTGACTCTGTATAAATTTTACAGGCGGGCACCCGTTTCTCTGAAAAAAATCCTCCAGTATTTTTCTGGCTTCCTCAAACACAGTAGTACGCTTTTCCTCTGACTCGGGAATCATTCTGATCTCAAATTCTGTTTCCCCTCGCTGCACCAGCTGCAGGGCGTAGACCCCCTCGACATACTGGAGCAAATATTCTACATTAACGCCCAGCATCTCAATGCCGCCTACGGTCAGGTTCTCTCCCGTTCTTCCCAGTATTTCCATCACAGGCAGGGCAATGCCGCAGGAACAGGGCTCCTGGTATATTTTTATTTTATCCTCCATATAGTAGCGGATAATCGGCTGCACATAATTCGTCAGATCTGTGACATAGACGCCGTCCGACCATTCGCCAACTTTTGTCGGGCTTCCATCCTGGTTAACTGGCTCCAGAATCACCCAGTCGTCATTCACATGAAGCTTTCCCAAAGAGCAGGACATCGCGGCCTCGCCACCCTCTGTGCTGCAATAATTATTTAATATCGGACAATTAAAGGTCTGTCTCAGCGCATGGTATACTGTTTCTGTTAAAACCTCTGCCGAGCAGGCAATGGCCTTTGGAGCGATACGCAGCGTTCCCTGTTTTTGCGCATTGGCCAGCGCTCCCATAACTGAAGGGTACCCTGTGACCAGGTCTGGCTGGAAGGCGTTTAACTGCTCCACAATCGAAGCGACGTCCGATGTGATGGAGACCTCCAATATATTTTCCTCACATCCGGGGTATGCTTTTTTAGTCCGAAGCAGACTGGAATATGAGGATACATGCGGGTCCAGAAAAATCGCTGCTGCGATTTTATTTCTGACTGGTATCATCAAATCCGGGTCTGTCTGTCTAAGCAGTCTGGTCTGCATCATGGCGCCATGAATAGTGTTGTGATAGGAATCTCTGACCATCGGCACAGGGCTTCCGGTGGTTCCGGAGGTTGTGATGGCTGTGTACGCTTCAAGATAACGTTTAACTCCAGCTTCTGGACTATTGATATATTCAAACACACCATCGTAGGTGATCCGCGGATCGGTGACCCAACCCTGGTAGTCTTCCATCAACACCCGCTTATTGGTTGGCGGCAGATCTTCAAGGGCATAATGCTCTCCAATATCTTTATAGGCTTTTCTAAAATATGCAGAGTGCGCTCTCGCATAGTCCACCAGACTGTGAAGCCTTTTTTCTCTAAGGCTGCCGCGCTGCTCTGGGCTCATTTTCTCAGCCTCCTGGCACAACGCCACGGCTTCCTGCATCTCAATTGTCTTCATTTTGTTCCTCCTCGTAAATTCATTCCAACAGTAAGAATATTCTCTCCATCTATATATGCATAATCGATCTGGTCAGCATTTTCCTTAACAAGGTATATGCCAAGCCCGCCGACAGGGCGTTCCTCCGCAGGACTCGTAATGTCCGGGGCAGGACGCAGCAGAGGATTATATGGCTCACCACAGTCCTTAAAGCGAACGACAAACAAACCCGCCTCTGCGCTGCACTCGATCCTCACACTGCCCTGTGATTCTTTATACGCATAACTCGCTATATTTACAAAGACTTCTTCCGCAATCAGCTCAAGCTTTTCTGGCTCTTTTACGCCCCCGTATTCCCGGGCCGTCTCAGTGACAAAATCCAGAGCTTGATAGAGGCGGTCTGTCTTTGCCGGCAATACGACCTCTTTCATCTCCCTAATCTCTTTGGATTGTAAGAACCTTGTCAAATCCGCTCATCCGCATAACCTCAAAGACCGGCTGGGTCGGGTTTTTCACACAAAAAGATGCACCGCACTGATCCGCTGCTTTTTTGCAGACAAGCAGGGCCCGCAGGCCCGCGCTGGAGATATACTCCAGTTTTTCGAGATCTACAACCAGTTCCTTACAATCCAGTTCCTTCACAGTCTCCACCATCTCCGGCGCCGTCACTGTGTCCAGCCGGCCCTCCAGGGCGATGGTCATACAGTCTTTATCCTTCACTTTCAAAATGTTCATACGCTTTGTCTCCTCATTTATTTATTTTTACAACACTGCAGTTCATTCCCAGGATATAGTCATAAGCGATATCGCTGGAAACTGCTTCCGCCACTGCCAAGTTACTAAACTGGTTTTGCGTTTCTCTGGTTTTAAGCGGGTCCATAGGATATCCGTTATCCTTAAAGATAATCGAGATTGCCTCGTCCTCTAAAATCAGACGAATATCAATATATTGTTTTTTCTTTTTTCTGCGATTTTCCGGCTGGTTTTCAATGGTGTTAACAGCCATCTCCTCTAGCACTACGCCCACTCTTCCCGCGGTCGTTTTATCGATGCCGTTATCGATACAAAACCGGATCGCCGCATCCGAGAGTCCAACCACCTGCGCGGCCTCCTGCGAGAGCGTCACGTCCAGCATGGTTTCGTCTCTTTCCTTTTCGACCAGGAAAAATCCGCTGGCGTTTGGATTTTTCTTCCTTACTGTTTTGGTGTAAATAAAAATACAGATAATCGTCAGTATTTCTCCCACCGGAAAAGCTGCCCAAATGCCGACAGCGCCAAATATTTTGGATAAAATCCACGCGGCAGGCACTACAATTGCAAAGCCCTCTAAAAAGGCAACGACACTCGATAAGCTCTGATATCCCATGACCTGGTATACGCAGATGGAGATAAACAGAAGTCCCATAAACGGCAGGCTGATCGCGTAAATCCGAATGGCCTCTACCGCGATCGATATCTGGACCGGGTCTGTCACACCAAATAAACTGGTAATCTGCACGGGTATCGTCTCAAAGAAGAACAGCAGGATTAACGTAGCCGTTCCGGTGATGGCAATGGCTTTTCGAATAGTGAACCGTACCCCTTCAATGTCCCGCTCACCATAGAGCGTCCCCAGAAGCGGGATCATGGTCTGCGCCGAGCCTCCGACAAACATGGAGACAATGGACAGGCAGGACGTACAGACAGAAAAGGCCGTCACGCCATTGCTTCCAAGATACACCATGACAATCGCGTTAATGCAGGTAAGCCTGAAAAAATTCAACGCTGTGTTGATGGTCATGGGCAGGCCTGTGCTCATGATCTGAATCAGCGTTTTCAGTTTATTGTCCGGCACTCTGCAGAAGCGGAGCTCTTTTGCCCGGTATATCCCAAATAATGCGACGAAGAGTCCCACAAGATAGCCGGTGCCCGTGGCGAGCGCCGCTCCGCCGATTCCGGTTTTCAAAAACACAATATAAACGATGTCCAGAGTCAAATTGACGACATTCGCAATGATCAAAACACTGGAGGCAAGCTTTACTTCTCCGGTAGAACGGAGAAAGTATACCAGCCCCGGAGCAAGAATCAAAAACGGCGCTGCCAGCATAACCACGCGCATGTAGTCAAACACCAGCTCCGTCAGGTTCTGCGCGTTCGCTGTCAAGATTTCTGCAAGCGGCCGGCAGATAAACAGGCCTAGTACGAATATGATGGCCGATACCAAAACCATGGCTAAAACGGACAGTGTAAAGAGCTGTTTCGCATATTCCTTTTCCCTTTTTCCAAGGGCTACCGAATATAAGGTAGCGCCGCCCACGCCGACCAGCACATAGACCGAGTTGAACAACAATGTGATCGGCAGCACCAAATTGACCGCGGCCAGCGCGTCTGGTCCTAAGATATTTCCCACGATGATACCATCGACCACTGTACTCAGGGACAGCGCCATGGTCATCAACACTGTCGGGAAAAAAAACTTCATAAACTGCTGCTCAATAATATTTCCTTTTCTCTCGAACACTTTTTCCCTCCTATTTTACCGCCAGCGCCAACATGGTAATATCGTCTGATGGTTCGGCGCCTTCTGTAAAAGCTTCCAGACTCTGCTCCATGGTTTTAATCAATTCACGGCAGCTGGTATTTTCATTCATCGCTGTATTTATCTGCTCAAAGAGCCTGTCGTTCCCATAAAATTCCTTCGCCTGATTTTCAGCCTCATTCACGCCGTCGGTGTAGATAAACAGCTCAAAATCGTCCGCGATTTCCATCGTGTAGCGGCGGTACTGCATCCCCTCCATGGGCCCGAGCACAAAATCCGCTTCCCCGTCCAGCCATTTAACTTCACCGGCATTTCGGCAGATCGGCGGATTATGACCCGCGCTGGCATAAGTCATCTGCCTGTTTTTCCGGTCCACCACGGCCGCAAAAGCAGTGACAAACATCATTGCCGGATTGGTTTTGGAGAGAATATCGTTGACACGCGCCAGCATCTGCTCCGGCGGCAGCATACAATTTGCCTCAATCAGCGTCTTTGTCTCTACCATAAACATCGCCGCCGAGATATCCTTTCCTGAGACGTCCGCAATGCAGATAAAAACCCGGTCCTCATCCAGCGTAGAAAAATGATAGAAATCTCCGCCCACCTCCTTTGCAGGTTTAATGTAAGGCACAATGTCAAAGCCCGTCCCCGTCCAATTTCCAGGAAGCAGGCCTCTTTGTATATTTCTGGCGACACTCAGTTCTGCCGCAAGCTTTTCCTCTTTTTCCGTGCGTCTGCGGATATCCTCCACGTAACTTTTGAGGTCGTCCACCATTATATTGACAGACTCGCTCAGATCATCCAGCTCATTCCCCACAGGCTCAATAACCAGCCGGTCCTCCTCAAGCCTGTCTCCCGAAGCAAATTTCCGAGCGTACTTCGAAACCGCCAAAACCGGGTTGATGATCTTCCGCTGGATGATTTTCAACAGTAACGGAAGGGTAATAATCAAAAATGTTCCCGCTATCGCAATAAGCGTGATTACGCGCAGCCACAGTACAGAAACATCTCCCTCTCCCCCGGCCATGTAGACAAAATCCGCATAGAGAATCCGGAGAATCGAAATACAGAAAATGACTAAAACTATCCCTAAAATCGACAGAAAAAAGGTCACAAACTGTGCGCCTATTCCTACCGCCGGAGGGCTGATATCCATGTCGGCATGCTCTTTTGTTCTCCGGCCCCGGGTCATTGGCAGCAGCGCCAGAGCTGCGGTAAAAATAAGTAAACCCACACATAAGCCCGTAATCAATGGGGTGCTCCGCACTTCTGCCCCTGTGGCAATCACTGACAAAACACCTGAGAGAATGACAATACAGGCTGAAAGTATATAATCGACGAGAAAATACCGCTTTTTGTAGTTCTGCCTGTAAGCTGCTTTTGGTATCTGCGGCTTTATATGAAAAATGGTTAAACAGATTTGAAAAACAAGCATTCCTCCAAGCAGTGAAAAATCATAGTATTGCAGCGCCACAGGAAGAAAAAAGCCCGCGAAGGAAAAGCCTCCCAACAGCTGCCCGCCTGCCGCAATAACGCCGATGGACGCGCAGCTGACAACAACGGAGATACAGACCAGCTTTATGACCGACCCCAATGATTCCAGATAGGCCAGCGAATGCTCTTTGAAAAAGAACATGCTGTGCCACATTTTATAAGGAAGCCAGGCCATCAAAAGGTTCCCAAAAAAACCAAAAATACAGTAGCTGTCAAAGCCCGTACAGATATCTGCCGCAAGGTTGCCAAGCGCACACGCCAGCGCCCCCGGAAATCCAAACAGCAATCCCGCAGGCATCGAGATTAGATTGGTAAACCGAATCTGTGAATAGCCCCCGCCAAAGCTAAGCTGTGCAAAAGGAAACGCTAAAATAAAATAGAGAATTGCGATCAACAGATACATTCCAAACTTTTTTGCCTTCATTCTCCATCCTTTCTTTTATCCGCATTTTTTTATGAATATTATAACATATTGTGGTATTATAATATAACAAATGCAAGTTTGCTTAATTTTTCGAATTGATTATAAGCTGGCCTTTAAAACCAGAACGCCTGCCGGGAGTTAAAAAATGAAAATATTCTACTGCAATATACAAGATTTTCCTTCAGACACCACTTCTCTTCTTCAGCGTCTTCCTCAAAGCCAGCGGTCTAAGATCAATTCCTTCCTTCGGCCAGAAGACAAACTGCGGTGCCTGGGAGGGCGGCTTCTCTTAACGCATTGTTTTGGCGCAGATTATGACAGCCGTGTTTTTTATAATACCTATGGCAAGCCTTTCATAAAAGACGGCCTCTGTTTTAATCTCTCCCATTCAGGCGATTATGTCGTTCTCGCATTATCCGCCCGGGCGGTGGGCGTCGATATCCAGTATCACGAAGAGGGCGATTATATTTCCCTGTCCAGAATTGCATTTCACGTATCAGAGCAGCAGTATTTAAAAAGCTGCAGACCGCTAAAGGAGACCTTTTATTCCCTCTGGAGCCTGAAGGAAAGCTACATGAAAGCAGTGGGAATGGGTTTTTCGATGCCTTCCTCCTCTTTTTCCATTTCGCTCACCGAAAATGGCCCGCAGTTCGATACCGACACCGGATACACGCCGCTGCTCATCCCTTTTTATCCCGAATATTCTCTGGCCGTTTGTCTAAAGGGCGGCGCTGAAAATGTCGAGGTTGAGAACGTCCAGTTTTAACGCTCGCTTTATACGGCGTTACCTACTTATCTTCTTTTTCTTCCTTACGCTTTTTAGCCGCCAGGATGGCCAGCAAACCGCCGGAGATCACAAGGATCCCCATAAGTCCGTATCTGCCCTGTAGCCTGTTTTTACAGCGCCATTCCCGGCGCTGTTTTTATCAGACGTTGTGTCTTTGTTTTTATCGCTGCCGGCACCGGCGTTATCCTCTGGCTTCTTATCACTCAGCGTATAGGTTGTTGTCATCGCTCCTGTGTAGTTGCCCTTGAATGTGATAGTGACCGTGACTGTGTCTCCGTCCTGCATCGTCGTCACATCATAGTCTTTTCCCTGCACCAGCACCTGATCGCCGTCTTTCAGCGTCAGATGCTTGAGATCAGTGTCTGCGCCGATCTCCGGTACGGTTATCTGGCTGTCTGCCGCCGCGCTCTTTGGCTCAATCACAAAGGAAATCGCTTCACTTTCTGCGCCTTCGTAATCATCCGTGCCGTCAACGACGGCCTTCATATACCATGTCCCGGCATTGGTCGGTACCGCCTCGGTGAATATGCCATCCGCCCTGTCGCTGTAGAGATAGCGCGGCTGTCCAAATCGAAAGCCGGCAGCCGCCGTATTCGGCGGGGCGCCATAGGTCCAGTCGGAAATGTCAAGTGCGCCTGTCCATGCATTCGCTGCTTTGGAAATCGTAAATTCCTCTGCGTCAGACGTCGCCGATTGATGGTTGTCATCGGCCGCGACAGTGGCCGTCACACGGTAGGTTCCGGCGCTTTCAGGCGCTGCTGTAGTTTCTTCCCAGCTAAGATCATCCTTTTGCTTTTCCCATTTATAGGAAACTTGGCCAGTGCTGCCTGTCTTTGTGACAGCCGGCGTATCGTTGACAGGCTGCCCGTCATAGGTCTTACTCAGGTTCTCGGTAATGGTAATCTGGCTCTCTGACATTGGTACGGCTACTTGCAGGGTTCTTGCCACATAATGACCGCTGCTGTTATAACGGCTGACGCTTGTGTAGTCGTAGTTGCTGTCATCGACGGTAAGCCTTGCCTCATAGCCGCTATTGCTGTGCGTCAGCTCCTGTGTGCCGTCTGCCCATGTCCAGCCGGCAGGGAGCGTGACCGTAGACAATTCTTTACCATCGTTACCTTTCAGCTCAATTGGTATTTCTATGTCTGTATTTGTCATTATAGCTTTGGAAATCGTAAATTCCTCTGCGTCAGACGTCGCCCCTTGATGGTTGTCATCGGCCGCGACGGCTGCCGTCACGCGGTAGGTTCCAGCATCTGCAGGAGCCGCTGCAATTTCTTCCCAGCTGGCGTCCTCCTTCTGTTTTTCCCATTTATAGGAAACGGCGCCAGTGCTGCCGGTCTTTGTGACAGCCGGTGTGCTGCTGACAGACTGCCCGTCATAGGTCTTACCCAGGTTCTCGGTTATGCTTATGGAGCTGGCTGTCTTAAGCCCTTTCAGGGTGATTTCGACCTTTAATTTTTCTCCATTGCCGCAATCATAGATATACTTGATCGGCGTGTCACTGCTGTAATTGGTGAATCTGCCATTGCTAACGCTTGCTCCGCTTAACTCTGATAACCTATTGATATCAAGCCCGGGAAGCTTCTCTTCAATAGAAAACGAGTCTTCACCAGCGCCCAAGGTTAAGACGATGGACGAGGGGTCTGGTTTATCAAAAGTACTTAAATGCGTGTTGCTGACATCCAGCCATGCCAGCGGACAGCCGGTACATCTCAATTCTTCCAAAGCCGTATTCTTGCTGACATCGAGACTTGCTATTCCGGTGTTGCTGCAATACAATTTTTTCAACGCCGTATTCTCGCTGATATCAAGACTTGTTATTCCGGTGTCTCTGCAATACAAGTTTGTCAAAGCCGTATTCTCGCCGACATTCAACGCTGTTATTTTTGTACCACTACAGTCCAAGGTTGTCAAATCAGTATTCTCGCTGACATTAAGACTTTCTATTCCGGTGTTGTAGCACCACAAAATTTTCAGCGCTTTATTCTTTCTGATATCAAGGCTCGTTATTCCGGTGTTGTTGCAATACAAGTTTTCCAGAGCGGTATTCTCGCCGACATTCAATTCCGTTATTTTTGTACCATCACAGTCCAAGTAGGTCAACGCCGTATTCCTGCTGACATCCAATTCCGTTATTTCTGTATTCATACATTTCAGTTCTGTCAAAGCAGTAAAAAACTCAATGCCTTTAAGGTCTTTAAGGCCTGTGACTTCAAAAAGTCTCTGTATGACTTTAACTTTTGCTATTTCAGCTGCCGATAAGCTACCGTCGTTGTTTTTGTCATATCTTTTCACATACTCGCGAAACGCTGGATCTGGAAAATTTTCTTCATTGATCGCAACATCCCCGGCCTTTGTGGCCGGAGCCGGTTCCTTTTCACCTGGCTCTGCGCCGTTCGTCTGTATGGCAGTCTGCGCGGGCGCAGGGGCGCTTTCTCCTGCCCTGACAGTGACTGGGCTCAGGGCCGTAAAAACACTGAAAACCGCTGTCATTGCCACTGCCGCCATTTGTTTCTTCCTGTTGTTCATCTTCCCTAATCTTCCTCTCTATTCCTTTTACCGTGCAGGTTTCAGGCACAGCCTGCTGTCCTGTTCCCGGGCTGCGCCTGGCGTTTGAGCCGGCACGTCTATAAAGTTTATCCTAGCAAAAAAACAATCCATAAAAAAGGGGGGTATTCCTACTTGGTCGAAACTTCTTCCTAAGTGGTAAGATTTTTCCTTGAAATCCACTATGCTTTCCTGCTATCCTTATAAAAAAGGAGGTGTCCTCAGTTGGATAAGAATACGTCAAAATGGAAACGCGGGCTGGTTCTGCTCTTTGCCGTCATCACTCTGCTTGGCGTTTCCTTTCTCGGCTCCTACACTCATACAGACGCGGAGAAGCTGTTCCTCACCCCGGTATTTGAGGACAGCAGAGGCTGGGACATCTACACATTGGAAAACGGCGCCAGAAAGGATGTCACGACACAGGAGCTGCCCGGCACAAGGGGAACGCTCTACCTTTCAAGGGTTTTAGACAGGGAATTGGAGGAGACGGGTTATACGGTTCTGGAGCTGGATGGGACCGGCTGGCAAAGCAGCGTTTTTCTGGACGGCGAGCTTCTCTATACCGTAGACCCGGCGCTCGATAACCGGATCGGCGCTGTGGAATTTCCAGAAGCGTACAAAGGCATACAGGGAGTGGGCGAGTATGCCAGGGTATCGCTGCCGCCGGATTATGCCGGAAAGACGCTGACAATCGCCCTCGGCTATGGCGGCGAGCCGGACTACAAGAGTATGCCGATGGTGCGGCTGTCCAGCGAAGCCATACAGACGCAGACGCTCATCAGTGACGCGAACCGTATTTCCATGCCTGCGGCGGCCTATATGATGGCTGCCCTGCTGCTGCTGGGACTGTTTCTCTATGATTTTTATCATGGCAAAAAATCCTGCTCTATCCTGCTGCTGACAGCGGCGGCGTTGGTGCAGGCACTGCGCACGCTGCTGGGGTTTGAGTTTTATTTTGCTTCGCACTTTTCCCTGAGCGTCCCGGCAGCAGACCTGCTGATCCCTCTGTGCGCCGGACTTCCCATGCTGTATCTGTTTGCGAACATGAAGCGGTGGCAGAAGTGGTATGGCTGGTTTTTGATCGTGCCGCTGGGCCTGGTGGCCACGTTTCATCTGGCGGCAGGGTTTGAACTGTTTTCATTTCTTTCCTACTATCCCTACGATACGCTGCTGTATATCTCACTGCTGGCCCTTGTCGTATTCGCGGTTCTGGAATACCGTGACCGCAATACTGTCTACCGTCTGTTTACGCCGGCTTTTTTTGCAGTCCTTGCCGGTATTCTTCTCGTCTATCTCGGCTTTGAACTGACGGGAAACACCGACAATAATCTTGTGGGCGTTCTGAGACACCCGGTCGCCATGTCTTATCTCCTTCTACAACACTGCGGAGATATTCTGCTGATACTTGGCGGGGCTGTCAGCTTACTGCTGACCATCAAAAGGGCGGCGGACATGCAGAGTGAGCTTTCTGTCATGACTGTAAAAAATGAGCTGATAAGCGAAAATATCCAGAGCATCCAGAAAAGCAGCAGGGAGATCGCGGAAATGCGTCACGATATGCTGCGCCATCTGCACACGATGCTGGACCTCTACCATGAAGAAAACAGTGAACGGCTGGAGGCATACCTGCGGGAGCTGACGCAGGAGACGGAAGCCATACTGCCGGTCAAGGTGTGTGAGCATCCTGTCGTCAACGCCCTTGTAACACGGGCGCTGATAAAGGCAGAGAAGGCAGATATTCGGATGGATTTACATGTGGAGGTGCCCGCCGGTATCTCGATTACAGACAATGACCTCTGCACGCTTCTGATGAATATGCTCGATAACGCCATCGAAGCAGTGTCCGCACTTTCTAAGAACAGACAGCGGCGGATAGAGCTCACCATGCATGTGCGCGGCCGCTACCTGTTCGTGGAAACGCTCAACCCCTGTGAGAAGCCGCTGCGGATGGATGGAAAGAGCGGACTCTGCGTCAGTGATAAAGGTGACGGCCACGGCTATGGCATGAAAGCCATGTCGGACATTGCCAAAAAGTACAGCAGTATCCTGCAAATCAAGCTGGAGAAGGGGACCATCATGGTGCGCACAGCGCTTCTCATGCCGCAGGACAACGCATAAAAAACGCTGCCTTCTTCCATTTGACTGGAAAAAGGCAGCGTTTTTTATGCTGGATCAGATTTTTAAAAAGGTAAAATATTTCTCAAAGATTTTGTCGTAGTAGCGGCGGCTGACAGGGAATATCCGGTCATTGTCCATGAGAACTTCCGTGCGCTGTATTTCCTTCACATGGGCCAGATTGATAACATAGCTGTTGTGTGACTGACAGAATTCAAATAGGGGAAGCTGTGGCTTCAGGGCGGAAAGCGCCCCGTTCCAGTCACGAAATCCGTCGCTCATCCATATCCTCGTGCGGTGCTCTGTCGCTTCCAGCGCGTAGATTTCCTGAAACGGTATGATAATCTTTCTGCCGTTGATCTTGACGACAAGGCGGGTATCGGCATAGCTGCGGCGGTAGTCTGATAACAGAATCTCCTTAAATTTTTCAAAATCCACTGGCTTCAGCAGATACCACAGCGGCTGGGTGTCGAAGCAGTCAAACACATAGTCGCGGTAGGACGTGATAAAGATGATGCTGCAGGTGACCTCGTGTTTGCGGAATATCCTTGCAAGGGCCATGCCGTTTTCGTCGGAAAGCTCGACGTCCAGAAGCAGAAGCTGATAACGGGCGGGCTCTTTCAGCACTTTTTCCTGTATCCCGCCGGCTTCGGAGAAGCAGTCTATCTCGAAATCAGAGCCGGTTATCAGCCCTTTTTCACAGAGGATGGTTTCTGTATGCCGGCTCAGCTGGTTCAAAAAATTTTCATCATCATCACAGATAGCAATCCGGTACATCCTGCCACCGCCTTTCTTAAAATCGAGCATCTCTTTTCAGAGAAAGTATACCATTTTGTAGCAAATCAGACAATTCTTTTTTCATCCGCAGATAAAAGTGTTTTTGGCGGGGAATCGTATTGAAACAAAAGAAAATTGTGAAAACTTCGTGGCCGCCAAAAAATAACAAAAGCGGGTTCCATTTGAAACCCGCTTACTTTCTGCTTATATGGCGTGCCACGAGGGATTCGAACCCCCGACCTTTCGGTTCGTAGCCGAACGCTCTATCCAGCTGAGCTAGTGGCACGCATCGTGAGCACCTGTCGTGCTTACCTTTCATATTATAACAGCTTTCCAAAAGATTGCAAGTCTTTTTTTGAAAAAAGTTTTAAAAAATTTCAAGCCGCGCGTATTTTGCTGCTAACGCCCCCTACGGCCGTCTTTCGTCCTTCTCTTCCTGCATTTTCAGCTTGAGGGTGGTGGCCTTGGCCACAGCCTTTACGCGGGTCTCGATATAGCGCTCACGCCAGCCGATTTTCTCCACGATGTCGTCGCAGAATACCTGGACGCTGATGTCCGGAGCACCCTGCGCTTTCGCGGCCGCGGCCGCCCGGGCTTCGGCTTCCCTTTGCACAAACGCCACGGCCTCGGCTTTATCCTGAAAGCTTCTGCACTGGCCGGCCACATGGGCGACATAACCGTCGTTTTCCTCATCGGGGCGCACCAGCGCGGTGACGCGCTCCTCGACAGCGGCCATGGCTGCGCCCACAGCGTTGGCCACCTCGTAGTGCTCTGGGACAATGACAATGCGGCCTGTTTCCTCGTGAATTTTCTCATACCAGGTTTTGGCCGGCGCGCCGATGGCGATGATGGGAACCGCATGCTCCTCGTACAGGCTGAGCACCTCTTTTTTGATGATTCCCAGGATCTGCGCTTCGGCTTCGCCGACATAGGCATCGGGGTTTTTATCTGTCTGCGCGTCCACGGCGCGGACGACCCGCTCACGGTCCCAGCCTTCAAAATCTCCGGTGTAGTGCAGCAGATCGGTAGGGGTCAGCCCATCGCTGCCGCCGCGACAGGCTGGCAGGACACGCCGCCCTGTCAGGGTGGGGCGTCCGTCCACTGGAATGATCTGTGTATCGCCGCCCAGCCCGCAGGTGTTGATCTGAGCAGAGTCGATCTGGGTCTGCCAGTCGCCAACGCGCGCGCCGATGGGCGCCAGGGTCAGGGTGTTGTCTATGACAATGCCGCTGTCAGTGGTAGTGCCCCCCATATCGACAACGACACCGTCATCGCAGCCTGCCAGGCTCAAAGCCCCGATAACGCTGGCGGCCGGGCCGGACAGAATGGACTCGATGGGCTTTTCCTGAATAAAGGAAAGGCTGGCCAGATTGCCGTCGCCCTTTACCATATACACGGGCGCGTCGATGCCCTGATCTGCCAGCGTCACCTCCACAGCACGGATAAAATCCTCGAGAATGGGGATCAGGCTGGCGTTGAGGACTGTGGTGACAGTCCGGTCGTGGAACCCCAGCTGGCTGCTGAGCTCGTGGCCGCAGACCACTGGCAGGGCGCACTGCGCTTTAATGATGTTTTTGACCGCCAGCTCCTGACCCGCGTTGCGCACGCTCATCATGCCGGACACGGCAAAGGCCTGCACCTGGGGCGCGATGGCTTTGCAGGCTTCGATGACCTGCGCCGTATCCAGCGGGATCACCTCTTTTCCCTTGATATTGACCTTTCCCTGAACCTGTGCCCTGTGTGTGTCGGGCAGCTCGCCCTTTGGCAGCTCGCCGATGATGATCAGCCCTGTGGGGCGTCCTTCGCCCTCGACAATAGCATTGGTAGCCAGCGTGGTGGACAGCACCACCTTCTCAACGGTATCCTCCGGGCCTAAGCCAAGACCGCGGATACTCTTTCCAATCCCGACGGCCAGATTGTCCCTGGTGGTCGGTGATTTTGCTTTTTTTAACACTTTTTTTGTTTTCTGTTCCAGTAAAACGGCGTCGGTATACGTTCCGCCCGTATCAATTCCTAATACTGTCTGCATCGAAATTTCCTTCCTGTCTTAAAACCTGTCTGTGATGAACCCATTATAACAAATATTTGCCTGGAAGTCTCTCCCATTTCACGTTCTTTCGGCGCGGCCAGCTCTGGTTTTACAGTGGCCTCCGGCTCTTTTCTATGTTAAAATAATCTAAAACAAAATGAAAATCGAGGAGTGCTTATGTATCCCATCATCCAAAATATTTTTCTGCTGCAAACCGGCGGCACTATCGGCAGCGCCATTCATGACGGCTGTATTGACATAGACCCCGAAAAGGGTGACGCTCTGATCCAGACCTATCTGAAAAATGCGTCCCGGCTGGTCGATTTCGAGGTCAGCCGCCCCTTTACCATTCTGAGCGAAAACCTGGTGCCCGCCCACTGGTCCCAGATCATCAACGCCCTTAAAACCGTCGATTTTGACCGTTACAAGGGCATTATCGTGACACACGGCTCCGATACCCTGCCCTACACAGCGGCGGCTTTAAGCTATTTTTTTAATACCACACCCATTCCCATTGTGCTAGTCTGCTCAAACCATCCGCTGGGTCATCCCGAGAGCAACGCACTGCCCAATTTCAGCGGCGCGGTGGATTTTATCCTGAACACCGGCCTGCCAGGCATTTTTACCGTCTATGAGAATAAAGACGGCAAAACGCAGATTCATCTGGGGACGCGGCTTCTGGAGGCGGACTGGATCAACGACAATTTCCTAAGCTTTGGCGGACGCCCCTTCGCCATCAATGACCGGCACTGCCTTTCTCATGGAAACGCGCGGCTGAGCCCGTCCATGGACGCTTTAAAGAACCGACCACACCACACCGGCTGGGCCGCCACGCCAGTGTTCAACCAGAAGGTGCTGGCGCTCCGCGCTTATCCGGGCATGGACTACCGCTACATTGATCTGGGTGGCACACCGCCGGCCGCGGTTCTTCACGCGCTCTACCACTCGGCCACCGGCAACGCCCAAGGCCCCGACGGCGCTTCTCTTGCGGGTTTTATCGCCAGCCATCCGAAGTCCGACCATTATCTGATCTCCTTTAAGAACGCGCAGGGAGACCTCTACGCCACCGGCCATGACCTCATTAGCCAGGGCGGCATCCCTCTGGAAAATATCTCTTTTGAGGCCGCGGTCACCAAGCTTTATTTTGCTTATAACCAGAAAGAAACCGATCCGGCTGACTACATGCGCGCTGAGCGGTTTTTCGAGTTCGTGTAAATTAAAATAATTCGCATTTAGCAAAAATTTGCATTTATCTTTTCTGTTTTTCGTTATAAAATAAGGATATATATTAAGGTAACGAATCTAGGAGGTAATATAAATGTACGATGTTGTAATAATCGGCGCTGGAATCATCGGTACGAGCATTGCCCGTGAGCTCTCCCGATATGATCTCAAAATCGCCCTGCTTGAAAAGGAAAACGATGTGTCTATGGGTTCCACAAAGGCAAACTCTGCCATTGTCCACGGCGGCTACGCCGAAGCCCACGCCAAGCTCAAGGGCCGCGTGTGCTATCAGGGCCGCAGGCAGTTTGAGAAGCTGAACGAGGAGCTGAATTTTGGTTTTGCGCCCATTGGTTCGCTGGTTCTTGCATTTGAGGAGGAACAGAAAAAAGGTCTGGAGGACCTGCTTGAAAACGGACGCCTCAATGGGCTTCCGGATCTCGAAATTCTGGACCACGACGCCATAATGGAAATCGAACCGAATGTGAACCCTGAGGTCAAATACGCGCTGTACTGCAAAGGCGCCGGCGTCTGCTCACCCTACGAAATGGCCATCGCTCTGGCCGAAAACGCAGTGGCCAACGGCGTGGAGCTCTACCTTGAAACGCCGGTAAAAGCCATCGAACGGACCGAAAACGGCTTTGACGTCATTGCCGGCGAGGACCAGGTTTTTGATACCCGCTACGTGGTCAACGCTGCCGGGCTGTACTCAGATAAAATCTCCGCTATGGTGGGCGTGGACGATTTTCAGATTCTCCCGCGCTCCGGCGAGTATCTGCTCATGGTGCGCGGCTCCGGCTCCGCCATCAACCAGGTGCTGTTCCAGATGCCGACCAAAATGGGCAAGGGTATTCTCGTCACACCAACCTACCATGGCAACCTGCTCATCGGGCCGGACGCTGTCAATGACGAAAGCGTCGACCGCGACACCCACGCCGAACGCCTTCTGAAGATTTTTAAGGAAGCGACCCTGACCACAGACAAGCTGAATATCAAGCAGTTTATCCGCAGCTTTACAGGTGTGCGGGCAGTCAGCACCACCGATGACTTTATCGTTGAGGAAAGTCGTGTGCCTCATTTCATCAACGTTGCGGGCATTCAGTCGCCAGGTATTACCTCTTCACCGGCCATCGCCCAGATGGTCGCTGGAATTCTGAGAGACGCTGGTCTCGATCTTCGGGAGGACCCGGGCTTTAACCCGCACCGCGATCCCATCATCACTAAGAAGGCATTAAAACCAATGAAGGAAATCCTGCCGCTTTTAGATCTGCCGCTGGGTGATCCTGAGCGCATGGTCTGCCGCTGCGAGCAGGTCACCGAGGCCACGATTCTGGACGCCATGCACCGCGGTATCCCCGTCACCACCATCGACGGCATCAAACGCCGCACCCGCGCGGGTATGGGCTGGTGCCAGGGCACCTTCTGCCGTCCGCGCGTCGCTGAAGTCATGTCGAAAGAGCTGGGCTACGAAATCGACCCAGGCTTTGACATTGAGCACAGCGGCGTTAACCGCATCGGCAAAAACGAAATTGTTGCCTACATCGAAGAACATATGAAAGATGAATAAGCCTGCCCTGAGATACAAACAATGCGGATAAGTTTTTTTCTACATTCTCTGTGCCATAAAGCGCAGAAAAAACGGTACGGTCCGAAACAGACCGTACCGTTTTTAAATAGTTTCTACACCATTAAACTCATAACAAACTGAAAAACAGAATCCTCATTTTCATCCCAGAAGGACTGCATGATCTCTGTGTTTTCTTCTTTTTCAATGCCCTTTTCTACCTGGCTTTCCCAGGATTTAATTGCTTCTGATTTGATTTCCATGATTTTCCTCCTATTTGTAAATGCCGTATTCGTGCACAAACTCGTTGACCGCGCGGAAATTTTCCGCCTTCACGTCCTTGACGGTGAGCAGCGATTTATCCGTGGTAAAGAGGTAGCCGCCGTTCGGCGCTGCCTTGTCGATGATTTCTTTGGCAGTGTCGATACACTGCTGCACGGTGCCGGTTCTCAGAATGCTGAGCGGCATATTGCCCATGATACACATCTTTTTGCCCAGCTTTTCCTTGACCACGCCCAGATCATCCTCTTCAAAATAGCCGATAACACCCTTTGGCAGCTCCTGAAGGAACTCGTAATAGCGGGTCCAGTTTTTTTCAAAGAACACCTGAATGGTGTAGCCTTCGCCCACCAGCTCGTCGATAAGTGCCTTAAAGCTTGGCCAGTATAGCTTTTCAAAGTCCTTGGTGCGCATGTAGGAGGGCATGTGCAGCGGCATAAAAACAGATGCGCTGCCGCCTGGTGTAGGGTTGCTCAGACGGGCCAGTTTGGCCATAAGCGGTGTGGAAACCTCTGCCGCCTGGCGGATCTGTTCGGAATGACGGCGGATATCCATAGACGCGCCGCTGAAGCCGCGCAGCTGATCTGCCACAAAGTCAAAGGGGGCTTCGGTGATGCCGCGGCGCAGGTTTGGAACCCCATATTTTTCTGCCACCAGGTTGTTGCCTGCCACAATCTTGCCCATGATACGGTTATTGGCATTGATGGCTCTTGCCCAGTTCAGGCCGCCTTCCATCCCCTCTGCCGCCAGGGCCGGGTATAAACGCGGCACTACCTTGTTGACAATGGTCTTGTAGGGGTCTGCGATATACTCATCGTATTCGTCAGCGTTTAAGCCGGATACCTCTGGATGCTGCACGTAGCCGTTGCTGTCGTTGGGCACAAACGATTTAGACTGCATAACTTTGTAGAAAAGCGGGAAACGGCCCATATAGCCGCCGCCGTCAAAATAGAAGTCCTCATAAACCTTTGAGTAGGCCTCGGCGATACGGTCCACATTCCAAAGGGCTTCTTTCATATCAAAGCCTGCATACTCGATGGCAAAGGTCGGATCGACCTTACAGATAACCGGAATGCGGTCCGGTTGTTCAAGATTGACTGCCTTCTGGCATCTTTCTAAACTTTCCTGATATTTACTCATTTTACACCTCTTAATGTTTAAAATTATAATTATTTTTTTCCAAAATTGTCATCCTGTTTAAATTCATTCGCAGACATAAAGCTTGTCCTTTCCCAGGAAATATGATATTCTAATGAGACAGTTTATGAAAAGGAGCCGCTTTATGTACGAAAAAGGGGTTCAAACCCGTAACATGATCTATCAAACTGCCAAGCAGTTATTTTATGACAAAGGCTACGAAAAGACCAAAATCAAGGAAATCGCCGACACGGCTGAGGTTCCCATCGGTCTTTTTACCTATTATTTTAAAACCAAAGATAAGATTGTTCAGCACATTTACTCTGAGTTTTTCACCCAGATCAGCCTCCGTATCACCGAAGCGATGAAGGACGGCCTGGACAATTCCATCCTGCGCCACGCCATTCTGTCCTGGATTTATTATGAGATTATCCTCAGCGATGAAAACAACCGCCGGTTTTACTATGAAAACCTCAAGAAAACCTCAAACTACCGGATCATGAATAAGACCGCTACCCAGACTTACCGCCGCTATGTGGAGGACTTCAATGTCGTGATCTCTGACCATGATTTCCAAAATCTCCTCTACCTCGACTTTGGCGCCCGGCGGGAATACTTTCTGAATTTCTTTGAAAAGCCTCTGGCCGACACCACCGACGATGTGATTTTTCTCATTAACGGTATCCTTCCCAGGCTTCTGGGCATCGACCAGAATACCATTACTACCATGCTTTACAAAGGCATCAACACTGCCAAAACCATTTATCACGACGATATTCGCTTCCTTGTGTAAAGGAGAGACGAAGCCCGCAGCCGCCGGGCTTTTTTTATTCCTCAGCCTTCTTAGCGTTTTTGGCTGCCAGCAGAACCAGAATCCCCAGAAGCGGGCCTGCCGCCATGGCGATCCAGACAGAAGAAAAGCTGCCGGTGCTGTCAGACATAAACCCGAATACCAGCGGGCCGATGAGAGACGCCAGCTGGAACATGACATTGGTAAAGCCTGTGGCCGTTGCCGAGAAGGCCGCGCCGGAGTAGTCAATGACAATGGCATTGAGATGCGGGTTGGCCGTATAAGAGAAAAAGCCAAACAAAAAGCCGGTCAGCATCAGGGCGCCCACGCTGGTCTGCATGCCAAAAATAACAGTGATCACCACCAGAACCAGATAACAGCCCATAATAAACTTACGGCGGTCCAGATGGAATTTATCAACAATAAAGCCAGAAATTACTGAAGCGATAATACCGCCGGCGCTGTAAAGCATCATAACCTGTCCGGCCACAGAGCTTTCAATGCCGAGAGAGCCCATATAAGCGTTTGCCCAGGTCGCCGTGCCAAGGGAAACCCACATCAGGCCAAAGCCTGCCAGCCCCACGAGCACGACACCTTTATTTTTCAGAACATCGCCCAGGCTTGAGAAAAAGCCGACCTTCGCAATCTGGCTTTTATCCACCTTTTCGCTTTTAACAAGAACAAAAACTAAAACTGCAATAATCATGGCGATAATGCCGATTACTCTGAAAGCACCCTGCCAGCCCATGCTGCTCAGCAGAACAGGTCCAAGGTAATTGCTTAAAAGCAGTCCGGCAGTCGGGCCGACAAGTAAAATCCCAAAAGCCATACTTCTTTCGTTTGGCTTGAAGTATTTGCTGATCATCTTTCCACAGCAGGCCATGATACAGCCAGCGCCCAGACCTGTCGCCACTCTCAGGGCAAAGCCCATCTCATAGCTTGTCATCATGGACAAGAAGAAGGTTGCCACGCCGCCGATCAAAAGCGAGATGGACATGACAAACTTGACGCCAAAACGGTCTGCCAGCATGCCGCCCGGAATCTGTGTAATCAGATATCCGGTATAAAAGGCCGACATATAAGCCCCAGCCTCGGTGGCGGACAGGCCAAATTCCTTACTCATGGTAGGAATGAGCGGCGACCAGATAAACCGCGTCATAAAGGTGACGGTAAAGCTGGCCAACAAAATAAATAACATAAACCAACGAAAACCAGAGCTTTCTTTTGCTGCTTTTTCCATTTTCCCCTCCAAATTTTTCACAATCAAATTTTATAAACCTCATGAAATTTACAATATTATTGTATTCGCTATCACCTGGTTTGTCAACCATAATTTTGTATTTTATAAAACTTTTATAATTTTTATCCTTTGGATTTTTAAAATCTTCTTAATTTTTTGGCTATTTCAAAGGGATTTAAAGTTATTTTACGGTTGAGTTCTGACTTATTGATTTTCTCAAATTTTATAATTCATTGTAATTTTATAATATTATCTTTTCTGTCCAAAACATAAAAAAGAAGCCAAAATCAAAAGATTTCAGCTTCTAAAAAGGACTAAAACAGCCAGCCCTACCAGCCCATAAGACTGCCGGCAATCGGTACCCACAGCGCCACCAGACCCGCCAGTGCCATCTGGATAAAGGCCGTGGATTTCGGCATGTCCATCATGGTGTAATATTTGGTGGAATAGGTGATGAGCGGCACCGTGTCCAGTGGGAACAGGTAGCAGTTGCTGGCGCAGATTCCCATCGCCACCAGCAGAATCATGACGTTCACCCCCGTTGTGTCCGCAAAGCTGACCATCGCTGGCGCAAGGACCGCGATGAGCGCCGGGGCCACCGGTATGACTAACAGCATCAGAAATACAATGACGCTCACGATAAACACCACGCCTGCGGCAGGCAGGCTCAGGGTGGCGGGCAGCACAGTATCGATAAACCAGGCACTCACGCCGTTGTCCACAATACAGTTGGCAATGCAGAGCACTGTCCCCACCAGGAAAAAGGCCTCCCAGCTCACGCTTTTCACAAATTCTTTCCAGGTCAGCACCTCGACGCCTGGCAGAAAGTAGCAGACAAAGCCCAAAAGGGCAATGATGGTCACATCCAGAAACGGGAGCCAGGAGCTGGCAATCCAGAAAGCCAGCATACCCAGTGTGATGATCATGACCAGCGCCTCCTTTTTCTCGATTTTATCCGGCACCGCGATGGTCTCGAGGTACTTCTGAATTTTCTCCTGCCCCACCTCCGCGGGCTTGTAAACCTTGATAATGGCGAACCAGGCGATGGGCAGCAGAACAACGGCGATAGGAATCCCCACAAACATCCACTGCACAAAGGTGATGTTCATGCCTGCCAGCTGGTCTAACAGATCCATGGTCAGCAGATTTAAAGAAGTGCCCGCAGGCGTCATGATGCCGCCGATCATACTGGACACCGGGATGGCGATCATAATGGCCTTTCCAGTGCGTTTCCGCTCTGCCTCCGATTCAAAGATTTCCAGAAAGCCCAGACCGATCCCCATGAAAATGGCAGTTGTGGGCACATTGGAAACCAGCGACGATATGGCCGCCGCACAGATCATAATGGCCAGCAGGATGGTCTTGACATTTTTGCCAAAGACCCGCATGAGCCCAATGAGTATCCGGCGAGACAGCGGCACCTTAGCCACGGCCTCAGAGATGCCAAAGGACACCAGCACAAAGTATAGAATCGGCGTGGTATAACCGCTGAGCGCGGTTTTCAGACTGTCTGCCGCGCCCAGTGTGGGCAGTAGTGCGATACAGAAAATACAGATAACACCAATGGGAAGGGCCTCTGTCACCAAAAGCATCAGAAACGCCAGCAGGATACCAATGGTGGTAAAGCCTTCGCTGGTAAGCCCCTGAGGAGCTGGCAAAACGAAAACGGCCGCTAAAAGAACAACACTCACGATCAAGCCCAAAAGCTGTCTTTTTTTCATTTTATTCCTCATTCTTATTTTTATTGATGGTATAAAAAAAGAGCTCCCGAAAAAAGAGAGCTCCTATTTACTTTTCTATGAAGGATTATTCTGTTGCCGCGTCGTCTGCTTCTGCTTTTTCGATGGCGGCTTTTTTGCGGAGGGCAATCTCGCCGTCCATTTCCATGACTTCCTTGTCACTGAGCTTGTAGAACAGAAGCGGGATGATGGCAACCGCGATGAAGATGGCCGGAACGATAAAGCACATGACGGTCGCGCCGCTGACTAAGCTGTCGGTGATGGCCGCTTCGGCAGAGTAGCCGATGATGCCAAGACCCGTCGTGATGACCAGACCTCTGAGCACGATGGACATCTTGATGGAGAAGGAGCACAGACCCATGATAAAGCCTTTGGTGTTCTTGCCGGTTTTGTACTCGCTGTAGGTGGCGCAGTTGGTGTAAAGGCTGGTGGTGAGCCCGTAAGCCACACCAAAGAAGACCTGGCTCACAAAGATGAGCACGATGACCGCAATCTGGCTGCCTGCGAAAAAGTAAGCAATGGCTGTAAAGACCACACAGCCCGCCATACCGATGATGGTGGACATTTTTGTTCCAAATTTGGCGACCGCGTGCTTGGAGAGCAGCGAGCCGACCAGTGTGCCAAGGTTAAAGGCCAGCAGTACATTGCCAGTTACAGCCGCTGAGCTTTCCGGGAACATAACCTTTGAGTAGTAAGCGACAAAGGCCATAAGTGCATAGTAGCCGATCAGACGGATAAAGTCACAAAACACTGTGGCGACCAGCGGTGGGTTGGCGAACACGCCCTTGAGCATATCCAGAACCGATACCTTCTCAACCTCGGCCAGCTCTGTCCCTTTTTCAGCCTTTGGCTCTGGCAGATCATAGCCCGCGGTAATATAGTAGTGGACATAATAGCCGATGAACATTAAGATCGCGCCGACAAGAGCGGTCAGGGTATAGCCCCATACTTCACCGCCGCCTGCGAAAAGGCCGGCAAAGGCAACTGCCATGAGCGGAACAAGCTTCGATGCGAACAGTTTACCAATGCTGGAGCCTGCTGAGATACGGCCGGATAAGTGGGCGCGTTCGGTGGGCTCGTCGGTCAGAGCGCCGACCAGTGAGCGATTGGCAGTCCATGCGATATTCCAGATAAAATGACTGATGATGAATCCTAAACAAATGACAATCGCAGCGGTGAGGTCTGTGCCCACCTTTGTAAACTGGAGCGCGAAAAAGACAATGACAAAGGGTGGTCCGTAGAGCAGCCAGGAACGGTATTTACCGTGCTTCAGGTTGCATTTGTCCACGATGGCTCCGGCCACAATGGCGGAAACCGTGTCGCAGACACCGGTTAATGTCGAAATAATGGCCGCCCAGGCCAGTGGCAGGTGCGCAACGTCTGTTAAAAAGATGAGGAAGAATGACGTTTCGACCGTGGTCATGAATGAAAATCCGGCGTCCCCCAAGCCGAAGAAATTCTTAATCTTACTGTTAATTCGCTTCATAATTTTACTCCTCTTTCCCCTGTTTTGAAGCTGGAGCCGGCCTTACCCGGCTCCGTAACATATCCGTACGTGAATTTTATAAAAACAACTGGAACACAAAGCGGTAAATAGCTTCCTCGTAGGACTGCACCACTTCTGCGTCCGCAATCTCCTCTAACTGAGGGCGTTCCTTGACGTATTCTTCCCAGGTTGTGTAATATTCGCTGTTCATGATTTTCTCTCCTTTAAATTCTTAGTAAACGCCGTAAGTTCTGACGGTTTCGATCACGGCCTTCAGGTTGTCGGCAATGGGCCCTGCCAGTGAGTACAGGCTCTTGTCGGTGTTGAAGATGAAGCCGCCGCCCGGCGCCAGAATGTCGATGAGCTCTTTGGCCTTGTCCACACATTCTTTTTCGGTTGCGGTCTGGAGCATGGTGATCGGGAAGAAGCCAGAAATAATATGGTCCTTGCCCACCTTTTCCTTGGCCAGCTTTGGATCGCCGAATTCAAACTGCATTTCGACACGGTCCTTAAGGGATGCCAGATAATCAATCTTTTTCATCCAGTCCTGCTCAACAAACAGCTTGACGCCTGCGCCATGGTCGGACAGGTACTGCATCAGTGCCTCAAAGGTCGGCCACCAGAATTTGGCAAAGTCCTTTTCCTTCATGAAAGGCGCCATGTGCAGCGGAATAAAGGTTCTCGCATAGCGTGAGGAGGCAGGCACAATCCCGATTTTTTCCATGTGCGGCAGAATGGCCTCAACCGCTGCCACGACCTGCTCCTTGTTTCTGCGCATATCCTTGATGATCCCTGTGAAGGAGCGGATAAAATCTGCCATGAAGTCCAGCGGCGCTTCGGTCATGCCGCCCTTAGGCAGCGCGGCAAAGCCGTACTTGTTGGTCATCGCAGCGGCAACACCGCCCATAGCCGCGTCAATATCACATTTTGCCTTGTAGCCCTTGGCAAAGTTGAGAGCTGCGCGCATGGGCTCTGTGTCCAGCGCTGCAAACAGGCGGGGCATCAGCTTTTCAACCATACATTTGTAGGGATCGGCGATAAATTCGTCGTATTCCTCCACTTCCAGGCAGTGCACCTCAGGGTGCTGCATGGTGCCGGTATTGCTCATGATAATGCCCTTTGCGCCTAGAATTTCGTAAAATCCCGGCGGACGCAGCGTGGGGGCAATCGGCGCTTTATCTGTTGGAAATTCTGAGCAGACCTTGTCGAAAAAAGTCTCGAAGGTTTCAGGATTCCACTGGGCTGTTTTCATATCCATGCCTGCGTATGGAATGGCCGCGTCCCATGTGATGGATAATTCAATGGGCACGCGCTTTGGCTGCACTCCATCATAAACATCTTTGAATAACTGGGTTCTTTCCTCTTGCAGTTGTTTTACATCACTCATTTTAATTCCCTCTCTTAGAAACCAATACATTGCTCCGGATCAATGTATTTTTTAGTATAATCTTTTTTGATTACTGTTTTTTCAGTAAATTTCTTTTTGTTTACTGAAATGATAAACCTTTTCAGATTTTTTGTCAAGGATTTTTTTATTAAATATTTTATTTTTTACTGTTTTAACAGTAAAAAATAACACTTTTTCTGAAAGCAAGGCTTTTTAAAGCCCTTTCCAGAAAAAGTGCCTTTTCTCTTTTCTTAAGCTATTGCAGCAGTCCGATGACAAAATTCATGAACGCCGCTTCATCGCTCTCCCAGATTTCGCGCACCAGCGCCTCCCTTTCTGCATCGAGAGCCATGGTTTCCTTTACGTCCTCAAAGGGGAACAATCCTGTTTTTACGTTGTTATCCATTCTGCACCTCCTAATATTTTCCATGCTCACGGACATAGGCGTTGACCGCGGTAATGTTTTCCATGTTAATATCCCGCACCGATGTGGTGATCTTGTCAAAACCAAAGGCATAGCCGCCGCCCGGGGCCAGAATATCCATCAGCTCTTTGGTCTTGTCAAGGCATGTCTCCTTTGTTCCCTGGGCAATGATGGTCACAGGGAAAAAGCCGGTAACGCTCATGATCTTTCCAAGGCGCTCCTTGATAACTCTGGGGTCTGCGTACTCAAAGCGCCCCAGAATCCGGCCGGCTGGCAGTTCTTCCAGATAATCATAATAGCGGGTCCAGTCGCCCTCAAAGAAAATATAGAGATAGTGCCCCTTTTCCACCAGCGTTTCAACCATCTGCTTAAAGGTCGGCCACCACAGCTCGCCAAAGACCTTTTCGCTGAGGTATGGCGGCATGTGCAGCGGCATAAAGACCATCTGATGGGCTGCCGGCGGCGCAACACAGGCCTTCTGGATCATCAACGGCAGCAGGGCTTCGCAGGCTTCCTTTACCTCGCTCTTATGGCGGCGGATATCCTTTGAAATGCCCGTAAAGCTTCTGAGCAGATCGGCCAGGAAGTCAAAGGGTGCTTCCGCTGAGGCAGATGTGATGAGCGGCAGGCCGTTATCTGTGAGGATCTGTCCCACCGCTGCGTTAAAGGGCCCAAAGGTCCGGTTAAAGGTCATCATGCCTCTGGCCAGCGCCATGCTGCGGTAAGGCTCTGGCTTGTCAAAGACCTGATAAAGCCTCGGCAGGCATGTACCGGCCAGAAAGGCGGCCGGGTCCGCGATGAGCGCCGCGTACTCGGTATCCTCCATGGCGTGCACCTCCGGATGCTGGACATAGCCGTCCTTGCTCTGCACAAAAGATTTGGCTTCCAGAGCGCTGTAATACCGCGGTGAACGGTAAAAGGTGCTCCGGATAAAATCACCATCGTAGGCCGGGATGGCCTTACCCATCGCGTCGATGGCGAGACTGGTGTCCCAAAGCCCCTTAAACATGGGATACCCTGCGTACTCGATAGCCAGCTCTGGCGTGACCACGTGCTCAATGGGCACATAGTCCGGTGTTTCCAGCGCCACCACCTTACGGATATTCTCGATCCGCTCCTGTTTCTGATTCATTTGATTACCCCTTTCCCAATACTAAATTTACATAACCGTAGAATCCTCGCAATATTTTCGGCTTTTTTCAAAATAGCCGATTTATAGTTTGCATTATAGGACCTATTTCAGGGTTTGTCAAACATTTTTATTAAAAACTTTTGTTTTTACTGTTATCTTTTCTTCTAAAACCCTGATAAAATCACGTCTTTCGGGTTTTTTAATTTTTTTCTGAACAAAGTTATGCTATACTGTTAAAAACAGCATCAGGGAGAGGTTTATGGCAAAAGCAGCATCCGACAAGGGATTGAAAACTAAAAACAAAATTCTTGAGATCGCCCGGGCCGATTTTCACAGTAAGGGCTTTGCAAAGACGTCGGTCAAGGACATCTGCGCTCAGGCTGGCATCCGCACTGGCACCTTCGCCTATTATTTTAAGACAAAGGAAGATCTGATCAAGGCCGTCTATTCCGATCTCCATCTCCAGACCTACGCCTTTGTGGAAAACCATACTCAGAGCGAAGGCATTAACAGTATTGAGAAGAACGCCTACACCGCGTTTCTGTACTACGCCGCTGTCTTCAAGGATGACGCTACCGCCTGCTTTCACGCCGATACCCTCCGGCGGGAATCCATCCAGGCCTTTCTGGGCCAGAATTTCCGCCATGTCTACCGCCAGTTCATCAAGGACTGTGGCTACACCCTCAGTGATGCTGAGCTCTACACCCTCAGTCTGGCCGATCTTGGCATGCGGCGTGAGATCGTCCTCGATTTCATTGAAAATCCAAGGCCGGGGCACACCGTCAGGGGACTCATCACGCACCTTTACCTCTATCGGAGTCGGCTTTTTAAAATTGATGAGGAGAAGATGCAGACCTACCTTTTAAGGGGTGAAGAATTTGAACAAAAATACGATCATTCAAAAATAAAACTTCTGGTCTGAGGCCGATGCTAATATTTACATTGACACGTCAAAATTCTGTCTGTTCCGGCGTGTTTACGCCTTGTCCTCCTCTAAAATCCATGTTAAAATTTTTGTTAGAACTTTTTTAGAAGGAGCCCAACTATGCGAAAAATGACAAAAGGCGAAATGACAAAGGAGCGCATTCTCGCGAGCGCCAAGGAGCTGTTTTACGAACAGGGCTACGACGCAACCACCATCCAACAGATCGCTGACCATTCGGGGACAACGCTTGGCTCTATGACCTACCATTTTGCGACCAAAGCCACCTTTGTGAGCCGTCTTTTCGACGACTACTTTACCAATCTTGACTCAGCCATCCGCCAAAAACAATACGAACCGTGGAATTCCTTTGAGAGCCACTTCCGGCTGACCATGATCTACTACCACAACCTCTTATCAGACCCGCACACGCGGAATTTCTATTACGAGGTTTTTAAGAATGATACGTTGTTCAGCTCTCTTCACGGGAACATCAGCCAGATTTACCATGATTTTATAAGGGATTACAGTCTGCGCATTCGGCCCATTGAGTTTAACGCCATTGTAACCGCCGATTTCGGTGCCCGCCGCGAGTGTCTGCTTTCCTATTGTGAGGGACGTTTGAAGATGCCCATTGAGGATTTCGGCATTTTCCTCCTGACCAATACAGCCCGCTGTATCGGTATTCCTGAGGCCGCCATCTATAAAACCAGCTACCAGTCTCTGGTTTTTTACAGAAGCCATGATTTTTCAGACGTTCAGCTTTTAAAATGATGTTTTTTCCTGAACTGGGTACAAAAAATGCAGAAAAGTCCAAAACCTTTGTGATTTTGGACTTTTCTGTATTTTTTAGATATTATCTGCGCGTGATACTGCTGAGGAATTCCTTTGTCCGGTCGTTTTTCGGATGCTCGAAGATATCTTCAGGCGTGCCCTCCTCTAAGATGATGCCGTCGTTCATAAAGAGGATCTTGTTGGCGACCTCTCTGGCAAAACTCATTTCATGGGTCACGACGATCATGGTCATGTGTGCCTCGGCCAGCTGCTGCATAACGTTCAGAACCTCGCCGGTCAGTTCTGGGTCCAGAGCGGAGGTCGGCTCGTCAAAAAGCAGAATGTCTGGGTTCATCATAAGGGCGCGGGCGATGGCGACGCGCTGTTTTTCGCCGCCGGAAAGAGTGGACGGCATGGCGTCGATCTTTTCGAGCAGACCGACCTGGGCCAGATGCTTCTCACAGCGCATATCCATAGCCTCGCCCTTTTCCTTCTTGACAACCTTGGGGGCGAGCTCCAGATTCTGGCGGACTGTGAGGTGCGGAAAGAGATTAAAATGCTGGAACACCATCCCCATCTTCATGATAATGCTCCGAATCTCGTTCTGGGAAGCATAAACGCCGTCCTTCATCAGGTCCTTGCCCTCCATGGTGATGGTGCCGCTATCGGCCTTTTCAAGATCGATCAGGCAGCGTAAAAGTGTCGATTTCCCAGAGCCGGAGGAGCCGATCACCGCCACAACATCGCCCCGGTTCACCTGAAAGGAGACGCCCTTCAGCACATGATTGGTGTCAAAGCTCTTGTTCAAATTGAATACGTTGATGATTTCTTCCATGACAGTCTCCTAAAATTCGTATTTCTTTTCCAGTTTTTTAAAGACAAAGGTGAGTACAAAATTGATGACCAGATAAATCGCCGCTGCCACCACAAAGGCAAAGGGGTTGGCGTCCCGGTTCACTGCTGTTTTGGCATAGTGGATGATTTCCGCCACACCGATGGTGGTGACCAGCGCGGTATCCTTGAGCAGGGTAATGGTCTCATTGCTGATGGAGGGCAGACAGACTCTGATCATCTGCGGAATGACCACACGGGTCATGGTCTCAAACTTAGTCAGCCCCAGCACCTTAGACGCTTCGTACTGCCCCTTGTCAATGGCTAAGAGCCCGCCTCTGAAAATTTCGGCAAAATAGGCGGCGTAGTTAAGCCCAAAGGCGATGCAGGCTGCCACAAAGCGGTCAAACACCAAAAATTTGCCAACGCCCGGTAGAAGCGGCAGGCCAAAATAGACAAACATCAACTGTAAGAGCAGCGGCGTTCCTCTGAGGATGTAGATATAGACTTCTGCAAAGCCCCGCAGCACCATAATCCTGCTTCTGGACATCAGGGTAAACAAAAATCCCAGCGGCAGGGACGAAATGATCGTTACCGCAAAAACAGCCAATGTCACCAGACACCCCTGGAGCATTGGCGTGAGCACATTCATAAAATAGGTTGAATCCATAATATCTCCCGTTTTTAGGTGGAGAATTGAGAATGCAGAATGGAGAATTAAAAGGGCAAACCACTGTATGGTTTCAGAGTATCAAAAAATCTTAAAAGGTGCAGTCTCGGCCTGCGGCACTCTTTTGACAATCTGTAGGATGCGCACAGCGCATCCGCTCCTCTAATTCTCCATTTTCAATGCTCAATTCTCAAATCATTTAATTTCCTGTATAGAAAATGTCTTCGCCGAACCATTTCTTGGAAATTTCAGCGGCAGTACCGTCAGCGACCATGTCGTCGATGGCTTTCTGAATTTTTTCCTGTAATTCAGTATTGCCTTTCTTGACACCAACCGCATAGGTTTCTGGTGACAGGCTTTCGTCCAGGATCACATAATCTGCATTTTCACTTGAGATGTAGTAGCGCGCGACCACAGAGTCGACAATGACGGCGTCGATACGGCCAATGCCTAAATCCTGAAGGGCGGATACATTTTCGGGGTATTCATTCATTCCCGCAACCTTGGTGTGGATATCGTCCGCTTCAAAGGCGTCATAGGCGGTGGAGCCCTTCTGGAGGCCGACGTTCTTGCCTTCAAGGTCTGCTTTTTTAGCGATGCCGGAATCCTTCTTAACCACGATTACCTGATCGTTTTTCAGGTACGGCTTGGTCATGAGCATGGCTTCCTGGCGCTCTGGTGTGACGGACAGGCCGTTCCAGATCGCGTCGATGTTGCCGCTGTCCAACTCAAGCTCTTTGGTATCCCAGTTGACGACCTGCATCTTAGGTTCCATACCCATGCGTTTGGCGGCTTCGGTAGCTAAATCCACATCAAAGCCGACGATGTTGTTCTGATCGTCTCGGAAGCCCATTGGCGGAAAGGAATCGTCCAGACCAACCACAAAGGTTTTGTCGTCATTGGCGCTGTTTCCTGCTGCCTGGTTGTCGTTTCCACCGCTGCTGCTGCAGCCTGACAGCATGGCCAGGGACAGAAGCGCAACGATGAGTAAGGTCATCATACTTTTCTTTTTCATTTCTCTCTCCTTTAAAATGACAGTATTCATATACCTGTATTATACACTTCATTACAGTAAAATGCTACTATAAAATGCATATTTTTTTATTATTTATTTGTTGTACTTATTTATTGTCCATTAGCCTTAGAGTGCCTTTTCCTCATAATTAATCCTCACTATCCAGAGGTGAAAAGGTTGAATCCGCTTCATGCAGCCGCTTTTCGCCACATTCCGGGCAAACGCAGTCCGAAAGGTTGAGGGTCTCGGGTTCCACTGCTTCAAGCGTTTCGCCGCATTCACAAATATATTCTGGCATGATCTTCTGTCCATCGGCTTTCTCCACCGCGTAGGCAAAGCGTTTATAAAAAGCTCCGCAGGCCGGGCAGCGGTAAACGCCGTAGCGGTAATCGGTGACGAGGGTTCCGCCTTCCTCTGCCACCATACGCTTAATGCGGGCCAGCGCCTCCGGGTCCCGGACCAGTCTTGGCAGCACAGCATACTCCGAATCGAAATCCGGCGCCCCGGAATGGAGCAGTCCAACGCCCAGGTAAAAGTCCTTTTCATAGCCGCACTTTTGGCAGCGGATCGCAAACGTATTTTTCATATGTTGTCCCTTCCTTGGTTTTTCTTTACCTTTTCAATTACAAAAAAACAGGTGCGTCCTGTTTCGCGACGCACCTGTCTGCCTTTTTGTTCTCTTACGGCATATGATTGTAGAATACTTCCAGAATTTCTGCGGAGGATGCAGCACCCGGGTCCAGATGGCCGATGGCACGTTCACCAAGACGCATGGCTCTGCCTTTGGTCGCAACAATGTTGCGGGTCGATTCAAGGCCGTCTTTGCCGGCTTCTACTGCTTTCGCCATGGCTTCTTTCGGAGCTGCACCACCTTCATAGGCGGATTTTAAAGTTTCAACCGCTGGTACTAAAGTATCCAGCATTGTTTTTTCACCGGTGGTCGATTTGCCACGCTTTTTAATGATGTTGACGCCGGTTTCCATCATTTCGATGAATTCGTCAAAGGTAACGCCGTCGTCCGGGCCCTTTGTCTTGACCGGCAGGCCAAATTTCATAAAAAAGCTGCCGTATAACGGTCCGGAGGAACCACCAACCTTGTCAAGTAACGCGGTACCAACTTTTTTATAAAAGCCGTTAACACTTTCCTTCTGCCATTCGTCCAGGTTTTTATCCACTTCTCTGAAGCCGATGGACAGGTTCATACCGTGGTCGCCGTCGCCGATGGCAGAGTCCAGCTCTGTAAAATAGTCCTTACGGTCTTCTGCCAGCTTGATGAGATCTTTGACAACATCTACAAAGTACTGTTTATCTAAAACATATTCGCTCATTTTTTGGTCTCCTTTTGTTCTTATTTCACCAAATGCGCCCTGTCCTATCGATAGGGACATAGGACAGGACGTACTTTGTGAAGTAAAGAATCCCGGACCCCGCTAAGGGCCCGAGACACAGTTATAGTTTATTCTCTCTTAATTTCGTTAACGTCTTAATTATTTTACCTGTGTGAAGTAAGGTGTATCACATGGGTAGTCTAATAATTCTTTCAGTTCGTCATCCAGTTTACATAAGGTAACGGACATCCCGGCCATATCCATGGAACAGGCAAAAGGACCAACTAAAGCTCTGTGAACCTTAATGCCCTTTTCTTCCAGGATCTGCGCAACACGTCTGTAGCAGATGTGTAAGTCAAGAATCGGAGTAGCGCCTAAGCTGTTTACCAGTACATAAACTTCATCGCCAGATTCGTATGGCAGGTCTTTCAGGATTGGGTCCATGATTTCGTCGATTACCGCGTCAGCCGGTTCGATCTTGCCTCTTCTGACACCAGGTTCGCCGTGGATACCCATACCGATTTCCATATCGCCGTCTTCCATGTCAAAGATCGGGCCGCCTTTAGATGGTAAGGTAGCGGAAGACATGGCAACGCCCATGCTGCGGGTATTGTCATTACATTTTGAAGCGGCGGCGACAACAGCGTCCAGATCTGCGCCCATGGCAGCTTTTGCGCCAGCAGCCTTGAATACGAAGAAGTCGCCTGCAATACCGCGGCGGTCAGGGATATTTTCTGAGGAAACAACATCGTCTGTTACCAGAACAGTTTCAACACGGATATCGTCTTCTTCATCGGCTTTTTCTGCGCCCATGTCAAAGTTCATCACGTCGCCTGCGTAGTTACCGTATAAATAGATAACGCCCTTGCCATTGTCAACAGCTTTAGCGGCTGCGTAGCATGGGTCTGGAGAAGGAGAAGTATTGATATTACCAATTACAACGCCATCCGCAAAGTTTTCACCGACATAACCGATGAACAGCGGTTCATGACCGGAGCCACCACCAATAACAACACCAACTTTGTCTTTTGTTCCAGCATCTTTTGCCACAACGACACGGCCCTGCGCTTCTTCAAGGTCACACATTTTTACATAGCGGTCATGCGCTTTGACATATCCTTCCACCATTTCTTCCACTACGTCGTAGGGATCGTTGATCAAACGTTTCATTGTCATGATAAATTTCCTCCTGAAATTCTTTATTTTAACGGGTGACTCCCGTTATTAACATTTACACAGCTCTTTAGCTGATTTGGACACATTCATGATTTCTTCCGGGTCGTCGGTGATGGTCGCCTGCACCACACCGGCGAAAGCGCCTTCCACGATGGGGCAGTCCACCATATGGACTCTTTCCTGCAGGTCGTCCTCGAGCATATCGATGGCGGTTTCCGCACTGATGATCGAGCTGCCCATATCGGCGTAAATCAAAATGTTCTTACAGTCCTCCAGGGACTCGATGGCGTCCTGAATCTTAATCGCGCTGGTTCCGATTCTTCCGCCGTCAGCGCCGCCTGCCGCGATTACCTTTACACTACCATCATTCATTTCTTCGACAATTTCTGCCAAACCTTCTGCCAGCTTTGCGCTGTGAGAAACGATTACAACACCTGTACCTGCCATAAATATCCTCCTAAAATTTGATTCACTTCGCCGTGAAGCTTCTTTTATGCCCGTTGAACACTGCCAAATGGGCACGCTGATTATATAACGCAAGATGCGTGCCAAAACTTAAGACCGGGTCTGTTTTTATGTTAACCCATATTTCTTAGCTTTGGCTGAAACCGTCTTGTGGTCAAGGCCAAGGGCCTCCCCAGCTTTTCTGAAACTTTTATATTTAGACAGGGCAGAAGCGATGAGGTCCCGCTCCATTTCCGCAAAGGTGGGTATTTTTTCCCCGTTTTCATCCGGCACACCCGAAAATCCGGGGATATTTTCCCCAATCGCTCGGACGTAGGACGGCAGATCGTCCACGCCGATCCACTCACCGGCGCTCAGGGTAACCCCCCGCTCGATGATGTTCTCCAGCTCACGGACGTTCCCAGGAAAGACATAGTCCTCCAGGCACTGAAGCGCAGGCTTTGTGATGTGCCTCGGCGGTAATTGGTATCGCATACATATTTTATCAATAAATGCTTCCACAAGCAAGGGAATATCGCCTTTTCTTTGGCGTAAAGGCGGTAAAATGACTGAAATAACGTTCAAACGGTAGTATAAATCCTTGCGGAAGCTGTTATTTTCCATTAATTTCTCAAGGGGCGCGTTGGTGGCTGCGATGACCCGCACATTGATCTTGACAGGCGCAAGTCCGCCGACCCGCTCAACCTCCTGCTCCTGCAGCACCCGCAGCAGCTTGGCCTGCATGGCGCGGTCCATATCTCCAATCTCGTCCAGGAAAATGGTGCCGCCGTCGGCCAGCTCAAATTTACCCGGTTTCATGCGCACCGCTCCCGTAAAGGCACCCTTCTCATAGCCGAAAAGTTCGGCCTCCAGAAGGTCAGCCGGGATGGCCGCACAGTTCATACTCACAAAGGCTGCGTCTTTCCGGGTGCTGGCGTTATGAATGGCCTTGGCCACCAGTTCCTTGCCGGTACCGCTCTCGCCGCGGATGAGCACTGTGGCGTCGGTTTTGGATGCCTTGGAGGCCAGAGACAGCGCCTCTAAAAGTACGCCGCTCTTGCCGATGATTTTCTCAAAGGAGGCGCCGATGTCCTCCCGCTTTTCCAGTTCCTTTTCGAGCATGACCGTCTTGGCGGAAAGCTCCTCTACCTTGGCGGCCAGCTTGGTGATCTCAGTCAGTTCACGGGCCACGATGGCGTTGCCGCTGACCGCACCATCCACTGCGATCGGGCGCACGTCCAGCATGAATTCCCGCCCATCGGCGTTGGTGATGACCGTACCGCTCTGTCCGTTAAAAAAACCATTGGGGATTTTTTCCCCAGGGAACAAAATGCTGATGCTCTGTTCAGTGAGCTCGGACACCCGCTTTTTCAAAATACCCGTAAAAGCATCGTTGGCATAGGTGATCCGATGGTCCTTGTCTACCAGGCAGATGCCATCGTACACAGCCTCCAGAATGCTGATAAGCTTACCCTCCAGCTCTTTTACACTGCTCAGCTCCCAGGATAACGCCTCGATCTGGGTGATGTCCTGAAGCACGGCCACAGCGCCCACATTGCAGTTTTCCACCACCACCGGGCTTTTGTCGCTAATGACCCAGTTGCCGCCCACGGCCTCCTTTACCCCCAGCTTTTCCCTGCCAGTCGCAATCACTTCCGCTGCGCCGAAGCCGGGGATCAGGTCGTCCACCAGGCGGCCGATGGCCTCAGCGGCGTCGATACCGGTCATGGCCTCAGCGGCAGCGTTGAAAATGGTGATGCGCCCTGCGCCGTCCATGACAATGAGGCCGTTGTGGATGCTCTCAAAAATCTTTTCACTGGTCAGGGTATTTTTCTGGATGATGTTGTCAACCTCATCCTGATCCACCACACCGGCGCCGTCCATAAACTCGGCCAGGGCGGTCACAGCCTGCTCACTCCCCGTGCCGTCGCCAAAGATCTGGATCTGTTCGCCCTTCTTTAACTTCATCCCCACCAGCGGCAGTACGGAATTGCAGGGAACGATCAGGGCACGGTCCACCCGCTTAATGTACAGGCGGCATCCAAAACGCTCCTCAAGCTCTGTTGTCTTCTGAACCACCATCGCGGCCACCCGGGTATGAATTCCCTTCTCGTAGCCGATGGTCACGTTTTTTTTTGTTCGCAAGCTGCGCCCTCCTTCTTTTTCAATTGCATTCATTCTATCCTGTTTTTATGCTTTTTTCCAGTGTTTATTTTGTCGTGTTCCTGTAACCTTAATAAAACTTTACATTTTACTCGGAAATTAATTTCTGCTATGCAAATAATTAAAAATATGGCATAATAGACTTAAAGAAACTAATAAAATTCCAGGAGGATTTACAAATGAGAATTGCAATTGATTGTGATGATGCTGCTTTTGATTTCAAGGATGCGATCTACGAACATTTAAAAAGCGAAGGTTACGACATTACGGACTTAAAATATTCTGCTGACCATGACTGCGATTACCCGGACATTGCTTTTAATCTGGCTGAAAAGGTAGCGGACAAAACCTATGACAGAGGAATCATCATCTGCGGTACCGGCCTTGGCGTTGCCATGATGGCGAACAAGGTACCAGGCGCTTTCGCAGGCACCTGCCACGATACCTTTGCCGCAGAACGTCTGGCAAAATCTAACGACGCCAACATTATCACCATGGGCGCACGCTGCATTGGGGTTGAACTTGGCAAAATGATCGTTGACGCTTACCTGAAGAGTGAATTTGCCGGCGGCGGTTCTACCAAAAAAGTAGAACGCATGCGCGAGCTCGAAAAAACTTACATGAAATAATCCAGGTTCCATCATGAAAAAGATGTTTTTAGGAACAAACTGGAAAATGAATAAGACAACCGCTGAGGGGCTGTCTTACACGGAGGCGCTGACGGACATTATTCCAAACTACCCGGAATTTGAATTTTTCATCATTCCGCCCTATGTTCAGCTTTGGAAAATCCGTGAGCTCATCGACTCTAAAAAATCCGCTTTAAAACTGGGCGCCCAAAACGTGCATTATGAGGACGCCGGACAGTTTACCGGGGAGATTTCCCCCACACAGCTAAAGGAAATCGGCGTGGACATCCTGGAAATCGGCCACAGCGAACGCCGCCAGTACTTTAACGAGACCGACTACACCGTTAACCTCAAAACCCTTGCAGCCTTAAAGCACGGTTTTACGCCGCTTGTCTGCATCGGCGACAGCATGCAGGACAAAAAATACGGTGTGTCTAAAGAAGTGCTGGCCCGCCAGCTCAAAATTGCCCTGCATGATGTGCCTGCAGAGGCCATCGGCAAATTCTGGGTGGCCTATGAGCCTGTCTGGGCCATCGGCGTTAACGGGATTCCCGCTGAAGCACCTTTGGTGAACGACATTCACAACCATTTGCGGGATGTCACGGTTGAGCTCTACGGCGAAGCCGGACGTGAAATTCCGCTGCTGTTCGGCGGTAGTGTCAACATTGACAACGCCAAGCAGTACGCCCCTTTCGAAAATGTCAACGGGCTGTTCATCGGCAGAAGCGCATGGCAGCCAGACTCCTTCGAAGCCATCATGAAATCTTTGCACGAAACCTTAGCATAAACAAAAAAGCCTTTCGGGGCTTTTTTGTTTGTTTCTTTTCTTGTGGAACGTTTTTGTGATATAATCTTAATCAGCTTTAAGGGGGAAGGGCCATGAAAAAAATCACCATGCGGCAGGTCATGATGACCTTTATCGGTATCTACCTGGGGGCAAGCTTTGTCTCTGGCCAGGAGATCTACCAGTTTTTCGGCGTGTTCGGCGGATATGGCATTGCAGGTATGGCGGTGGCGGTGTTTGTTTTTTTTATTTTTGGCTGTATGATTATGCGCATTTCCCACCGCACGGGCATCCGGGATTTTGAAAAGCTGGTGGTCCGGGGTTATCATCCGGTTCTGCGCCTGATCTTCGGCGGTTTTACCCTGCTTTTTATGTTCACGGTGGTCATGGTCGTGGTGGCCGGCGCCGGCGCGCTTCTTGAACAACTCTGGGGCTTTCCGGCCTTTGCAGGCAGTGTTTTCATGGGGCTTCTGCTGGCCGCGGCAGGAACGACCGGCGCCCGGGGGATGGTCTCAGCCTTTGGCTTTGTGGTTCCCTTTATGGTGGCGGTCGGTCTTTTGGTGGGTGTTCTGTCCTTTTTTAACCTGTCTCTCTCGCCACTGACCACCTCACCTGTATCCGGCAGCAATCCACTGGTTGGCAACTGGCTTATAGCGGCTTTAACCTTTGTCTCTTACAACCTGCTGGTGGCCATTTCTGTACTTACGCCCATCGCGCCCCATGTGGACTCGGATCGTTCAATTACCCGGGGGATATTCTGGGGATCGCTTCTGCTGTTTGTCATTGCCCTGTGCGTGCTGGTGCCCATCGCCCTGCATTTACCGCTGGTCCAGGCCTCCAGCCTGCCCATGCTCACCCTTGCCTCTGCCATTCATCCGGTTTTGGGTATTGTCTATGCCCTGCTGCTGCTCTGTGGCATGTTCGGCTCCGGGCTTTCCTGCCTTTACGCGGTGTCCACCCGCGTGCGCCGGATCGGCCCTGTCCGTGGAAAGGGCCTGCTGATCACCATCATGACCGCCGCCACGCTCGGGAGTATCGCCGGATTTAAAAACCTCATCGCCACCCTCTTTCCCCTGTTTGGATATTTTGGACTGCTGGCTTTGGTGAGCGTGGCCTGGCATTACTTATCCATCGTTCGGAAAAGCCATCCATAGTTTTTAAACAGAAAGTGATTTGACATACAAATAATGCGGAAAAGTCCAAAATTGAAACTTTTCCGCATTATTTGTATCTTAAACGGCTGCGATCGGCATGCGCAGTACGGTTTTCAAGCGCTCTGGCTTTGCCCGGCGCGGGTCGGAGAGGTAGATTTCATGATGCTTCTGTTCCCACCCTGGGCGGCGGGCCAGACCCTCGGCTTCCATGAAGGCGGCCAGCTCATCAAAAGACCTTCCCTCGTCCGCATAAGGGCCGATGTGCATGATCTGGACGCAGTCTCCCTCGTCAAAACGCTGAAAACGGACCGTCTCAAAATCAAGCTCCGGCTTTTTTTCCCTGCTCTCCAGAAGCACAGCTTCATACAGCTCAGACGTCACAAATTCAGGCTGGCGGATCATGGAGGTCCACTGCCAGTCGTCACGATTATCTGAAACACACCACCACAGGCCCTCCAGGGGCGGCACAACATATTCGAAATAGCCCTCTGGCGGCCTGTCCTTCATCTTCTGCATCTTGATGCCAAAGCTGAGGGCGTACAGGACGCCCACCGCGTTTTGGTAGCACGGGCTTTCCGGCGCGCCGGCGCCATCCACCATCATAAAGGCGATCTCTGGCACAGTAATGCGTCCGGGCTTTTTTCCCGGCATGTATAAATCCTTGTATTCTTTTTTATAATCCATCTTGGCGATTGTCATCTGAGTATCCTCCTGTTTTTTCTTATCTTCAGGATAACATCTCCCGCGCAGGGGAAGGTCAAGGCTTTTTTGATACAATTTTGGTTTCTTACAGGACTTTGTGCTATAATCTTAAAAAGCATTGTCATAAGAAGGAGGCTTTTAAAATGATTTGTCATTCTCAGGATGCTGAGACATCCGGTATTTTAAGCGTAGCCCAGAGCATGTGTGTGGCTGCCCGTACAGCGCCCAAAGCCCGCGGCGTCGACCACATTGATTCCTGTTACCTGACGGACGTGGAAAAGGAGGCGCTGGCAGCTGAAATGGACCGTCTGGGCAAGGCGCAGGATCTGGCCTTTTTTATCCGCGACGCGCAGAATGTGCGCGACAGCGCGGCTGTGGTGCTCATCGGCGCCAGCGCTGGCCAGAGAGGCCTGAACGAGGCCTGCCAGTACTGCGGCCACGAGAACTGTGCTGAGTGCGCCCGTGAAAACGGACTCTGTGCCTTTGACCCCATGGATCTGGGGATTGCCCTTGGTTCTGCCGTGAGCGTGGCCGCATCCGCCCATGTAGACAACCGCATCATGTTTTCTGTGGGGAAGGCGGCCATTTCTCTGGGCTATCTGGACGAAAAAATGACCATGGTGCTGGGGATTCCACTTTCCGCTAAGGGAAAATCACCTTACTTTGACCGGGGTTAGGGATTAATTAAAAATGGAGAATTATAGGAGCAAAATGCTGACGCATTTTGATTTGACGCGGCCTGCGGCCGCGTTTTTTTCGTTTTGGTGATCGCCAAGACGTTCATTCATTTTCCACTCGAATGATCTCAACCTTTATCTCCAGATTTTTCTCAAATTCAGCTTCGCCTTAACCCTTCTGCTCTCCCACATACTACGTCATTTTAATATCAAAGACCGCGATCTCCGGCGCCGCGCCGAGGCGGGCCGGAATCTGGGTGCAGCCGATGCCTTTGTTCACATACAACTCCGTGCTGTTTTCCACATCGATGGTGTAAAAGCCGCGGATATATTTTTTCCCGAGGTCTGTGGGCACGGTGGGCAGCAGCGGCAGGCGGATCTGCCCGCCGTGGGTGTGGCCGGAGAGAATCAAATCCACCCCGGCTCCCTTCAACCGGTCCGCCCCGTCGGGCTCGTGCATGAGAATGATTCTGTAATCACCACCCGCTGTGCCCCGGACCGTCTGCCGGACATCGGGTTCGCCATAGAGCAAGTCATCGACGCCGCCGATGGCCAGGGTCCGTCCCTCTCCGGCCGGGAGGCACACCGCCTCGTTTTCCAGCAGGGTAAAGCCCGCCTGTTCCAGCACCGGCGCGTACCATCTTGCCATCTTGGTGCAGTCGTGATTGCCCCAGACCGCGAATTTACCCATAGGCGCTTCCAGCTCTGCAAGCGGGCCGGCCGCGTCCTCACGCCGGTAATGGATAAAGCGGTCGTACAAGTCGCCGGTGAACACCACCACGTCGGGCGAGAGCCGGTTGACCCTGCGCACCAGACGGGCGACTTTGCGCCTGGGATAAAAGGGACCGATATGAATATCGGTGAGCTGGACCACCCGCAGCCGCGTCTCGCCGCTGCCCACCGCGTGTTTTTTTACCGCCAGGCGGTTCGGCTCCACAAGAATGCTGTAAGCCGCCAGCAGGCCGACCCCGGCCAGGGCGGTCATGATTGTTTTCTTCATCTATGATCAAATCCTTTCAGGTCGTCATTTCTTACAGGTAAGGTACAAAAAATGCCGAAAAGTCTTTTTCTGGACTTTTTGGCATTTTTCGTATGTCCTATGAAGCCTATTGTAACGGACGATGCTTAAATGATTCCCATTTATCTCTGCCGCTCACCATCGGCTCTATCCACATGCCGGGATTCCTCCCGCACAATGTAAACCGGGCGCTCCTTGACCTCCAGATAAGTTTTGGCCAGATATTGTCCCAGAATGCCCACACACAGCAGCTGAATGCCGCCGATGAAGATCACGATACAGGCCATGGAAGGCCAGCCAAAGGCGGAGCCGCCGTAGAGCAGCTGGCGGATGATGATGAACAGAATGGCGATGACGGCCACGCCGCACAGGGCGATGCCGCCGAAGGAGGCCAGCGCCAGAGGCGCCACTGAAAAGGCAGTGATGCCCTCCATCGAGTATTTAAACAGCTTCCAGACCGACCACTTGGTCTCCCCGGCCGCACGTTTGATGTTTTCATACTCCAGCCATTTGGTCTTAAAGCCCACCCAGCCAAAAATGCCCTTTGAGAACCGGTTGTACTCCGTCACGCTGAGGATCGCCTCGACGACCGGCCTGGTCATCATCCTGAAGTCCCGGGCGCCGTCCACGATGTCGGCATTGGATATCCGGCGCATGATCCGGTAGAAACGTCTGGCCAGAAAGGAGCGGATTCTCGGCTCGCCTCTGCGGCTCACCCGTCTGGCCGCTGCGCAGTCGTAGCCCTCTTCGGTGATGGCTAAGTACATTTTGAGCAGATAATCCGGCGGGTCCTGCAGATCAGCGTCCATCAGCGCCACCAGGTCGCCTCTGGCGTGCTTAAGTCCCGCGTAGATGGCGGCCTCCTTGCCGAAATTGCGTGAGAAGGACAGGTAGCGCACCCGGCGGTCACGCCCGGCAAAGTCCCGGAGCACTGCGAGGGTGCTGTCGCCAGAGCCATCGTCCACAAACAAAAGCTCAAAATCCTCCGACGCTGGAAAGGCCGCGGTCGCCTCACAGACGGCCTGATAAAAGGCCGGCAGCACCGCCTCCTCATTATAACAGGGGATCACAATGGTGATTAAACCCATGGCATTCTTCCTTTCCAAGTTACTTTTCATTCATTATAACATGAACAGACCGGC
The DNA here is from genome assembly GCF_002441855.2 of Eubacterium maltosivorans. NCBI lineage: Bacteria > Bacillati > Bacillota > Clostridia > Eubacteriales > Eubacteriaceae > Eubacterium > Eubacterium maltosivorans. The sequence goes on along the minus strand of NZ_CP029487.1, from coordinate 3,104,435 downwards.
AAATGGCTTTAATTTGGGTACAAAAAATACAGAAAAGTCCAAAACGCTGACTTTTCTGTATTTTCTGTATCAACTTATTTCAGCAAAACACTTCCGCAGTAGGGGCAGACGCTCCGCCGGCAGTTGACTGGCTCGCCACACACAATACAGACCACTTCCGAGTCTCCAGACTTATCATACTTTTCCGGAATCGCATGGCCGTAATGATGCCGTACCCGGTCACCTTCCTTAAAATAGCCCGTCAGATTAATCTCCTTTACGCCTTTAAAGACATAGGTCCGGGTTTTTGCGCCCTTTTGAATCACAAAAGTGTGAAAGCTGTAAAGCCGTTTGGAGTCCGGCGCATCAGGGTCCCGGGCCACATGGCGCTCAACACGCGCCAGCCGGCCGTCAAAGGTTTTATCCTCATCAAAAAAGCTTCCTTTAGCATAGTACCTGTCTCCCTTCTGGGAAAACCCCGGAGATCGTTCTTTTTTCATTTACTGGCACCTCCCATCCTTATTATTCCCTTTCAGTGAATAAGCAGACAGCGGAAAAGGCCTGCTTCCCCGCTGTCATCAGAAAGTCCAAATAAAAAAGCTGTGCAGGGCAGACGCCACCTGTACACAGCTAAAAAGATTCTTCTTCTTAAAAATGCTAACACAAACAAAAGCCTACTTAAATAGTTGGACGAATCCCTTGTTTTTGGAACTCAAATCATCTATAATAAGTAATGCGGTACGTGCCCCAAGAGGCCGTTGTGTACGGTGGGTCTACACCTTGCGCAAGCCGGATTAGTGGTGCGAACACTATTCCGGATGCCGCATTTTCTATTCAGTTTTCTACCCTTTATTATAAACTGCTTTCGCCTTTTGCGCAATCTCTTTATTTAAAATCCTGAATTTTGTACAATCTGAAAATCCCCCGCAGATCCCTTCTACTCCTTACGCCGGCTCTGGAACTTTGCCGACAGGGTCGCTCTCTGCAGCACATGCCCTTCTATGACTGCAAGCAGCTCAGCCCGGTGGCTTTCCGGTGGCAGGCTGATCTCACAGTCCAGTACATAGGCGGTAAAGGTATAGGTATGAACCGACTTAAACGGCGGCTTCGGCCCTTTGTAAACATGCCTGCCATAGGCCATCCCCTGCACCGCTCCGCCCAGGTTGTCCACGATCTTGCCCGCCGGAATACCCTCCGGAATCTCTGCCTGCACGGGCAGATTCCAGATGACCCAGTGATTATAATTTTTAAATAAAGGATGCGACGCGTCGTCCATGGTGACGGCCAGTGACCTGGCCTCTGGCGTGATCCCCTCCAGTGTCAGGGCCGGGGAGCGGTTTTCACCTCTGGCCGAATTTTTTCTGGGAATCCAGCCCCCGGCCTCAAAATCTCTGCTGCTTAATGTCAATACTTCCATCCATATCCTCCAATCATCTTGCTGTCCCCATTATACGCTTTTTTGCTTTTTATTTTCTTTTATAAACCTGAATTCCCTTTTCTTTCCTCTGCTTCTGGGGTACACTAATACTAATCCCAAAGGAGGTCATCATGAAAAAGAAAGCACCCATACCCGATAATTTCACAGAAACATACATTGCTGTAAACGGCATTGAGGAGTATACCCTCCACTATACCGCCGCGCCCGAGCTGCCAGTTCTGCTCTTTGTCCACGGCGGGCCCGGCTCCTCCGAGGCTTATTTTGCCTATGTGATGGAGTCGATTTTCTCAGACCTGTGCACTGTGGTCCACTACGACCAGCGCGGCACCGGCAAAACCTTTATGCGCAATCCCGGCGCGGCTCCCGACCTGCACAGCCTCATGACTGACCTGCATGAGACCGTCGAAACGCTTAAAAAACAATATCATAAAGATAAGCTCTATGTTCTGGGACATTCCTGGGGGACTGTGCTTGGCGCCCTCTACGCCCTGGAGCACCCTGAAAACGTAGCGGCCTATATCGGCGTAGGCCAGCTGGTGGACGTGATCGAAAACGAGCAGGCTGGCTACAATGCGCTCAAAGGCGCGGTGATCCGCTCCGGCAACAGCCGCGACATCAAAAAGCTGCGCCGTATCGGCCCATATCCAGAGCGTCCATTCGATGAAGTCATGCTCCAGAAAATGACCAAAGTCAGCGCCCTGAAGCAAAAATACTTTCCGGACGGCAAAACCGGAGCGATCATCAAATCCGCGCTCAAAAGCCCTATTTTTAAACCTTCGGATATCCTCGGCCTGTTCCAGAGCAGTAAAATCAACACCGCGCTGCTCGTCTCAGTGGGCAATTTCACCCTCTATGACTACAGCCATGACTATCAGGTGCCCGTCTACTTTATCTCCGGGGACCGTGACATGACCACCCCGGCCAGCGAAGCAGAGAAATACCTGAAGCGCCTCACCGCACCGGTCAAAAGGGAATTCCGGATCAAAGATGCAGGCCACAGCCCAATGCTTGACAATCCCCGGGCTTTTAAAGAGGCCATGACCGCCATCCTGAAAAATTAAACGGGCACTGGCTTTAGATACAAAAATACCGAAAAGTCCCCGGATGGGATTTTTCGGTATTTTTTGCAGCATCAATCATGTCTGCCTACACCGCGGCGATGACCTTGTTCTTAATGGTCAGCTCACGGCCCAGCACGCGTTTAAATTTTTTACCGCACTCGCTGATGATCATATCCGCAAAGACAGAATGGGTGGTGGTCAGCACCATCATCTCGACCACATCGTCCTTAATGTCGCAGTCGATATCCTTCACGATGCCGTCCATGCTGCGGTCCAGATACTCAGCGATCTGGAGGAAAAGGCTGAGCTTGTCAATGAGGCGTTTGTCCTCCTCACGCAGCAGCGTCATGTATTCTGCCTCGACCTTGACCTTTTTGTTAGTCCGGTGGTTCAGGGCAATAAAAGCGCTCATGAGCAGTTCCTTTTGCAAAAGGCCCTCGAGTCCGGAGTTCAAAATCAGGTAAAAGCTGTGCTCGTGGTGGTTGCTGTACTGGATTTTGATCCCCACATCGTGGAGCATGGCACTGGTTTTCATCATCCTGGACACATCCTCCTCGATGCCGTGCAAAGACTTCAGCTGTTCAAACAGCTTCACAGACAGCCCGTACACGTGATAGGCGTGTGGAATATTGACATCGTAGTTGAGCATGGTATTGACCAGGGAGTTATCAAAGATATTGTGGACCAGATCCTCCGGCCCGTTGCCGAAATGCTTGAAAATCAAGCCGTCCCGCAGACCGGCGTCAGAGATGATCAATTCTGGTGAGAAAATGGTCTGCATGACCTTATAAACCGCCTGGCTGGCGCCCACAAAAATATCGGTCCGGCCTTTGGACAGTCCCTTAAGGTTTTTGCGTTCCTCCAGGTTCATCTTCGCAGTCATGTGACAGATTTTAGCGACCTCATCCTCGCACATACGGTAATTATGGGCAATTTCCAAAGGATAGTCGACCACCCGGCGATGGATACGGCCAATATTCCGAATCGTGCCGCCCACACCCAGCACGGGCAGTCCTCTGGCTTTTTCAAACAGCTCGACCCCTGCGAAGGCCTCCTCTAAAAAGGCGTGCAGCTTCTGAAGCTTGCCCGGTGTCGCCACATCCTCTAGCCCAAATTTTTCCGTCAGGTCGATGGAGCCAAAGGGCAGGCTCACTGCGTCCGCCATTTTGCGGTCACGGATCAGGACAAACTCCACGCTGCCGCCGCCGATATCCATGAGCAGCGCGTCGCGGATGTCGATGGTGTTAATGGCGCCCAGATAATCCATGGCGGCCTCGGTCTCACCTGGGATGATCTCAATCTCAATACCGGTTGTTTTTTTGATCAGATCGACAAAAACCTGACCGTTTTTGGCCTTGCGGACTGCCGCGGTGGCCACGGCGATTACCTTGTCCAGCTTGTAGGTATCGCACATATTTTTAAACATCATGAGGGTCTGTTCCCCCAGCGCCATGCGGTCTTCCCGCAGGCAGCCCGTTTCAGACAGCCCCTCGCACAGACGCACATTTACCTTGACATCGTCTATGATGTGAAAATACTCGTTGTTGTGGTATTCCCCCACCACCAGGTGCACACTGTTTGAGCCAATATCAATGACTCCAATACTTTTATCCATTTCTCTCCACCTTCTCTATTTAAGGATTTTCAACAAATTTCAAACCCGCCGCTACTCTGCCTTCAGCCGCAATTTACGCTTCGCTTCCTCAAACTGTCCTTCGGCCTCCTCGCAGAAGTACTGCTGACAGCTTAACAGTTCCTTACCCCGCTTGTCAACCCTCACGTACTCGCCGGTTTCGGTCATCACGCGGGTTTTGATGGTATCGCGCAGGGTGATGTCCAGTATATGCTTCAGCTCGTTTTTCAAATCCGGGTCCTCCACCGGGAACAAAGTCTCAATGCGGCGGTTCAGATTCCGCTGCATCCAGTCTGCGCTGGAAAGATAAAGTTCCTCCTTGCCCTGGTTATAAAAATAGTAGATCCGGCTGTGTTCCAGGAAGGTGCCCACGATACTGTGGACTGTGATATTATCGCTCACTCCTGGTATCCCCGGAATAAGCGAGCACATGCCTCTGACAATGAGTTTGATCTCGACGCCGGCCTGGGAGGCCTCGTACAGCTTTTCCACGATCTGGTCGTCGATCAGAGAATTCATCTTGGCGATAATCCGGCCGCGCACGCCCAGCTTCACGTTCTCGATCTCTCGGTCAATGTGGCGGTTAAAGGCTTCCCGCATGGTGGTGGGCGCTACCTCCAGCTTTTTCCACAGGGTGTAATGGCTGTAGCCGGACAGCACGTTAAACAGGGTGGAGACGTCTGAGCCGTAGCTCTCCTTGGCCGTGAACATGCCGATATCGGTGTAGAGACGGGCGGTCACATCATTATAATTGCCGGTACCCAGGTGAACGTACCTTCGGATGCCGTCTTCTTCCTTGCGCACCACCAGAATCATCTTGCAGTGGATTTTTAAACCCACCAGGCCGTAAATAACATGACAGCCCGCGCGCTCCAGCTTTTTAGCCCAGACGATGTTGTTGGCCTCGTCGAACCGGGCTTTCAGCTCAACCAGCACTGTGACCTGCTTGCCGTTCTGGGCTGCCTCGATAAGGGCGGCAATGATGGGCGAATCCCCGCTGACGCGGTAAAGGGTCTGCTTGATGGCCAGCACATCCGGGTCCGCGGCTGCCTTTCTTACAAAATCGACCACGGTGTCAAAGGACTGATAAGGATGGTGAAGCAGGCGGTCCTTCTCACGGATCACTTCAAAGATATCCTCTCGCTCGTAAAAATCTCTGGACGGCAATGGCTTGTAGATGGGCTCACGCAGCTCGTCAAATTCCGGCCGCCCTTGGAATTTCATAAAGCAGGTCAAATCCAGCTGTCCCTTGAGCTCATAGACGTCCTCCTCTGAGATTTCCAGCTCCTCGATGAGCTTCCGCTTGGCCTTTTTGCTCATGGCCTTGGTGATCTCCAGCTTGATGCAGGCGCCCCATTTGCGCTGCTGGATGGACTTTTCAATCTCGATCAGCAGATCCTCTGCTTCGTCCTCGTCAATGGCAAGGTCCCCGTTTCGGGTGATTCGGAACTCGGAGACATGCTTGACGTCATAGCCGGTAAAAAGCTGCCCGGCGTTGTGGATAATAATGTTCTCGATGAAAACATAGCGGTAGGGCGCGTCGCGGTCTGCCCTCGGCAAAGCGATGATGCGGTCCAGTACCTTTGGAATTTCCAAAATCGCCATGTATTCCTCATCTTCTTTGCCGTCCTTCTTCTTTTTCTTTTTGTCCTCCTGAGTATCCAGAAGCTGGACGCAGAGATAAACCTGGTTGTTCTTGACCAGCGGAAAGGGGCGGCTGTTGTCAATGGCCTGGGGCGTGAGCACTGGGTAACAGGTTTCCAGGAAATAGTCGTCCACATATTCCCGTTCCTCGGGGGTCAGCTCGTCATACTCCACAAAAAAGATATGATTCTGATTTAACTCAGGCACCAGGGATTTCAGCAGGCAGTTATACTGTCTTTTCATCATCTCCTGGGTAATAGTGTTGATCTCTGCCAGCTGCTCGGTAGGCGTTTTGCCGTCCAGCCCCTTCTTGTTGTAGCCCACATTCACCTGGTCCATGAGGCCGGCGATACGCACCATAAAGAACTCATCCAGATTGGAGGCTGTGATGGCCAAAAATTTCATCCGGTCCATGATCATGTTGGTCTTGTCATAGGCTTCCTCCAGCACCCGGTAATTAAAATC